>NZ_DATAPY010000063.1:0-54597 GCF_036264965.1 Phenylobacterium sp.
CGCGTGGCGGGGTTCGGGCGTCAGCTGGTCCGCGCCCTGGCGCCGCGCGAGGCGGGACCCGCCGGGCCCAGGCTCTATTCCGGGCCGGACGATGCGCGGTTCCAGCGCCTGCGCGCGCTCATGGAGCGGGACTGGACCCCAGGCCTGGCGCGCCGGCTCGGGATCGCCCCGGACGACCTGCCGGTGATCTGGGACGCCGACCTCCTGCTCGGGCCAAGGACACCGCTGGGAGATGACAGCTACGTACTTTGCGAGATCAATGTCAGTTCGGTCTTTCCGATTCCGGACGAGGCGCCGGAGGCGCTGGCCGAAACGACACTGAAGCGGCTTACCGCGGCCAAGCGGCCGCGCCGCCGAGAAGCCCCGACCTTGTCCACGGAGAAACCCCATGACTGAACCCACCCTCGACCGCCGTATGCTGCTCGGCGGCGCAGCCCTCGCCGGCGCAGCGGTCGCCGCCGCCGCCGCGACCGCCGTGGCCCAGCCCGCGCCGCCGGCCGCGGCGGGGTTCGCCCAACAGCCCCTGCCCTTCGACCCGAAGGCCGTCCCGGGGCTCTCGGAAAAGCTGCTGGTGAGCCACCACGACAACAACTACGTGGGCGCCGTGAAGCGGCTGGGCGCCATCCGCGCCGAGTTCGGCAAGCTGGATCCGGCCAGCGCGCCGGTGTTCGAGGTCAACGGGCTGAAGCGCGAGGAGCTGATCGCCTGGAACTCGATGATCCTGCATGAGGTCTATTTCAGCGGCTTCGGGCCGTCCGCAGCGCCCAGCGCGCCGCTGGCGCAGGCCGTGGAACGCGACTTCGGCAGTCTCGACCGTTGGGCCGCGGAGTTCTCCGGCATGGGCAAGGCGCTGGGCGGCGGCTCGGGCTGGGTGATCCTGACCTACAGCCGCCACGACGCGCGTCTGGTGAACAGCTGGGCCTCCGACCATACCCAGACCGTGGCCAACGGCGCGCCGCTGCTGGTGCTCGACATGTATGAGCACGCCTATCACATGGACTATGGCGCGAAGGCCGGCGACTACGTGAACGCCTTCATGAAGGCCGTGTCCTGGCGCCACGCCAACGAGGTGTTCCGGAAGGCCAGCGCGGCCTAGGCGCTACTTTCCCCAGGTCGCGAAGAGGCCGATCGCCGCGGCGGCCATCACGGCGGTGGAGAGCCAGCCCACGATTTTCAGGCCGCGGCCGAGCTTGAAATCGCCCATGGCTTCCTTGTGGCTGGAGAGGTGCATCATCAGCGCCATCACCGGCACGGCGACCACGCCGTTGATCACCGCGCTCCAGAACAGCGCCTTGATCGGGTCAATAGGGCTGTTGTTGAGCAGCACGCCCAACAGCGTGGCGACGGCGATGGCGGCGTAGAAGGCCTTGGCGCGCCGCGGCTTGCGCGCCAGGCCCACATGCCAGCCGAGGGTCTCGCCCAGCGCATAGGCCGAGGAGCCCGCCAGCACGGGCAGGGCCAGGAGGCCGGTGCCGATGATGCCGATGGCGAAGATCGTGAAGGCGAAGCGCCCGGCGATGGGGCGCAGGGCCTCGGCGGCCTGGGATGAGGTCTGGATGTCGGTGATCCCATGGGCGTGCAGGGTGGCCGCCGTCGTCAGGATGATGAACAGGGCCACGGCATTGGAGAATCCCATACCGATGTAGGTGTCCCAGCGGATACGGCTGAACTCGGCCGTCGCCTGTTCGGGGGCGCGCTCCAGCGGCTTGGCGTCGGTCCGCTCCTTGACCTCCTCGACCTCCTCCGCCGCCTGCCAGAAGAACAGGTAGGGGCTGATGGTGGTGCCGAGGATGGCGACGACCACGGTCATGTAGGCCGGGGTGAAGGTGATCTGCGGGATCACCAGGCTCCTGGCCACCTCGCCCCACGGCGTGTGGACGACGAACACCACGCCCACATAGGCGAACAGCGACAGCGTCAGCCACTTCAGGATCGAGACGTAGCGGGAGTAGCGGGAGAACACCTCCAGCAGCACGGTGACCAGGCCGAAGAGGGCGGCGTACACGAGCTGCGGCCCGCCGATCAGCAGCTTCAGCGCCGCGCCCATGGCGCCCAGATCGGCGCCCAGGTTGATGACGTTGGCGATCACCAGCAGGGTGACGATCGAGGCGACCACCGGGGTCGGATAGTGCTTCTTCAGGTTGCCGGCGATGCCGCGGCCGGTGACCCGCCCGATGCGCGCGCTGATCTCCTGGATGGCGCACATCAGCGGCCAGGAGAACAGCATCACCCAGCTGAGGCCGAAGCCGAACTGGGCGCCGGCCTGGGAGTAGGTGGCGATGCCGCTGGGATCGTCGTCCGACGCGCCGGTGATCAGGCCGGGGCCCAGCACCTGCAGGAGCTTCGGCCGCTCCGGCTGCTTGACGTCCGGATTCGGGGCGGCGGCGCGTTCGGTCATCTGGGTCAGCTCCCCTTTCGAGCCCAGCCGGAACGCACCTCCGCCGTTCTGGCTCCGCTGGGGAGCCTATTTCACGGTAAAGCCGAAGTCGCCGTCGGTTTCGTGGCCGTCCTCGGTCTTCATGTGCCACTTCACCCTGTAGGCGCCCGCGGCCAGAGAGCCGGTGAAGGGCACGGTCACGACGCGCTTGGTCTTGTCGAGCGCCATCGGGCCGGTGGCCACCGCCGCGCCCCCGGGGCCGGCGACCTTCACGCTCGAGGCGGCGGGGACCAGCTCTTCGCTGTAGTGCAGGGTCAGCGCCTTGGGCGCGGCGACGGTGGCGCCGTTCTTGGGCGAGCCGGTGATCAGCCGGGCGTGGGCGGAGGCCTGGCCGGCGAGAGCCAGGGCGGCGACGGCGACGAGGGCGAGGACGGTCTTGTGCATGAGGGGTCTCCTGGGTGAGGCCGTCAGGTCGCCGGCTTGGCTTCGTACTTGCCCTGCTTGGCCTTGATGTCGGCCGGCCAGTCGGGCAGCGGATTGCCCTGGGCGGGGCCGTTGGCCTTGATGCCCGGGTCGATCACGTACTCTTTGTGGCAGGCCGTGCAGATCAGATAGACCTTGGCGCCCTCGTCGTAGACGCCCTGCTTGTCGTGCTTCTCGGCGGCGGCCTTGGCCAGGATCGCCTCGGCGGTGAGCTGTTGGGCGAACTTGTCGAAATCGGCTTCCGGCGCCCGCGGGCGGCCCGGCAGCTGCAGGGCGTTGCCGGCCTCGATCAGCACGGCGGCGGCGGTCTCCATGGACTCCCAACCCTCGTCGGTGGTCGGCGTCAGGTCCTTGGTTCCCTTGCCCGTCTCTTCGGTGCCCGAGCCCTTCCAGTAGGCGAAAGAGGCCGGGTCGACCACGTGGCCCATGAACTCCTTCATGTCCAACGCGTCGACGTTGTACTTCGCCTGGCTGGCGGGCGCGGCCGGTTTCTGCGGCGAGCAGGCAAGCATCAGCGACACGGGAAGGGCGGCGCAGGCCGCGAGCGTGAGAAGGCGTTTCAAGGGAGTCCCCCGGATTTTCACTGTCGGAAGCCATACTTTGCCAACTGGGTCCGTGTCCGGTTAAATACGGTCTCTCAGGGGTTACATAAGGTTACAGTTACATTGTCCGAGGCGGCCAGGGAGCAGGCAGGCGACGAGATCGCCGAGCTGGCCGCGCGGCTGCGGGCGCGCCAGGCGCTGGGCCGTTCGGACGGCCAGAACCGGTTGTTCGACTTCCTGGCGGAATGCGCCGTGGCCGGCGCGCGGCCCAAGGAGTTCGAGGTGGCCGCCGCGGTGTTCGGCCGCTCGTCCGCCTTCGACGGCTCGCAGGACGCCTCGGTGCGGGTGGCGGTGCACCGTCTGCGCCGCAAGCTCGACGACTTCTACGCCGGCCCTGGCCGCGACGAGACGGTGCGGCTGACGATCCCCAAGGGGGAGTATCGCATGGTGGCCGAGCCGCGGGCCGCCGAGCCGCCGGCCGCGCCGATCGTCGCGCGCTCGATGCGAGCCTACGTCATCGCCGGGATCGCGGCTCTCATCCTGCTGAACCTGGCGGCCTGGGCGGCCTTTTGGATGACCCATGGCGCCGAGCGGCCCCTGGCCCGGGCGCAGAGGGCCGCGCCATGGAGCGCCGTCCTCAAGTCGCCGACGCCGACCCTGCTGGTGATCGGCGACTACTACATCTTCGGCGAGATCGACGAGGCCGCCGGCGTCGACCGGCTGATCCGGCAATATTCGATCAATTCGGCGTCGGACCTCGACGACTGGCTGATGGACAATCCCAAGGCCATGGGCCGCTACCGCGACTTGGATCTCTACTACCTGCCGGTCGGCGCGGCGTTCGCCCTGCGCAGCGTGGCGCCCCTGCTGTCGGCGGGCGCGGCGCATGCGGACAATGTGCGCGTGGTGATGGCCTCCGACCTGACGCCGGAGATGCTGAAGCGCAACAACATCGTCTATGTCGGATACCTGAGCGGCCTGGGCGTGCTGCGCAATCCGGTGTTCGCCGCCTCGCGCTTCTCGGTCGGCGAGACCTATGACGAGCTGGTGGACGGCCCGACCCGTCACATCTACCGCAGCCAGGAGGGCGGGCCGAGCCAGGGCGACGCCAGCCGCCGCGACTACGGCTACGTGGCCGCCTTCCAGGGCCCGTCCGGCAACCACATCGTGGTGATCGCCGGCGCCCGCGACACCGGCCTGCAGCAGGCGGCCGAGGCCATGGCGAACCCACAGACGCTGAAGGCGCTCGCCCAGACTGTGAAGACCAAGGACAATTTCGAAGGTCTTTACGAAGTCGACGGCATCGGCCGTTCCAGCCTGGGCGGACGGCTGGTAGTCGCCGCGCCGCGGACCAAGGTCGATCCCTGGACCGCCCAGCCCAACCTCAGCTTCCCGCAGGGCTGATCTCCTCTCCCCCGGCGAAGCCGAGAGGGAGAGGTGTCACGCCTACCAAACACCGTTTGACAGCCCTCGTCGTCGGCGTATTGTATGAGTGTATGCATACACAGGCGCAAATATTGGCCGCGCTGCGGCTGGGGGACTCCGGCGTCCCGATCTATGTGCAACTGCGCGAGCAGTTCCTGCGCGCGATCGGCGCCGGCGTGCTCAGCCCCGGCGACCAGATGCCGACCATGCGCCAGGTGGCTGTGGCCCTGAAGGTCGACCTGAACACCGTGCGCCGCGCCTACGACGAGCTGGAACGGCTGGGCGCGCTGGAGCTGGTGCGCGGGCGCGGCAGCTTCGTGGCTGTGCCGCCGCCGGCCATGCAGGGCCACGAACACGAACGGGAAACCGAGAACCTGGCGCGCCAGACCCTGGCCGCCGCCGCTGCTCTGGGGGTCGACCCCCTGGCGCTCGCGGATCGCATCGCGGCGCTCGCCGCGCAAAAGGAGACCTAAGATGAGCAACGCCTACATTCCGGGCGTGACCTTCCCCGCCGGCAGCTTTCGCCGGCGCGGGAGCAATGGGCTGGCGACGCTGATCGCCGTCGTCCTCGTCGGCTTCGCGGCGTTCTCCTTCCAGGAGGGGGTTCGCAGCGGGTTCAGTCTCTACTTCTGGCTGGGCGGGGGTCTGCTCCTCTTGGGCGTGCTGACGCCCATGTCGATGAAGATGGCCAACCAGTGGGAGCGCGCGGTGGTGCTGCGGCTGGGCAAGCTGCAAGGGGTCAAAGGGCCGGGGCTGTTCTTCATCGTGCCGGTCATCGACGACGTGTCGTCCTGGCTCGACCAGCGCATCCAGACCACCGAGTTCAACGCCGAACAGGCGCTCTCCAAGGACACCGTGCCGGTAGATGTGGACGCCGTGGTGTTCTGGCAGATCCACGATCCCGAGCGCGCCGCGCTGGAGATCACCGACTATCGCTCGGCGATCAGCCGCGTGGCCCAGACCTCGCTGCGGGAAATGGTCGGCTCGTCCCTGCTTTCCACCCTGCTCTCCGACCGCAAGCACGGCGACGAGCTGCTGCGCGAGGAGATCGGGCGCAAGACCGCCGACTGGGGCGTCACCGCCATCAGCGTCGAGATCCGCGACATCGGGGTGCCCGACGCCCTGCAGGACGCCATGAGCCGCGAGGCCCAGGCCCAGCGCGAGGCCGCCGCGCGGATCCACCTGGGCCAGGCCGAGCTGTCGGTGGCGGAGAAATTCGTCGAGGCCGCGGAGATCTACGCCCGCAGCCCGGCGGCCCTGCAGCTGCGCGCCATGAACATCATCTACGAGACCACCAAGGAACGCGGGGCGACCATCCTGATGCCCAGCGCCATGGTCGACGCCATGAACCCCGGCGGCTTGCTGGGACTGGTGAGCGCCGCCCAGGCCGGCCAAGTCCCGCCGCCGCCGGCTCCGCCGGCGCCGCCCGCTTCACGCACCCGCCGCTAGCCGGCCGCCAGGGCCGGAGGGGACGACGATGATGTTGCGCAGACTGACGATCTGGATCGCCTGCCTGACTGTGGCGATGCTGACGATGGCCATGGTTCTGGCCAGCGCCGCCCACGCCGAGGAGGGGACCGCGAAGGGTATGGAACGGGAAGTCACTGTCGATGGCGGAGCCGCGCCGCTCTACGGCTCCCTGCTCGCGCCGGCCGTCGCCCGGCCCGGGCCGGCGGTGCTGCTGATCGCCGGCTCGGGGCCCACCGATCGCGACGGCAATTCGACGGTCCCCGGCGTCAGGCCCGCCAACCTCAAGCTGATCGCCGACGGGCTCGCGGCCGCGGGCGTGACCAGCCTGCGCTACGACAAGCGCGCCATCGCCAAGAGCGCGCCCGCGGCGGTGCGCGAGGCGGACATGCGTTTCACCACCGCCATCGACGACGCGGTGCTGTTCGCGCGCCTCCTGAAGGCCCAGCCGGGGGTGACCTGCGTCATCCTGCTCGGCCATTCAGAGGGTGCGCTGGTCGCCGCCCTGGCGGCGCAGAAGATCGAGACCTGCGGCGTGATCGAAGTGTCCGGCGCGGGCCGCCCGTTCGGCGTGGTCATCCGCGAACAACTGGCCGCCCAGAACCTGCCGCCGCCGCTCATGGCCCAGATCGAAACGGGTCTGACGGACCTGGAGCATGGGCGCCAGATCGCGAATATTCCGGGCCTGGAAGCGTTGTTCCGGCCCAGCGTACAGCCCTATCTCATCTCCCAGCTGACCCTCGATCCGGCCAAGGCGCTGGCGGCGGTCAAGGCGCCCGTCCTGATCCTGCAGGGCGACAACGACGTACAGGTCTCCGTGCAGGACGCTCGACTGCTGGCGGCGGCGCGGCCCGACGCCAGGCTGGTCATCGTGCCGGGCATGAACCACGTCCTGAAAAGCGCGCCGAACGACCGCGCCGGCAATATCGCGACCTACGCCGATCCCGGCCGTCCGCTGGCGCCGGGGGTGACGCAAACAATCGTGGCTTTCGTGAAATCGGCGTAGCATCGACCCTCCGCGAGACGCCGAAGGAATGCAGCAGCCGATTGCCGCCAGCCCTGCGCGGGGCTAGCTAGGCCGTATGCGCACATTCGCCCTCGGCCTTCTCGCCACCGTCGCCCTCGCCGCCCCGCTGGCGGCGTCCGCAGCGGCCCCCGCCGCCGACCTCGTCATCTGGGGCGGGCCGATCTACACGGCGGTCGACGCCAAGCCGAAGGTCGAGGCCGTCGCGGTCAGCCATGGACGGATCGCCTACGCCGGCGGCAAGGCCGGCGCCCAGGCCCTGGTCGGCCCCAAGACCCAGGTGATCGACCTGAAGGGCTCGGCGCTCTTCCCCGGCTTCACCGACGCCCACGCCCACCTGAGCGAGATCGGCAAGCGCGAACTGACGCTGAACCTGGAGGGCTCCAAGTCGGCCGCCGAGGTCACCGGCCGGCTCAAGACCTATATGGCCGAGCACCCGGGGGTCCGCGTGATCGAGGGCGTGGGCTGGATCGAGACCGGCTGGCCGGAAGGCCGCTTCCTGCAGCGCTCGGACCTCGACGCCGTTGCGCCGGACGTGCCCGTGCTGCTGCATCGCGCCGACGGCCATGCGCTCACCGCCAACACGGCGGCGCTGAAGGCGGCCGGGATTGACGAGACCACCGCCGTCCCCGCCGGCGGCCAGATCCTGAAAGGGCCGGACGGCAAGCTCACCGGGATGCTGGTGGACAACGCCATGCGCCTGGTGGCCGGCGTGCACCATGCGCCGACCCGCGAGGAAAAACTGGCCGCCTATCGCGCGGCGTTCCGCGTCGAGACCGCCTACGGCTGGACGGGCATCCACTACATGAGCGTCGCCTGGCCCGACGTGGCGCTGATGGAGGAACTCGACAAGTCCGGCGAGGCGACCTTGCGGGTCTACAACATGGTCGACGCCGCCGAGGCCGGGCCGCTGTTCGCCGGCGGGCCGCGCGCCACGCCGGACGGGCGGATCACCACGCGCGGCATCAAGCTCTACATGGACGGCGCGCTCGGTTCGCGCGGCGCGGCCCTGTTCGAGCCCTATTCCGACGCGCCGGGCCTGAAGGGGACCTTCATCACCGAGCCGAAGGTGATGGCCGGCTATCTGAGCCAGGCCCTCGCCAAGGGCATCCAGGTCTCTACCCACGCCATCGGCGACCGCGGCAATGCGACGGCGCTGGACCTCTATGAGCAGGCCTTCAAGGCCGACCCCGCCAAGGGCAGAGCCGCGCGCTGGCGGATCGAGCACGCCCAGATCCTGCGGCCGGTCGACATCCCGCGCTTCCAGGCCGACGGGGTGATCGCCTCCATGCAGCCCAGCCACGCCATCGGCGACTTCCACTTCGCCCCGGCGCGACTGGGAAAGGATCGGCTGAAAGGCGCCTATGCCTGGCAGAGCCTGCTGAAGTCCGGCGCCGTGGTGGTCGGCGGCTCCGACGCCCCGGTGGAGCGTGGGGCGCCGCTGATCGAGTTCTATGCGGCGGTGGCGCGCAAGGACCTGAGCGGCTTCTCCAACGCCGACTGGCATCCGGAAGAGGCGCTCACGCGCGCCCAGGCGCTGAAGCTGTTCACGGCGTCAGCCGCCTATGCGCGGTTCGCGGAGAAGGATCTGGGGACCATCAGCGTCGGCAAGCGCGCCGACCTCTCCGGCTTTTCGGTCGACCTGATGACCGCGCCGGAGGCGGCGATCCCCAAGGGCCATGCCGTGCTGACCGTGGTCGACGGCAAGGTGGTCTACGACAAACGATAGCTTGCAAGGCGCGGCGGGGCGCCTGGGCCCCGCCGGCTCGAAATTCAGTCGGATCTAGTCGTCGCCGTCGGTGATGTCGGCGATGCCGCCGCTCATCTTTTCACCGAAGGCGGTGTTGACGACCTTGCCCTTGTCGATCTGGCCCGGGTGGGCTTTCCCGTCATCGACCTTCGCGGCGTGCGTCCTGCGCCTGTCGTCCCCGTCGGCGATGTCGGAGAGATGGCCGTCCATCTTCTCGCCAAAGGCCGAGTTGACGACCGTGCCCTTGTCCTTCTGGTTCGGCCGGGCTCGCGGGCCGTCGGTGGTCTTGGGATCTTCCGGGGTCTCGGCCATGGGGAATTCTCCTCCTCTTGAGCCACCAGCTTATGGGCCCTGCCCTGCGCTTTCAACTCGCGCGGCGTTGCGAAGGCGCGCTAAGCCACCCGCGCTCAGCAAGGAGGCAGGAATGGCGGCAGGGTGGCTGATCGCGGTGCTGGTGGAGATCGCCGGCGAGCCCAAGGCCCTGCGCCACTACTTCGCTGTCGGTCACGAGGACCAGGGCAAGGCCGAATGGACCGCCGTCGATTGGGCGCAACGCACCGGCCGCGTGGCGTCCAGCCCGGTCGGCGGCGAGGAGCCGGTGCAGGCGGTGCGCGCGCTGACGGAGGCCAAGATGAAGGTTCTGGGCCTGGCCCAGGGCGAGGTGCGCGAACTGGGCTGGCGCCATCCGCGGCGTTGGCTGACGGGTTAGGCTTCTAGAGCGCGTCAGGGTGAAGTGGAAGCCGGTTCACCCGTCCGACACGCTCTAAACCTTTGAAGATAGACCCTTCTCGTCCGGTTCAGGTGGAAACACCTGAACCGGGAAGGGTCTAACGCGCCCACTGCGCGAGCCAGTCGGCCAGGGCCTGCGGCGTCATGCTGCGCGCGTCCTGCAGGGCCGAGACGCGGCCCCCGTCCAGCAGCTTGTCGGTCGTGGGATCGACGACCAGCAGCGCCGGCACGCCCTCTAGTCGCTCGGTGATGCCCCAATGGGCGGGGACCTGCAGGTTCTTGTCGAAACGGCCGACGTCCACGAGGACGGTGACGTAGTGCTTGTCGAGGAAGGCCTTGAACTCCGGCCGGTCCATGGACGCCGACAGGATCCGGCAATCACCACACCAGTTGCCGCCCAGGTCCACCAGCAGCAGTTTGTGTTCGGCCCGGGCGCGCGTCTTGGCGCGGGCGACCGCGGCGTTGGCGTTGGCGTCGGCCGCGTCGTTGTAGGGATAGGGCAAGGGCGTCTGCAGCTGGGCGAAACTGTCGATGGCGATCTTCGGCGGCGTGACCGGCGCGGCGGCGGCGGGGCCGGCCAGCGCCAGGGCCGCCGACGCGGTGACAAGATATCGGAACATACGATCTCCTTGGGCGGCACACTTAAGGTCGCCTTGGGCGACGCTCAAGGCCACGCTGCGCTTCGGCGAAGGGAAAAACGTCCGATGTCTGCTCGCCCCAAGGGCGACTTCAATTGAAGCAGCGCCCTGCGAGGTATAGATTGCCGCGGTTAACTTTGATCGGCTTTCGGGGGGCAAGGATGCGCAGACTTTCGTCACTCGCCAGCGCCGTGGGCCTCGCCGCCGTCCTCTGCGCCCAGCCGGCGTCCGCTCAGTATGGCACGGACAAGAAGAAGCCCGAGGGCACGCCGGAACTGCCACAGTGCGACAAGCCGCTGGGCCGCGCGGCGATCAAGGAGCCGCAGCGCGACTGGTGGACGGGGCTCGGCCTCTCCAATCCCGAGACCTTGCTGAAGCTGTTCGCCTCCCGCTCCAACTGCCTGCGGATCGTCGACCGCAACGCCGGCCTGGCCATGCGCAACGAAGAAACCGCCCTGGGCGCGAGCGGCGACCTGCGGCGCGGCTCCAACATCGGCAAGGGCCAAGTCGCCGGCGCCGACTTCTTCATCGTGCCGGACTTGGCCAACTCCAACGCCAATGCCGGCGGCAACAATCTGAGCGGGGTGGGTAACAGCTTCGGGCGCCGTCTGGGGGGCTTTGGGGCGCTGGCCGGCAGCATCAGCACCAAGCGCTCCGAGGCCCAGGCGCTGATCACCCTGGTGGACGCCCGCTCCACTGAGCAGCTCTATGTGGCCGAGGGAACCGCCCAGAAGACCGACATCTCGTTTGGCGCCGGCGGCGGCAGCTATGGCTGGAGCGGCTTCGCCGCCCTGGCCGGCGGCGGCTATTCCAACACCGACATAGGCAAGGTGGTGACGGCGGCCTATTTCAACGCCTTCGTCGACCTCGTCCACTATATGCAGAAGGACGCGCCGACCGGCGAGCAGGCGAGCCAGGCGGCCGGCATCCAGGCCTACACGGTCAAACAGGCGATCGTGATGCGCAAAACGCCGTCGCCGCAGGCGGCGCAGGTGCGCAGCTTCAAGATCGGCGACATGGTTTATCCCACCGGCCAGAAAAACGGCATCTGGTGGGAAGTCGACGACGAAAACGGCAATCGCGGCTGGGTGTCATCGGCAATGATTGCGACGCACTGACGGGAGTGCGGGAACGGGGCTGGCGCGGCAGCGTCGTCCGTCGAGAGACGGCGATCTGCGCCAGGACAACATCGGGGCGGGGTCCATGAACAAGGTCGTGCACGGCGGCGACGCCATACTTCAGCGCCTATGGGACGCGATCGCCGCGCAGCGCATGGGCATGCTGGGGCTCACCAAGTCCGGGCTGCACGCCCAGCCGATGCTGGCCTTCGTCGAACGGCGGCGCAAACGGCTGTGGTTCATCGCCCGGACCGACACCGAGATGGTTCAGAGCATCGGCGATGGCGGCAGTTGCGCCTTCGTCTTCCAGGACGGCGATCTGATGGCCTCCATTGGCGGAGCGCTGAGTCTGGTGGACGACCGGCGGCGCATGGCGCGCTGCTGGAACGCGGCGGTCGCGGCCTGTTTGCCGGAAGGCCGACACGATCCCAAGCTGACCATGCTGAGGATGGACTGCGTCGAGGCCGAGGTGTGGATCTCCGGCGTCGGATTGACCAAGTTCGCCTGGGAAGTCGCCTGGGGCGCGGCGCCGCTGAAATTGCTTGAGATGACCGGCCGGGCGCAAGCCACCCTTCACTAGTCGCTTTGATCGGATCGCGACGCACACTCGAATAGTGATTCGAGCGACATCAGGCCGAGGCCGAGTGAATCTGGTCGGCGCAGGGCGCGCGTGGATGTCTTCAGCTATTTGAACGTCGACCATCCGACACCCACAGCAGGTCGCAGATGGCTGTAAATCTCTGCAGTTTCATCATTTCTTCGAAGTATTTCTGATTTTTGCCATTTCTCCTGGCTGAAGTGTCGAGTCCTCGACAGTCCAGAGCAAATCGCATCGATAACTTGAAACCCAAGCCGGACGGCGACGTTTCGATTCCCCGATGCAAAGGCTCCTCACCCAGGTGCACAACCGATTGCTCGCTTCGTTGTCGCCCGAAGACTATGGGCTCTTGGCCCCTCACCTGGCCCAGATAGACCTCGAGCGGGGGCGGCTGCTCTACGATCCCGGCGACCGGATCGACGTGGTCTACTTCCCCCACGACGGGGTGATTTCGCTGATGACCCTGATGGAGAACGGCGCGGCGATCGAAAGCGCCACCATCGGCAGCGAGGGCGCGCTCGGCCTGATGGCCGCCGTCGCGCCGCGCCAGTCTTTGTCGCGGGCCATCGTCCAGACGCCCACCCGCGCCGCCCGGATCGGCGCCGCGCAGCTGCACGAGGCCTGGGACAAGAGTCCGCGGATCCGCGACGTGGTCGACCGCCACAGCGAGGCGCTCTACGGCCACGCCATCCAGTCGGTGGCCTGCAACGCCCTGCACTCGGTGGAGGCGCGCTTCTGCCGCTGGCTGCTGACCTGCCATGACCGGATCTCCAGCGACACGGTGGCGCTCACCCAGGAGTTCCTGGCCGACATGCTGGGCGTGCAAAGGACCACCGTGACTGCGGTCGCCCGCACCCTGCAGGCCAAGGGCGCGATTCGCTATCGCCGCGGCGTCGTCGACATCGTCGACCGCGGCGTCCTCGAGCAGCTGGCCTGCGAGTGCTACGGCGTCATCCGCCGCAACTACGAGCGGCTGTTGCCGGAAGAGGCTTAAGCCCTTCCCTTCCCACTTGTGGGAAGGGGGGACCATTGGCCGAAGAGCCGATGGTGGGAAGGGCAAGCCTCAAGCTCTGCGCACCCGCTCTCCCTCTCCACCACCCGCTCTCCGGCGGGTGGTCCCCCTCTCCCGCTACGCGGGAAAGGAAGCTTGCGCAGGATCAGAATTCCCCGTTTCTTGACGCGCACGGCAGGAACCAACCCTGCCAGCTCCCATCCCGCGCATCAGAGAGACGCCGATGATCCCCGCTCGCCGAAACATCCTGCTCGCCGCCGCCGCGGTCGCCGCGTTCGGCGTGGCCCCTGCGTGGGCGGCCCCGCAGGCGCTTAAGGGGCATCGCACCACGACTGTCCGGATGCCTGAAGGGACAAACGAGGCGCCGGTGCCGGCCGCCGACCTGGCGACGCCGAAGTACGGGACCTGGGGCTTCGACGTCTCCGGCATGGACACCTCGATCAAGCCCGGCGACGACTTCTTCAACTACGCCAACGGCAAGTGGGCGGCGCGCACCGAGATCCCCGCCGACCGGACCCGCTTCGGCAATTTCGACAAGCTCTCGGTGCTGTCCGAGAACCGCGCCCACGCCATCGACATGGACGCTGCGGCGGGCAAGCTCAGCGACCCCCAATCGCTGAAGAACGGGGACGCCGCCAAGATCGGCGCGGCCTACGCCTCCTTCATGAATGAGGCCCTGGCCGACCAGCTGGGCGCCAAGCCCATCCAGCCGGAGCTGGCGCAGATCAAGGCCGCCAAGACCAAGGCGGCGTTCACAAGCCTGATGGCCAAGGCCAATTCCACCGGCTTTGCGACCATCTTCCCGGTGGGCATCACCATCGACGCCAAGGCGCCTAAGAAATACGCCGTGCATGCGGCCAACGGCGGGCTGGGCCTGCCCGACCGCGACTACTACCTGCAGGCCTCGTTCGCCGAGAAGAAGGCCAAGTACCAGGCCTATGTCGAGCAGATGCTGACGCTGGCCGGCTGGCCGAAGCCCGCCGAGAACGCCAAGGCCATCGTCGCCTTCGAGACCCAGCTGGCCGAGGCCTCCTGGACCCGCGTCCAGCGGCGCGACCGCGACAAGACCTACAATCCCGCCACCCCGGCCGAGATGGACACGCTGGCCCCTGGCATCGGCTGGGCCAAGTACCTGGCGGCCGCCGACCTGCCCGGCGTCAAGCGCGTGGTGGTGACCACCAACACCGCCTTCCCCAAGGTGGCCAAGATCTACGCCGACACCCCGCTGGAGACCCTGAAGGCCTGGCAGGCCTTCCATCTCACCGACGGTGCGGCGCCCTATCTGTCGAAGCCCTTCGTCGACGCCCACTACCAGTTCCGCAACAAGGAGCTGGCCGGCCAGCCGGAGCAGCAGCCGCGCTGGAAGCGCGCCGTGGCCTTCACCAACGGGATGGTCGGGGAATCCGTGGGCCGGGTCTATGTGGCCCGCTATTTCCCGCCGTCGGCCAAGGCCAAGATGGACGCCCTGGTGGGCGACATCCACACCGCGCTCCACGCCCGCATCGAGAAGCTCCCCTGGATGAGCGATCCGACCAAGGCCAAGGCGCTGGAGAAACTGTCGAAGTTCACCGTCAAGATCGGCTATCCGGCCAAGTGGCGCGACTATTCCAAGCTGGTGCTGAAGAGCGACGACCTCTACGGCAACGCCATGCGCTCCGGCGCCTTTGAGTGGCATAGGGACGTGGCGCGGCTGAACAAGCCGGTCGACAAGTCCGAGTGGGGCATGACCCCGCAGACGGTCAACGCCTACTACAACTCCTCCAACAACGAGATCGTCTTCCCGGCCGCGATCCTGGCTCCGCCGTTCTTCGATCCGGACGGCGACATGGCGATCAACTATGGCGGCATCGGCGGGGTGATCGGCCACGAGACCAGCCACGGCTTCGACGACCAGGGCCGCAAGTCCAACGGCGATGGCCTGCTCACCGACTGGTGGACCGCCGAGGACGCGACGAAGTTCAAGGCCCAGACCGACCGCCTGGGCGCCCAGTATTCGGCCTTCGAGCCCCTGCCCGGCGCGCATATCCAGGGCGGCCTGGTGATGGGCGAGAACATCGGCGACCTGGGCGGACTTTCCCTCGCCCTCGACGCCTACCACGCCAGCCTGCACGGCAAGCCCGCGCCGGTGATCGACGGCCTGACCGGCGACCAGCGGGTGTTCCTGGGCTGGGCCCAGGTGTGGCGTGAGAAGATCCGCGAAGACACCCTGCGCCAGCGCCTGGCCACCGACCCGCACTCGCCGGCCGTCTATCGGGTGAACGGCACGATCCGCAATATCGACGGCTGGTACTCCGCCTTCGACGTGAAGCCCGGCGACAAGCTGTACGTCGCGCCGGACCAGCGGGTTCGGATCTGGTGATCTCTTCCCTCCCCGTGCCGGGGAGTGACAGGCCGCATCGCGGCCAGGGTGAGGAAGTCTGAGTCAGCACTTGAACGCGACTGCCTCACCCGTCTCGCTGGCGCTCGCCTCCCTCCCCGACGGGGAGGGAAAAGCCTCAGATCCCTTCGGCGTAGCCCAGGAAGCCTTGGGTCTCGGGGGCGCGGTGGCGGTTGGTGACCATGCGCTGGTGCAGCAGCTTGATCCGCTGGCTGCCGCTCTTCTGGCAGGCGAACGGCAGGATGGCATGGATGAGGCAGGCGAAGGCGCCCACGAACATGGTCATGGCGAACCAGGACGCCGAATGCATGTGCTCGAAATAGGTCTCGCCGACGCTCTCGGGATGTTCGGTGAAGGCGCGAAACATGGAGCAGGACCCTTGGTCTGAAGCGTAGGGACATGATGGGACCTGGCCGGAGAAAAGCTTTGTCTGTTTGTGGTCTGAAACGACTCGGAGATGGAATTTTCTCCTGCGAATGCGTGATTGGGGAGAATCATGTTCTTCGTATTGAGTATGTTAACCGCACCCTAACGCGCCAAGCCGGCTTTCGGAGAATCACCCCTCCGCCGGGCTAGCGGTCCAGGGCCACGGCGCGGGGCGCGCCGGTAGCCGACGCCGGCGGGCGCGGCTTCAGGCCGATGGTCTGACGGCGTGGGTCGTAGAGCACCGACCAGGCGAAGTAGGGCGCGGTGCCGGCGTAGATGACCGTGCCGGACACCCGGCGCTCCTGGCGGTAGCTGAGGCGGGTGCCGAGATCGCGGTCGCCAACCCCCATCTCGATCCGCGCGGCGATCCCGCCGGTCGTGTCGAAGAGCTCCAGAGTGGCCGTCGAGCCATCCGACCAGGGCCCGCCCTCCAGACGCCCGTTGGCCACCGCCAGGCCCGGCGCGCCGGTGTCCATCAGCACCAGCCCGCAGGCGCTCTGGCGCGCGGCGCGGTTGCTGAGGCAGCCGGGCGCCGCGTCGTGCAGGCCGCCGCCCCGCTCATGTGCATAGGGCGCGGCCAGCGGGGTCTGGGCGTAGCCGGCGACCTCGGCCTCGGTGGGGTTGAGGATCAGCCGGCCTTCGCCCTCGCCCGGCCGCGGCAGCTCGACGATCCAGCGGCGCGCGCCCAGGAAGCGTAGCGGATTGCCCACCCGGCCCGGCGCCATGTCGATGCCGAGGATCGCCTTGAAGCCCTCGCCCGGCAGGCCGTCGCTCGCGATCCCGTACTTGTCGAGCGTGGTGCGCGAGGCCGGGCAATGCGGCAGGTAGCTGTAGCAGCCGATGGTCGCGATCAGGTGCACCGGCGCGGTCCCCTCAGCGCCGGCGATGGTCAGCTTCGCGTCGCTGACCACGCCCTCGTAGCGCGAGCCGGAGGCATAGCCGTAGGTCTCGGCCTCCTGGCTCGCGGCGGCGTCGCCCGGCTTCAGCGCGCCGGGCAGGATGCGCAGACCGGTCGAGCCGGTGTCGAGCGCGGCCATCAGGCGGGTGGCGCCCACCTGCACCTCCACGGCGTAGCGCCGCGCGCCGTTGGTCAGCACGGTCTCCACGATCGGCGTCTCGCTGCGGACCGCCGCCGGCTGGGCGCAGGCCGGCGCGGCGGCGGCCAGGCCGAGCCAGGATGAGATGAGGAGGCGGCGCCACATGGCCCGTCATCTGACACCGCCCAGCCGCGCCCCGCAAACCGCCTCTGGCCTTGGACCGCGGAACTGGCGAAAAGGCCTGACCGCCGCCGTCGGAGACGCCCTTGGGCCCGCTGCACATCGAAACCCCTTACATGCCCCACCGCGGGCTGCCGGCCAGCGGGCGCGAGACCTGGGTGAAGATGGACGCCTATCAGCCGACGGGGTCCTTCAAGATCCGCGGCGTCGGGCGGCTCTGCCAGGCGCTGATGGCGCAGGGCGCGAAGAGCCTGGTCTCCTCCTCCGGCGGCAACGCCGGCTATGCGGCGGCCTACGCGGGCCAGGCGCTGGGCGCGCCGGTGACCGTGGTGGTGCCCTCCACCACGCCGGTCTTCATGCGCGACAAGATCGCCGCCCTCGGCGCCCAGGTGATCGTCGAAGGCGACGTCTGGGACCAGGCCGACGCGCTGGCCCGCGCCATCGCCGCGCGGGGCGAGGCCGCCTACGTCTCGCCCTTCGACCATCCGCAGCTGTGGGCCGGACATTCCAGCCTGATCGACGAGATCGTCGCGCAGGGCCCGGTCCCCGACGCGGTCGTGGTGGCGGTCGGCGGCGGCGGGCTGATGTGCGGGGTCGCAGAGGGCCTGGGCCGCCATGGACTGGACGGCGCCGTGATCGTGGCGGTGGAGACGACCGGCGCAGCAACCCTGGCGCGGTCGATGGCGGCCGGGGCGCAGGTGACGCTGGAACGGATCGAGACGATCGCCTCCAGCCTGGGCGCCCGGCGCGTGGCGGACGCGGCCTTCGCCTGGTCGCAGGCCCGGCCGATGGTTCCGGTGGTGGTCTCCGACGCCGACGCGGTGCGCGCCTGCGCCCGTTTCGCCGACGATCATCTGGCGCTGGTCGAGCCCGCCTGCGGGGCGGCGCTCAGCCTGGCCTATGACGACCACCCGGCGCTGACGCCCTTCGCCCGGGTGGCGGTGATCGCCTGCGGCGGGGTGGTGGTGAGCCTGGAGAAGCTCAGCGCCTGGCGGGACCAGTTCGGGGTCTAGTTCAGCGCGACTTCCGCCTGGCGCGGCAGGCCGTAGGCGCGCACCGAAGCCGGCAGGCGAAGCGCCATGCGGGCCGCCTCGCGCATGGACGCGAAGGTGGTGGCCCGCTGCGGATCGGGGGTCCAGTCGGCGTGGCCGGTCTCGGAGAGCATGAGGTAGCTGGCGATCGCGCCCGGCCGCGAGACGAGCGCGGGCATCGGTTGGAGCGGAGCTAGAACGGCGGACATCTGCGGCCTCCCTGGTGTTAACCAGAAGCTAGACCCCATATTTGAACTCAACCATTCGTGGCGGTTCCCTAAGCAGTTCTACGGGGCCGCCTGTCCAAGAACCTGATTGGAGCCGCCCATGTCCGCAGATCCGCTTGCCGCCGTCGGTGAGGAAGTCGTCGTCGCCGAGACCGGGGTCGGCCGCCTGCAGGTGGAGGCCCGCACGGCCTCGGGCGCCATCCTGATCGACGAGCCGGTGTCGGTCGGCGGCCTGGGCTCCGGCCCGAACCCCTATGATCTGCTGAGCGCGGCGCTGGGCGCCTGCACCTCGATGACCCTGCGGCTCTATGCGGAGCGCAAGGGCTGGCCGCTCACGCGCGTGCAGATCAGCGTGCTGCACCATCGCGCCTCGGTGGACGCCCGCGACCTGTTCGAGCGCACGATCAGCCTTGAGGGGCCCCTGGATGACGCCCAACGCGCCCAGCTCATGACCATCGCCGAGCGCTGCCCCGTACACCGCACGCTCGAACGCGGCTCCGAGATCCGGACCACCCTGACCGCCGCGGCCATGACCGCCGAGCCGTCGCTGGCCAAGCCGCCCGAACACATGCGCGACTGCGAGGCGGCGGTGGCCGGCGCGGGGTAAGGCGGTGTTGTCGGGAATTGGAGCGGCCGGGGGGAATCGAACCCCCGACATTCAGCTTGGGAAGCTGACGTTCTACCTCTGAACTACGGCCGCGATCCTGAAGAGGCGGTTCCTTAGCCGGTCTGGCCGCGGGCCTCAAGACGGCGGCGGGGCTTGAGGCGGGCTGGCGGCGCTTTCAGGCCTGCTGGATTGCGGGGGGCTCGAAGGGTCGGCTAGGGTCGCTCAAACAGCCGTTTGAAGGACACGCGCCTTGCCTGACCTGTTCGAGCCCATGACGCTGGCCCACGGGCCGGCGCTGAAGAACCGCCTGGTGCTGGCGCCGCTGACCAACCTGCAGAGTCATCCGGACGGCACGCTGTCGGACGACGAGTTCAAATGGCTGACGTTCCGGGCCGAGGGCGGATTTGCGCTGACCATGACCTGCGCGGCGCATGTGCAGCGGGTCGGCCAGGGCTTTCCGGGACAGCTGGGCGTGTTCGGCGACGAGCACGTGGCCGGCCTGACGCGGCTGGCGGCGCGGATCAGGGAACTGGGCAGCGTGGCGGTGGTCCAGCTGCACCATGCCGGCATGCGCAGCCCCAAAGACCTGATCGGCGAGGCGCCGCGCTGCCCGTCGGACAACGCCGAGTTCGGGGCCCGGGCGTTGAGCCTGGCCGAAGTCGAACAGCTGCGCGACGACTTCATCGCCGCCGCGGTGCGCGCGGAGCAGGCGGGCTTCCAGGGCGCCGAGCTCCACGGGGCCCACGGCTATGTGCTGGCGCAGTTCCTGAGCCCCGAGGTCAACCAGCGCACCGACCGCTATGGCGGCAGCGTCGAGAACCGCGCCCGCATCGTCCACGAGATCATCGATGGCGTCCGCGCCAGCACCGGCCCGGACTTCAGCCTGGGCCTGCGGATCTCGCCCGAGCGGTTCGGCCTGAAGCTGGGCGAGATCGTCGAGGTCGCCCGCGGCGTGCTGGCCGACGGCAAGATCGACTACCTGGACCTGTCGCTCTGGGACTACGCCAAGGCGCCGATGGAAGAGGAATTCCAGGGCCGCAGCCTGATGAGCTATTTCGCCGAACTGCCGCGCGGCCAGGTGCGCATGGGCTGCGCGGGCAAGGTGATGACGCCCGCCGACGCGCGGGCCTGCCTGGAGCGCGGCATGGACTATGTGCTGCTGGGCCGCGCAGCGATCCTGCATCACGACTGGCCGAAGAAGCTGGCCGCCGATCCCGACTTCAAGCCGATCGCGATCCCGGTCAGCGCCGATCACCTGCGCGCCGAGCGCCTGGGCCCGGCGTTCGTGAAATACATGCAGACCTGGAAAGGCTTCGTGGCCGAGCCGGAGACGGAGTTGGCGTGATTTGAGCATCCTTCTCCCTCGGGAGAAGGTGGCCTCCGCAGGAGGTCGGATGAGGGGATTCTCGGACTCGTCGATTTCGTTTCGCGCCGATAGCCGGGCATGACCCCTCATCCGTCGGCTTCGCCGCCACCTTCTCCCCCAGGGAGAAGGAACGTTGACGGGCTCCTGCTCGCGCCGCACCCTTAAGCGCAACGATCGAAGGAGGCCGAGATGGCTGACGGTGAGGTGGTCCTGGACCGCGCGAAATTCCACGCCATGACCGAGGGGACCCAGGAGGACTGGGCCGCCATCGGCCGCGCCGCCGCCCCGCATCGCGGCGAGCTGGCCGACCGGCTGCTGGCGCACCTGAAGCTCTTGGACAACGACCACGGCGGCTTCGCGGTCGACCGGCTGGAGCACTCGCTGCAGACCGCGACCCGGGCGCACCGCGACGGGCGGGACGAGGAATATGTGGTCTGCGCCCTGATGCACGACATCGGCGACATCCTGATGCCGGCCAATCACGCGGAGCTGGGGGCCACGATCCTCAAGCCCTACGTCTCCGAGGCCAACCACTGGATGATGGACAAGCACGGGGTGTTCCAGGGCTACTACTTCTTCCACTACCTGGGTCTCGACCGCGACATGCGCGAGCAGTTCCGGGGCCACCCGCACTTCGAATACTGCGCCCAGTTCTGCCACCTCTACGACCAGAACAGCTTCGATCCGGCCTATGACTCCATGCCGCTGGACGCCTTCGAGCCGATGCTGCGGCGGGTGGTCGAGGTTCCGAAGGCCTCGATCTACAAGAAGGATTGAAGCCCTCCCCGAATGTCCCGGCGGAAGCCGGGACCCAAGCTGAGCTGGGGATCGTGGCGAAGGCCGCGAATTCATTTCGTACGCCCCATGGTTCCCGGCTTTCGCCGGGATAGTCGGGATGTTTTCTAGGCCTCGAAGATCGCCTCGATAGGCATCGCGAACAGCGCCGCGATCTTGAAGGCCAGCGGCAGGCTGGGATCGTACTTGCCGGTCTCGATGGCGTTGACGCTCTGGCGCGAGACGTCGAGGCGCTCGGCCAGGTCGGCCTGGCTCCAGTCACGCTCGGCGCGCAGGACCTTCAGGCGGTTCTTCACCGGAATCTCCAATAGACCAGCGGCGTCGAAATCCCCTGGGCGATCACATAGAGGGTGGCCACATGGTAGAGCGGAACCATCGGCGCGCCCGCTAGCGCCTGCAGGAACCCGTAGACCGTGGTGACCGCCAGCACGATCGCCAAGGCGCAGAGCATGGCGGTCATCATCATCCGCCGGTGGAACTCGTCGGTCTCCTCGATCAGATAGCGCACATTGACCCAGAGGACCCCGAGCAGCGGGACGGCCGGGACGACCGCGGCCAGGTAGCGCCAGATGCCAGTGGGCGGGCTGTGCCGGAAGAGCAGGATCACGCCCGTCAGCACGACGGCGTAGAGCATCAGCATCGGCCAGACGCGCCTTTGGTGGCGCTTCATGGCCGGAGACCAAGCCGCAGGACCTCGCCGCGGCGCCGGTGGGGAAAACGACTGACTCATGCAAGCCTCCTTGTCTTGATGACAAGGAAACATGACATGATTGTCATGTCAAGTACACGTGACAAAACGTAAGCCTTCCTTTCCCATTCATGGGAAAGGGGGACCGTCGGCCGACCCCGGCGAAAGCCGGGGAAAGAGCCGATGGTGGAAAGGGCAAGCCGGGAACGCGGGGCTTGCCGCTCGCCCTCTCCACCGCTCGCTCTCCGGCGAGCGGTCCCCCTCTCCCGCTGCGCTGGAAAGGAATTATTGAACCCGATCGACCTTGAAGCCGCGGGCGGCGAGCAGGGCCGGGAGGCCGTCGGGGCCGACCATGTGCAGGGCGCCGACATTGACCAGTTCGACGCCGGGGCTGCGGGCCATTTCGGTCGTCAGCTTGTCGGCCCAGGCGAGGTTGCGGCGCTTGAGCAGCACGTCGTAGAGCGCCGGATTGTCGTGCGCCAGCTCGCCTGCCAAGCCGGGGCCGAGGCGCGCCAGGTCGCCGGCCAGCCAGTCGCGTTCCAGCGAGGGCGCGCTGGGGCCAAGCGCGAGCCGCTTCGGCGGCGCGCGGCGCTCGTGGATCACGTCGGCGAGGTATTGGAGCTCCGCCGGCTCCGGCAGGCTGGCGAACACCCGGGCCTGGTCCTCCAGGGTCTCGAAGGTGCGGATCGTCTTGCCGCCATCGCGCGCCTGGCGCGTGACGGTGAGGTCGGCGCCGGTTTCCACCGTCGCGCCCTTGGCCAGCACCGGCTGCATCGACAGCATCAGGGCCGCAGCCCAGGGGCGCAGGTGCTCGATGCGGTCCATGTCGGGCGTCTCGCCCTTCAGGGCGCGAAGGTCGGCGGCGCCCAGCTTTTCGGAGAGGCCGCGCTCGGGGTCGACGCCGTAGCGGCTGACGATCAGGCCGATGGTGGCGGGATCGGCCGCGCCGAGGTCGACCTCGAACCAGACGGACCCGGCCTTGGCATAGGCGGCGTCATAGGCCGGCGTGCGCCAGGCGACGTTGGGCTGCAGGGCGTGCAGGGTTCCGAAGAGATAGATTTCGGAGCCGGCGCCGGTGACCCGCCACATGGCCGGCGCGGCGTGGGCGCTCATGCCCAGCATGCCGCCGATCACTCCGGCCGCCAGGGCCAGGACGCGCAACAGGGACATCGACAGGCCCTTCGACGGGGCCCCGCGCTACTCGCCCCAGATCCGGAAGTGCTTTGATAGCTTGAGACCCTGTCGCTGGTAATGCGACCCGAGGTCGCCGTAGAGCCGCTCGGGCTTTTCCGTCAGGGGCTCGTAGACCAGCCGCGCCACGGTCTGGCCGTCCTCCAGGATGAAGGGCGTCTCGTGGCTGCGCACCTCCAACACCCCGCGCGAGCCCTTGCCGTGGGCCTCGTCGGTGCCAAAGCCGGGGTCGAAGAAGCCGGCGTAGTGCACCCGGAACTCGCCGACCGACGGGTCGATCGGGGTCATCTCGGCGGCTTCCAGCACCGGGATCTCCACCGCCTGCTTCGACGCCAGGATGTAGAACTCGCCGGGATCGAGCAGCAGCTGGCCGTCCTTCGGCCGCAGCGGTTCCCAGAAATCGCGCGGGTCGTGGCCGTCTTCCTTATCGAGGTCGACGAGGCCGGCGTGCCGCCGCCCCCGGAAGCCCGCGATCGCGCCGGTCAGGTCGACGCCGACGCTTTCGGTGCGCAGGCGCGGCGGGTCGCCGGCCTTGAGCCGCAGCTGGTTCAGCCGTGTGCCGGCGCGCACCAGCACCGAGAAGGTCTGCGGCGCGATCTCCATATAGAGCGGCCCGTCGTAATGGGCGTCCACGTCGTCGAACCGATTGCCGCAGTCGGTCAGCAGACGGACGAACACATCCACGCGCCCCGTCGAACTCTTCGGATTGGCCCGCGCCGAAACCCCGGCCGGCAGCTTCAGCCGCTCCTGCAGTTCGGCGATGTAGACGCAGCCGCGCTCCAGCACCGCGCCGACGGTGAGGTCCACCTCGTGCATCGCCACCTCGGCGATCCGCTCGCGCACGGTGTGCCGGCCGGGCAGGAAGGACGCCCGCACCCGCCAGGCGCGGCCGCCCAGCCGCAGGTCCAGGCTGGCCGGCTGGACCTGGTCGACGTCGAACGGCGTCGCGGCCGAGATCGCGCCGTTGGCGATCAGGGCTTCGATGGCTTGGCAGGGCAGGATGCCCGGGCGTTGAGGCTCGCTCATGGGCGGCCAAGACTTAGCGGAGACGGCGAAGGTTGCAAGGGCTAGCGCGGCGAGAGCGCGCGGATCGCGGCCTGCTCGGCCTCCGGGGTCGCGGCCGGCGGCGAGGTGGCCAGATAGGCCCGCCAGAGCCGGGTGATATCGCCGCCGCCGAAGCGCTTCAGCGGCCCGAAACCGTCGCCACCGTCGCGCAGGTCCGCGTTCGTCGCCTGCACGGCGCCGGGATGCTGGCGCTCGATCCAATCCAATAAGGCGGCAGTGGACTGATAGCCGGCCCAAGGACCCCGACCGCGCGGGTCGAAGCCGCGGTTGATGTCGTTGGGCAGCAGGACGTAGTAGCGCAGGTAGTCGGCGATCCCCTCAGTGAGGAACGGCGGGGCGCCCGGCGGATAGGCCTGCGCCACGTGGACCATCTCGTGGGCCACCATGCCCGACCGATCGGGATTGCGGATCTGGCTGAGGACGTAGCCGGCGTCGACGGTGATACGCGTCCCGTTGGTCATGGCCGGAATGGTCTTTGGCGATATCGCGCTGATGTCGAGGGTGATCCTCGACGCCGGCGTGAATCCGGGCGAGGCCAGGGCGGTGGTGATCACCGGCCACCACCCCTGAGCCAAGGCTTCAAGGTCCTTCGTCCAACTCTCCAGCGCTGTCCGCTGGTCCAGCGTCAGCCGCGTGCTCCAGACGACGTCAAACAACGGCGGATGGTTCTGGGCCGCCGTCGCAGGAGCGGCCAGGAAGGCGAAGAGACCGGCCACGACGGCGCGGCGATCTGCGAACGAACTGGGCATGGGGCGCCGCCCGATCAATTTCCGCCCTTGGCCGCCGCTGCTTCCGCGAGCCGGGCGCCGCGAAGGATGCCCTCCATCGCGTAGTTCCCTTCATGGCAGGCGTATTCGTAGATCTGCCCTTTGGCGGGCTTGAAGGAATACTCGCCCGACCAGGCCTTGGTGTAGTGCGTCGGATCGTCGACCGTGAACTGGTAGAGCAGTTCGTCCTTCGCGATCCGCGTGAACCGCTCCGTCACCGTGCCCTGGGCCGACACGGGCGTGAGCGTGCGGCCTTCCTGAATGGGGTGCACGTTTCTCGTCTCGGTGACCATGGTGTCGCCATCCCACCAGGCCACGGCGTCACCCAGCCAGGGGCGGATCACCGCCGGATTGTGATGGGCGCGGGCCTCCTTCGCCGAGGCGAAGATCGGGGCGATCCGGAGGTCGTGGTTCATCTCCAGGTCGATGACGAAATAGCCGGGGGTGACGAAGAAGGCGTAGTTGTTGTTGTAGATCGCGTTCAGCATCACCGGGCCGCCGGCGTCGCTCTGGGAGATCAGGCAGCGTTCGCGGAGCGGGAGATCCTCCGGGTCGGAGTAGGCGCCCTTTCCGGACTGATACTCGACCCCGTCGCGGTTCATCAGCGCGAGGCTCTTCGCGCGGTTCTTGAACGGCATCTTGCCGTCGGCGGGGCTGGTGATGAAGGAGGAGCGCGCCTCGCCGCGAACGCGCATCAGCCCGTCCCCGGAGTCGATCCAGAACGAATTGTAACCGGCGGTCGCGTTCTCGTCCTTGAAGTTCCCCTTGCTGAGGTCCGAGGCGCCGTTGGCTGCGGCGTTGCGCGCTTTCGTGGCCTTCGCCACCGCCTCGGCCTGGTCCTTGGAGACGACGAGCGTCGAGAAGTTCGCCGGTCGCTCCAGCCGGGTGACGGTGGCGTTGGTCCAGACCCCACCGAAGTCGCGCGCCAGGTCTTTGGGCGCAGCCGCCTGGGGCTGCGGCGCCTGGCCCTGGGACTGGGCGAAGGCCGGGCTGGCAAGCAGAACGGCCAGCGCGGCGGCCGCAGACATCGTGGCTCTGGTCATCGCATCATCCTCCCTGGCTCGGCGCTTCGCGCTCTGCCGACAGTTTGGCGCCTTGCGTTCTCCAAGTTCAAGGCGCTCTCGCACGCGTCGCCGGGAGTCCACGCCGTCAGTTGAAGCGGCCCGATGTCGGCGACGCCTTGTGGCCTTCTCCGCTGCCGTTCTTGTCCGAGTCGCCCGACGGCGGCGGCGGCGGCGGGTTGCAGTCCCCGCGCGCAGGTTCCTTGGGATTGAGGGGGACCCGTGTCGGCGCGCCGGGGGGCTTCAGGTAGCGGTCGAACCAGTCGATGGCGGCGTTGATCGCCCGCGCCCGATCGCCACCATAGATGTCGTAGTGGGTGGCCTTGGGAAGCATCACCATCTTGCGCGGCCCTTTGACCTCCTCGCAGGCCAGCTGTCCGTTGTGGGTGTTGGAGAACAGCTCCTCGTTCTGAGCCAGGACGAACAGCGCCGGGGTGATCACATCCTCCGCCTGGTCGATCGGGGTCCAGCGCACCACCTTGTTTCCGACTGCGCGCGCCGGGTCGGCCGGATACTGCGCCTGGCCGGTGGCGAGCCGCGAGGCGGCGGCGTCGGCCTCGGCGACCACCTTGGCAGGGTCCGGCTGGTAGGGCTTGGAGGGGCGGGTGTCCATGCGGCTCACCTGGCTGACCAGCGCCTTGATCCGGGGCTCGAAAGCCGCCGCATAGATGACGTGGCCCCCGGCGAGATCGGACCCCAGGACGCCGATGCGGTCGGCGTCGACCGTCGGCATGGTCACCGCGTAGCTGACGGCGTTCAGCCAGTCCTGCGCCTGCTCCGACGGATCGACATAGCCGCGCAACTCACGCACCTCGGCGGAGAACGCACCGCCTGTCACCGGCCCTGCTGCGACGGCCCCCCCTGCGACAGACCGGGCGCCTGCGAGCATCACCCGGCCGTCGCTGTCGCCCCAGCCCCGGTAGTCGAACAGCATGACCAGATAGCCGGCGCGGGCCAGGTCGATGGCGCCCTCCCGCAGCGTCGCGGCCGTGGCGCCCCAGCCGGGCGCCATGATCACCGTGGGCAGCGTCTTGCCGTCGCTATCGGCGGCCCAGAACCATTGGGCCGTCAGATGCACGTTCTCGCTGATGAAGTCGGCGGCGCTGAAGGTGATCCCCTGCGGCGGACGGTAGTCGTGGGCCGAGGGGAGGCCTTGCAGGGTGGCGGGATCGATTGCCGGGACCTTGGGTCCGCCGCCATCCAGCGGGATCGGGACATCGGGAGCGCTGCCACCTAGCGAGATCGTTCTTTGCGCCGGCGCGGCGGTGGGCCAGGCGAGGGCGAGCACGGCAGCACAGATCAACGGGGCGAAACCGGATTTCATGAAACGCAACGATCAGCGAAAATAGTCATCGTAAACGCCCAGGATTCGATACTGAATTTCAAGTTTAACATCGCCCTCCTTTTCATGCAGGGTGACGGTTCCACTATACAGATCCGGGTTTATTCGCTTCAGGTTGCCCGTCTCTGTTGTCGTATCCCAATGATCGCCTGAGGCGGAGATTCCGCAGGGCTGGAATTTTTGAAGAGCATCATGCTGCTCGGGCGTGGGAATCTTCTCGGCTTCGAGGGGCGGCATCCAGGCCGTGCTGAGGTTGCTGCGCAGCCAGACGGTGTTGATGCAGTCCCCCGTCGGCGCCCGGAAAACCCGAACCGTGCGGGAATAGGTCCAGCCCTGACCATCGAAGACCGCGGGCCTCTGGTAGATGTTGAAGACGATGCCTAAGCGGAACGCCGGCAGGTCGGGCACGGGCTTGGGGGCCGCATCGAGCTTGGCCTGCAGCCGCCGGATCTGCTCGGACATGACCTGCGTTTCGACCTTTTCCCTTTGAATGGCCTCCTCGTTCATCAGCATGAGCGCGGCCACCAGGATCAGGAACAGAAACAGGATCCCGATGAACAGGTCGGTGAATGACACGAACGGTCCTTCATCGCCCGCCAGCTCCGTGGACCCGACGCGTCGCCGCAACCGCCCGGGCATCACTCGCCGCTCCGTCGCGGCGGCGCCGGTCCGAATGAGATGACCAAATCCCTCGCATTGGCCTTGATCGCCGCGGCCGTCTCGGCGAGCGCCGCGTTGAGGGGCTCCAGATCCAGCTTCGCAATCCGGGCGAAGACGGCCTCCCTCACGAACCGCAGGTCGCCCTCCTCCTGGCTGGCCACGCTGGCGTCCGGTGGGCACCAGGCGGCGGCGATCTCGGGATCGGTGAGCGCATGGTCGAAGGCGTCGCCCAGGCGCACGATGTGCTGAGCCTTCTCCGAGGTGGAGCGATAGATCTGCACGATCAGGGCGCAACCGACGCCCACCGCGGAGATCCAGAATTTGTTGGCGGCCGTCGCCAGCAGGACCTGGATGAAGTCGCGCATGTGCGCGCTTTGCGCCTCGGCCGATCCTTGGGCTGCGCCGATGTTGGCGCTCGCGATCGTCAGCGCCGCGATCAGGCCCATGAATGTGCCGAGCAGCGCCACGCGGATGATGAAGTCGCCAAAGCCGCTCAGGCCCTTGTGGAGCCGCCGGTACTCGTCCTCCAGCATCGTCCTGGCGGGACGCAGGCCCTCAAGACTGTGGCGCCCCGCGGGCACGGCCGCCATCACGCCCAGATAGCTGGCGGTCGCCCTGGCGGTCGCGGACTTGGGGTTTCGCCAGACCCTGTGTTCCACAAGGTCGTCCCTGCGGCAGGCCTCATGGGTGAGGATGCGGGCGCCCGTGGACTCGTTCAGCAACAGCAGCTGCGCGACCTTGCCGGATGCGTCAGGGGCATGGGCGCCGTCGACCAGCTTGATGATCTCGCCCGAAACCTTGGCTTCCGAGTTTATCGAGATCTGATTTCGAACAATCGCGATCGCAGTCAGTAAAACCAGCAGCCCAGAATAAACATACAGAAATGAACTGGACGCAAATAATCTAGCTATATCCACGAATGCTTCCCCCATTGCGCCGCGCTGTGCTCGGCTGGACCCCGTCCGTCCGCGTTCAGCTACCTTGGACGGACCTGCTGAACGTCCGCAACGGGTCGGAAGCGGTCGCTGGCTTGCGGCGGGAATAGAGGCCACCGTCCGGTGAACCGCGAATGTCCTATTTGTGGCGTGGCCGCAATGGCTCCTGACGCAGCGCTGACTCACAAGCGCGCCTCCGGAGAGCCCGCCTTAGGACCATTCGACATTCATCCGATGGTTCGTCGATCCTCCTCCCAAAGCGCCGCGCCGGCGTGGTTCTGATGGCGTCCGCAGAGCTCACCTTAGGCTGAAAACTCAATTATAGTTGATATATATCAATATCTTGAAAAATCCCGTCATCCCGGACGGCCCGCAAGGCCGAGCCGGGACCCAGGGGCGACCGCACTACACAACCCCCTGGGTCCCGGCTCTCCGCTGCGCTGCGGCCGGGATGACAGCGGTTGGAGTGGCAAACAATTGAGTCACCAATCTTAGGACGATGCGCCCGCCGACCGCGGCCCCATGGCGTCCGCGACGACCTCTTCGAGCACGCCGAGGTCCACGTCATTTACGGATCTGAACCTGATGCAATATCCGGTGATCTTGGCCTTCCCGAGCCGCGATCCATAGGTCTCGGACAGGTATGTCTTGTCCTTAGGACCCACGACATAGACCGATATGCCGGACGTATTGGCGCTCAGGCCGATCTTGTAGAACGCTCTCGAATCCCCGGCGGCATAGCTGAGCGTCTGCGACCCATATCCAATGTTCGGATTGGAAACGACCTTGCCGGCGTCGTTCCGGCCATCCAGGAACCACAGCTCGGCGTCGGGCGAAATCGCCAGGATGCGCCGATGCAGGTCCCGCAATTCCTCGCCCTTCGCCGGAGACTGATCGGCGATGTATCTGTCGATCTGATCGCTCACGCTCATACCAGGGGCCTCCCTCTTCCATCTTGCCAGGCTGCAGCCCGGACCGCGAACACCAGCCTCTCATCAAGACGACGAACGAGGTTGCCGGAAACCGACATGGGGTCGCGGTGGCGGCGCCCTAAACCAGCAGCCTTCAGCTCACCGGCGCCTGCGGTGGCGCCGGCGCGCTGAGCCCGAGCGGACGGTTCGGGCGCCGCGCGGGACGTCAGCCCAGGATCGCCTTGACCTCCAGGTGGGCTTCTAGCCCGTAGCGGCCGTATTCGCGGCCGATACCGGACTGCTTGAACCCGCCGAACGGCGCCAGGGGCGCGTGCGGCGCGCCATTGATCGTCACGCGGCCACAGTCCAGCCGCTCGGCCACCCGACGCGCGTGCGCCACGTCAGCGCTCTCGACATAGGCGTGCAGGCCATAGGGGCTGTCGTTGGCGATGGCGATCGCCTCCTCCTCGTCGTCGTAGGGGATCACACACAGCACCGGGCCGAAGATCTCCTCGCGGGCGATGCGCATGTGGTTGTTGACGCCGGCGAAGACGGTGGGCTGCACGAACCATCCCCGCTTGAGGCCAGCCGGCCGGCCTTCGCCGCCGACCAGGATTTCGCCGCCGTCTTCGAGGCCCAGACGAATGTAGCTTTGCACCCGATCCCACTGCTTCTGGCTGACCATTGGCCCGATCTTGACGGCAGGATCGGTGGAATCACCGACCTTGAGCGCCGCGACCGCCGTCTTGAGGTGCTCGAGGATCTCCGGCAGGCGCGATCTCGGCGCCAGGACCCGGGTTCCGGCAATGCAGGCCTGACCGCTGTTGAGGAAGCCGACCGCCACGACGGTCGAGACCGCGGCCTCTATATCCGCGTCGGGCAGGATGATGTTCGGACCCTTGCCGCCCAGCTCCAGGGTGACGCGCTTCATCGTCTCGGCCGCGGCGCGCATGATGGAGCGTCCCACGGCGGTCGAGCCGGTGAAGGTCACCTTGGCGATGTCCGGATGGGACGCCAGTTCGGCGCCCACCACGTCGCCTCGGCCGTTGACGATGTTGAACACGCCGGGCGGCACGCCGGCCTCGTGCAGGGCCTCGGTGAGGACCTGGGTTTGGGTGGCGCTCATCTCACTGGGCTTGATGACGACGGTGCAGCCGGCGGCCAGCGCGGTCGCAAGTTTGCTGCAGACGGAGCCGATATTGCTGTTCCAGGGGCTGATGGCGGCGACGACCCCCACCGGCTGCAGGGTGACCTCCGCGCCGCCGACAGTCTGTCTGAACTCAAACGCTTCCAGCGTCTCGGCCATGTCGAGGAAGAGATTGGCCGCGTGGGAAGCGGAGAAGCCGACGAACGTCTGCGGCGCGCCATACTCTTCGATCATCGCCGCGGCCAGCGCATCGGCCCGTGCGGCGACGGCGTCATGCAGCCGGCGGAGCAGCGCGATCCGCTCGGCCTTCGTGGTTTGGGAATAGAGCGGGAAAGCCCGCTTGGCGGCCGCGACGGCGGTCTGGGCGTCCACCGCGTCGCCCAGGCGCACCTGGCCGATCTTCTCCTCGGTGGCGGGGTTGAACAGGTCGAACAGCTCCTCCCCGTGCGGGGTGACGAACTGGCCGTCGATATAGACCGTGTCGATGGTGCGCATGGCGCGTCTCCTCTGGGTTGGTGAAGGGACATGTGACCTCAATCGACTGATCTGATAAGGCGATCAGAATGGCACAGGTTGATGCGAAAAATCGCGCAATGCGAGCGAGCCAGCTGGAGCTCGAAGCCGTGGTGGCCGTGGCGCGTCACGGTGGCTTCCGGGTTGCGGCGCGCGAACTGGACATGTCGTCCTCGGCGCTCAGCCACGCGGTGGCGGCGCTAGAGGCGCGTTTGGGCGTTCGTCTGTTCAACCGGACGACACGCAGCGTCGCGCTCTCCGCTGAAGGCGAGCAGTTCGTGGGGGAGATCGCGCCGGCCTTGGCCGCGATCCGCACCGCCATGGAACGGATCGACGAGCATCGCGCCGAGCCGGTCGGCGCCCTGCGTTTGAATGTGCCGCCGGGCGCGGGGCGCATGATCCTGTCGCCGCTGATCACCGAATACATGCGCCGCTATCCGCGCGTGACGGTCGACGTGGTCAGCGAAGGGGCGATGGTCGACATCGTCGGGCAAGGCTTCGACGCCGGCGTTCGGCTGGAGGAGTTCGTTCCGCCGGACATGATCGTGGCGCCGATCACCCGCCCGATACGCTCGATCGTGGTGGGCTCGCCCGCCTACTTCGCGGGCCGCAAGCGGCCAAGAACGCCGGCCGACCTGGCGGAGCATCGGTGCATTCGCCGGCGCCTAGGGAGCGGCGCGATCTACCGCTGGGAGTTCGAGAAACGGGGCGAGGCTGTCGCGATCGACGTCCCGGGCCAACTGACCCTCGACGACAACGATCTGATGCTGATGGCGGCCCTGGCCGGCGAGGGCCTGGCCTTTGTCTCCGACATCGCCGCCGCCAAGTCGATCGAGGCCGGCCTGTTGCTGCCGGTCTTGGAGGACTGGTCGCCGGAATATCCGGGTCTTTGTCTCTACTATCCGAGCCGCCGCAACATTCCGGCCCGGCTGCGCGCGTTCATCGACCTGATCCGGCGCCAGCCGCGCTGATCTCAACCTTGGATCTCAGCCTTCCTGTCCCCTCATGACTCCATCAACCCGCTCCTCTCCCAGATGCGAAGCATCGTGGGAGAGGTTGGGAGAGGCGCAGACGGCGGACAAGGCCGGCCCTTCGTCGGTGGCGCAAAGCCGACGGTCCGCTAAGATCGGCCTTCCACATTCGGCGGCGTTCAGTTTTGCAGGTGGTCGGTTTGGCGTCATGGGCCCCTCTTCCACCTTGGTCTAGGCTCGGCGCGGGGATGCTGCTGGCCGCGTCGGTCGCGGGTTGCCAGACCGCCAAGACCGTGGCGACAGCGCCCCTGATCCCGTTCCTGATGATGGCCGACGGGGCGGGCGTGTCCGATCCTGCCAAGGCGTACGTCAATCCGGACCGCCGCGTCCTCGAAACGCCGGGCGTCTACATCTTCAGTCACAAGGACGCCCCTCAAGGTTTCACCAGGCTGACTGTAAAATCCGACCTGGCGGTTATCCTGGACGGCTTTGGCTGCCATCTGGAGGGGCACCTCGATCCCAATCCCGCGGGAGCCTTCTTCGGCGGCGGCACGACCGTGGACTTCGCCAAGGCTTACCTTGCGAGCGCGGCTTCCGGGTCCTGTCCGGCGCCCGAAGGGACCGGGTTCTATATCCAAGGCATTTTCGACGTGCAGGTCGGCGTGCGCCGGCGGGACTTCCCATTCGGCAACATGTTGTTCGTGCAGGTCTTCGTCCCCTATCCCTATGCCAAGGCCAACTTCAAACCTCCCTTCAACCCTGACGGCGCCGCGGCCCGGGGTGTCTTTTCAAAGGTCGAAGCGCTTCCCTTGGAATAGCAGAACACGCGCGCTCTGATCGAATTACGGTGACAGCGTACGAAACCGGTCACCTTCACCTCGCCGGCGCCGAAGCCCGGCGTCGACGCCTGCATCTCCCAGATGCCGCCCCTCCTTAAACCTCATGGAGGATGCGAGCCTTCGGGGCAGGGCAAGTCAAGGTTCGCCAAAGGCGACCGCCACGCGGCGGCGCAAAGCGCCGATGCATGCGGCGGCGCGCGAGGCGCAGCGGCGGTTGCTGGAGGCCGAGACGACGGACGATTTCGCCAAGCTGACCGCCTCGCTGGCCAAGCTGGCGCGCGGCGTGCGCCAGTCGATCCTGCTGCACCGCAGGCTGGAGGCCGAGCGGCTCGCGGCGGCGGAGCGGGCGGAGGCGGAGCGGGCGGGCGCGGAGGCCGGCTCGGAGTTCGTCCCGCGCTATCTCAAGCGCGTGCGCATCCGCACCGCGATCACCTGCCACGTCTGGAACGAGTTCGATGACGACGAGGACGCGGAGCTGTTCCGCGACGACCTGAACGCCCGGCTCGACGAGCTGGAGGGAAGCCACGACTTCCTCGACATCCCCATCGACGACCTGATCGCCGGCCTCTGCCGCGACCTCGGGTTCGAGCCGCCCGAGCCCTCTACCTGCCCCGTCGCGGCAGCGACGGCGGGAGGGGGACCATCGGCCGCAGAGCCGATGGTGGAGGGGGCAGGCCCCGCCCACGGCGGCCCCGCCCTCCACGCGCCCAACACCTCCTGATCGCCGCTCATCCCCGCGCAAGCGGGGACCCAAGATCGAACCACGGAAAACACGGAAAGAGCACGGAAAGCGGGTCGTCCGAGCGGCTGGCGCCAGGCCGAATCGCGCGCTTCGCGCGCAATCAGATCCTCCGCCGCATCCAAGATCGAATCTCGTTCCGTGCTCTTTCCGTGTTTTCCGTGGTTCAAAAAACCTGCGCGCCGCTCGCGCGGGGATGAGCGGAATTGCGCCCGTTTGCAGGAAACCGCGCCTTGACGCCCCGCTCCGCCTGCCGTTCAAGCGGCGCTCTAAAGCGAAGGAGCCCCGCCATGGCCGAAGATCCGCGAGACTGGGACGTCGAGACCCGGCTGGTGCGCGGCGGCATGGCCCGCAGCCCCTATGGCGAGATCTCCGAGGCGCTGTTCCTGACGCAGAGCTTCGCCTACGACAGCGCCCAGGCCGCCGACGACCGCTTCTCCGGCGCCGATCCGGGCTTCATCTACCAGCGCTTCGGCAACCCCACCACGCAGATGTTCGAGGACCGCCTGGCGCTGCTGGAAGGCGCCGAGGTCTGCCGCGCCACCGCCTCGGGGATGAGCGCGGTGCATGTGGCGCTGCAGGGGCTCCTGCGCGCCGGCGACCACCTGGTGGCGGGCCGGGCGCTGTTCGGCTCGTGCCGCTGGATCATCTCCGAATGGCTGCCGCGGTTCGGGATCGAGGCGACCTACGTCGACGCCACCGACCTGGAGGCCTGGAAGAACGCGGTCAGGCCCAACACCAAGGCCTTCCTGATCGAAAGCCCGGCCAATCCGCTGCTGGAGGTGACCGCCATCGGCGCGGTGGCCGAGATCGCCCATGCCGCGGGCGCCAAGGTGATCGTCGACAACGTCTTCGCGACCCCGATCTTTCAGAAGCCGTTGGCGCTGGGCGCCGACATCGTCGTCTATTCGGCCACGAAGCATATCGACGGCCAGGGCCGGGTGCTGGGCGGGGCGATCCTGGGCGCCGAGGCGCTGATGACCGAGGCCTACAAGGACATCCTGCGCCACACCGGCCCGGCGCTGTCGCCGTTCAATTCCTGGGTCCTGCTGAAGGGCCTCGAGACCCTGGAGCTGCGCGTGCGCCGCCAGACCGAGAACGCCGCCAAGGTGGCCGACGTGATCGCCGCGCACGCCAAGACCCGCCAGACCGTCTACTGCGGCCGGCCCGATCATCCGCAGGCGGCGATCATCGCCAACCAGATGACCGGCGGCGGCAATCTGGTGGCCTTCGACCTGGGCTCCCGCGAGGCGGCCTGGAAGTTCCTGGATGCGCTGCAGATCGTCGACATCTCCAACAACCTCGGCGACGCCAAGTCGATGGCCACGCACCCCTGCACCACCACCCACCGCTCCATGCCCGAGGCGGAACGGCTGGAGATCGGCCTGACCGAGGGCTGGGTGCGGATGAGCGTCGGCCTGGAAGGCGCCCGGGACCTTTCGCGCGACGTCAGCCGCGCGCTGGACGCGGCCTGACGCCCTTCGCCTTGCGCCGGCCCTGTGCCAGGATGGACGCCATGACGCGGATGCGGACAGCGATGCTCGGCGTGGCCATGGCGGCGAGCCTGACAGGCCCTGGCCTCTGCGCGACGAAGCCGCCCGCGAAGCCCGCCATCGTCGATCCGCCGCCGCCGGCCAGCCTGGAGGTCGGCGACGTCGAGGCCTGGGCCTCGGCCTATATCGACCGCGACATGTGGACCCTGATCACCCACGACCTGGAAGGCGCGCGTTTCGTGCGGCCGGAGGGCGGCAAGGCCACCGCGCCCTTCACCATCGAGGCCGACATCCGCACCGAGCTGTTCCAGCCGGTGCAGATGGGCCCGGGGCTGGCGCGTTCGGGCCTGGCGCACTGGTCGGTGGATTGCGCGGGCACGCGCTACTCCGTGCTCAGCATGACCATCTACAGCCACAACAACCTGCGCGGCGAGCTGGCGCGCAAGCCGACCGCCGACAAGGACTGGATAACGCCCAACGAATTCCAGGTCGCGACGATCAAGGTGATCTGCAAGGCCGTGCTGAGCGGCAAGCCGCTGGAAACCCCGCTTGGCGCCCCGCCGGTCGCGCCCTCCTGACCCCGCCGCAAATATGGTTTCCGCGCTGGTAACCTTTCGCTAGCCAGTACGAACTAGCCCTGTGACAGGGCCCGCCGTTCCGGCGCGCGCCGCAGAGGTCCCGGTATGCGTTCGTCAGCCCGCCACGCCTATTCCGAGACCGCGCCGGCCGTCGCCGAAACGGCGGAGGTCACCGACCTCGTCCGCCACGGCCTGCGCCGCTTCCAGATGGGCGACTTCGAGCAGGCCGCCCGGATCTTCACCGCCCTGGTGGGCGGCGCGCCGCACCTGGCGCTGTCGTGGAACCACCACGCCATGGCCCTGATCAACCTGGGCCGCCACGAAGACGCCGCGAGCGCGCTGCGCCACTCCGTCGAGATCGACCCCACCCAGGCGCAGGCCTGGAACAGCCTGGCCGCCGCCCTGGCCCAGCTCGGCCAGTTCGCGGAGGCCGAGGCCGCCTGCCGCGCCGCCCTGGCCGTCGGCGGCGAGACCGGCCCGACCTGGCAGATCCTCGCCATGGCGCGCACGGCCCAGGACGACTTCCCCGCCGCCGCCGAAGCCTTCGCCCGCGCCGTGGAGCTCGACGGACCGAGCGCCAGCGGCTGCGCCAACCTGGGCGCGGCCCTGCTGAAATGCGGCCGCTTCGCCGAGGCCGACGCCGCCCTGGCCGACGCCGTGGCCTTCGAGGATTCGACGCCGCCCATCGCCGAAGCCAAGCGGCTGAGCGGCCTGATCGCCTCGGCCCTGGCCGGCGCGCCGGACGCGCCGCAGGACACCCCCGACGACCACTTCAAGACCGCCCTGCTGCTGCTCGACGCCGGTGGCGAGCGGGCCGCCGCTGTGCGGGTGGCCGAGGCCTGGGTCGCGCGCGAGCCGGTCCCCGTGGAGGCCCGGCACCTTCGCGACGCCCTGCTGGCCCGCCCGGTGGACCGCCAGCCGGCGGACATGGTCGCCCAACGCTTCGACGCGGTCGCCGAGGGCTTCGACGAGCATCTGCTGGACAAACTCGGCTACGACGGCCCGGCCCAGCTCACCGTCCTGCTGGCCGCCTGCGGCGAGCCCAAGGGCGCGTTCGATATCCTCGACCTCGGCTGCGGCACAGGCCTCTGCGCCGAGGCCGTGACGCCCTTCGCGCGGCGTCTGGCGGGCGTCGACCTGTCCGGCGGCATGCTGGCCAAGGCCCGCGAGCGCGGCCTCTACCAGAGCCTGGACCAATGCGACCTGAAGGACGCCCTGGCCGCGCCGGGCCAGTGCTGGGACATGATCGTGGCCTTCGACACCTTCCCCTACCTGGGCGCCCTGGAGGAAACGTTCGCCGCGGTCGCCAAGGTGCTGCGTGGTGACGGCTGGTTCGCCTTCTCCACCGAATATGCCGAGGGTGACGGCTTCCTGCTCCGCGGGAACGGCCGGTTCGCCCACAGCCCGGCCTATGTGGCCGGTCTGGCCGCCGGACGCTTCGAGATCGTCAGCCAGCACACCGCCGTGCTGCGCCGCGAAGGCGGCCGTGCGGTGAACGGCGCCTACTACCTGTTGCGCATGCGTTCGGACGCCTAGATGGCGGGCGCCGTCTCCAGCGCGCCCGGCTCCACGGCGTAGGTCCTGGAGCAGTATTCGCAGGTGACGTGGATGCGGCCGTCGTCCTCGACCATCTCGGCGCGTTCTGCCGGTTCGAAGGACTTCAGCACCGTCTCGATCCGCTCCTGCGAGCAGCGGCAGAAGGCGCGCAGCGGCTGCGAGCCGAACACGCGCACGCCATCCTCGTGGAACAGCCGGAACAGCAGGTGCTGCGACGACAGCTCCGGATCGATCAGCTCCTCCTCGCCCACCGTCTCGAAGAAGGCCTGGGTGCGGATCCAGGCCTCGGTCGTGGAGCCGCGCGCATCGTCCTCGGCCACCGACTGGATCAACATGCCGCCGGCGCGCCACAGGCCGTCCGATTGGCCGACCGCCAGGCGAACCCGGGTCGGCGTCTGCTCCGACTGGGCGAAGTACTGCTCGGCGCAGAGCGCCAGGGTCTCGCCCTCGATGGCGGTGACGCCCTGATAGCGGTCCATGTCCGGACCCTGATCGACGGTCATCATGAAATGGCCCGCGCCCAGCAGCGACCTGGCGCCGGGGCGCGCGAACCCGCCGCTGACCGCGGCGACCGCCTCGGCGTCGAAGCCGCAATAGCCGCGCAGGCCGCCGGAGGTGTCGTAGTCGGCGACCACGAAGCGCACCGGGCCGTCGCCACGCGCCTCGATGATCAGCCGGCCGTCGAACTTCAGGTTCGAACCCACCAGGCCGGCCAGCGCACAGGCCTCGCCCAGCAGGTTGGCGACGGCCTCGGGATAGGCGTGGGCGCGCAGGATCTCGTCAATCGCCGGGCCCAGACGCGCCAGGCGCCCCCGCACGGGCTCGCCCTCGATCTGGAAAGCGGTGACCGCGTCGTCGGGTACGGGAGGAGAAGGCATCGCGCCCATATAGGAGCCCAAGGCTGAAATGCGAACGTGGCTAAATCGCCCCGAAGCACCAGGCGAGGATCGACTTCTGGGCGTGGAGGCGGTTCTCGGCCTCGTCCCAGATGAGCGACTTCGGCCCGTCGATCACCTCGTCGGTGACCTCCTCGCCGCGGTGGGCCGGCAGGCAGTGCAGGAAGATCGCGTCGCCCTTGGCCAGGTCCATCAGTTGCTCGTCCACCTGATAGGGCTCCAGCGCATCGATCCGCTCGTCGTGGTCGGTGTCGCCCATGGAGACCCAGGTGTCGGTGATCACCACGTCGGCGCCCTTGACGGCCTCACGCGGGTCGTCGCCGGCCTCGACCATGCCCTGCTCCTGCGCCGCGCGGGCCAGATCGTGCAGGTCGGGGTGATAGATGGCCGGCGAGGCGATCTTCAGCCGGAAGCCCAGCTTCGGCGCGGCGTGGATGAAGCTGGCGCAGACGTTGTTGCCGTCTCCGACGTAGGCCAGCGTCTTGCCCGCCACCGGCCCGCGATGCTCCTCGATGGTCAAGAGGTCCGCCATGATCTGGCAGGGATGGCTCCTGTCGGAGAGCCCGTTGATCACCGGTACGCCCGAGGACAACGCCAGGCGCTCGACGTCCTGATGGTTGTTGGCGCGGATCATCACCGCATCGACCATCCGCGAGAGCACGCGGGCGGTGTCCTCGATCGGCTCGCCGCGGCCGAGCTGCATGTCGACGGCGTTGGAGATGATCACGTCGCCGCCCAGCTGGCGCATGGCCGCGTCGAAGGAGAACCGCGTCCGCGTCGAGTTCTTCTCGAAGATCATCGCCAGCACGCGGCCCTCGCCGACCGCATCCTCGTCGGGCCGGCCCTTCGGCCAGCCGAGGCGCGCGGCCTTGCGCCGCTTGGCGTCCTCCAGGATGGCGCGCAGGTCCGAGCCCTGCAGCTTCCAAAGGTCGAGGAAGTGCCTGGGCGGCTGGCTCACGCGGCCGGCGCCCTGGCTTGGCTTTGGACCTTGGCGCGCGCCGCCTCGCAGGCGCCTTCCAGCTTCCCGATCGCCTCGCTGGCCTCGGCGAGGGTCAGGTTGAGCGGCGGCAGCAGGCGCACGCAGTTGTCGCCGCCGCCGGCGATCAGCAGATGCTGCTCGCGGGCGTGCTGCATGAACTCGCGGTTGGGCGTGTGCAGCTTCAGGCCGATCAGCAGGCCCTTGCCGCGGATCTCCTCGACCACGTCGGGATAGCGTTCGGTGAGGCCGCCGAGCTGCTGCTTGAAGTAGCCCACGAGCTCGCGGACGTGGGCCATCAGTTCCGGCTTCACCAGCTCGGCCACCGAGGCCTCGCCGACCGCCATCGCCAGCGGGTTGCCGCCATAGGTCGAGCCGTGGGAGCCCACGGTCATACCGCGACCGGCTTCCGCCGTGGCCAGGCACGCGCCCACCGGGAAGCCGCCGCCCAGCGCCTTGGCGATGGCCATGATGTCCGGCGCGGCGTCGGCGGCCCACTCATAGGCGAACAGCTTGCCGGTCCGGCCCAGGCCGCACTGGATCTCGTCGTAGATCAAGAGCGTCCCGGTCTCGTCGCAGAGCTTGCGGATGGCGGTGAGGTCCGCTTCCGGCCAGGAACGGGCGCCGCCCTCGCCCTGCACGGGCTCCAGGATGATGGCGGCCGTGGTCGGGCCGACCGCGGCGCACAGCGCGTCCATGTCGCCGAACGGCAGGTGCACGAAGCCCGGCATTGGGGGGCCGAAGCCCTCCAGGTAGCTCGCATTGCCCGAGGCATTTACCGCCGCCAGCGTGCGGCCATGGAAGGAGCCGTCGAAGCCGATGATGTCGATCCGCTCCGGCGCGCCCATCGCCCAGTGGTACTTGCGCGCCGTCTTGATGGCGCACTCGATCGCCTCGGTCCCCGAGTTGGTGAAGAAGACCTCGTCGGCGAAGGACGCGTCGGTCAGGGCCTTGGCGAGCTTCTCCTGGTTCGGGATCGTGAAGATGTTGGAGGTGTGCCAGAGCTTCTCAGCCTGGGCTTTCAGGGCCGCGACCAGGATCGGGTTGGCGTGCCCCAGCGCATTGACCGCGATACCGGCCATGCAGTCGAGATAGGCATCGCCATCGGTGGTGTAGAGGCGCGCGCCCTCGCCTCGCTCGAACGCCAGCGGGGTGCGGCTGTAGACACCCATGATGTGGTCGCTGGGAACGGTCGCGGGAGCTTGGGACGCGGTCTTCTCGGTCACCGGAAGAGCCCTCCAAAACGGAAGCATCCCCGCCGGGTTGCGACGGGGACTGGAAGGCTTGGCGTTCTCGTCTTGTAGCGGCGCGAAGTCAATCGCGAGCGTGTGTCAGGTCTTGATCTTGTAGCCCGTCCTGAACATCCAAAAGCAGGTCCAGCCGGTCGCCAGGACCAGCGCGCCTGTCATCGCCGCCCCCACCGCCAACGAACTTTCCGCCTGACCGATGAAGCCATAGCGGAAGCCGTCGATCAGGTAGAAGAACGGATTGAAGTTGGAGAAGCTGCGGAAGGGCTCGGGCAGCCGGTCGATCGGGTAGAAGGTGCCCGACAGGAAGGTCATCGGCATGATCACGAAGTTGGTCACCGCCGCCATGTGATCGAACTTCTCGGCCCATAGGCCAGCCATGATGCCGATAAAGCCCATGATCAGCGCCGCGCCCAGACCGAAGTAGGCGATCGCCCAGGGTTGGGCCACGGACAGGTGCGCGAACGGCACGATCGCCACGAGGGTGACGGCGCCGACGACGAGGCCCCGGGTCGCAGCCCCAGCGCCGAAGCCGACCAGATGCTCAAAGGGCGATAACGGCGGGGTGATGAAGTCCCCCATCAGGCCGTTGAACTTCGCCTGCAGCAGCGAGGACGAGGAGTTGGCGAAGGCGTTGGAAAGGATCTGCATCATGATCAGGCCGGGCGCCACGAAGGTGCCAAAGGCCACGCCATTGATGCTGCGTCCGCCGCCGACGGCGACCACAAACACGAGCATGTAGAGCAGCGCCGTGACTACCGGGGCCGCAAGGGTCTGCATGCCCACCTTGATGAAGCGGCGCACCTCGCGGACGTAAAGGGTCTTCAACCCCTCCCAGTTGACGCTCGGGTAGTCGCGCGGCTGCGGCGGCAGCACCGCTCCGGTTAGGGCCATGTCCTTCATGCCCCCTCATGTGCGCCGCCCGAAGCCGCCTCGCAAGAGCATGGCGGCGTTGGCCTGTTTCAAACGTCCAAACTGCGACGCAGCGACGCTACATCTAGTTCCTGTGGACGAAAGGTAGGGCGCCTATTGTGGCTCTTAAGGAGTTGTTTACTACTGGTGGTGGTTGGTGAGCAGCAAGATTGCTGGGCGCCACAAGATGTTGAATCCGAACCGCAGGGGTGCGTTTCGGCAACAAGGGCGGGAGGCGAACATGGGCTGGACGGACGAACGCGTCGAACTCCTCAAGAAGCTCTGGCAGGACGGCCTTTCGGCCAGTCAGATCGCCAAGCAACTGGGCGGCGTCACCCGCAACGCGGTGATCGGCAAGGTCCACCGGTTGGGCCTTTCAGGCCGCGCAACGCCCTCGAAGCCGGCGCGCACCACCTTCAAGGCGCCGCGTCCGGCGCGTCCGATCAGCGCCGCGCCGTCGGCTCCGCGCCGCATCGCCGAACCGGTCAGCCACGCGCCGCACCCGACGCCGGTGCGCTATGTGGACGAAGCCCCCGGCACGGCCACCGTCCTGACCCTCGGCGCCCATATGTGCAAGTGGCCGATCGGCGACCCGTCGATGGACAATTTCACCTTCTGCGGCCGCGGCGCCGACGACGGCCCCTACTGCCACGAACACAGCCAGGTCGCCTATCAGCCGGCCCAGGCCAAGAAGCGCTCCGGCGCCGCCGAACTCGCCAGGAGCCTGCGCCGCTACATTTAGTTCACCGAGATCCGTCAAGTGAGGCGGCTTACCAATCCGTTGGGGATGGGGACGCGTTCGGCCCGCGGCGGTTTTCCGCCAGCAGGGCCGGGCGCGTCCTTTTCCTTATCTGAGGGCGCCGCTACGCTCCGCGAATGACCGATGCGGCTCCCGAGTCTGAGGCCGCTCCCACAGAAGACGGCAACGCCAAGCCCTATTCAGTGTCGGAGCTGGCGTTCGCGCTGAAGCGGACGCTGGAGGACGCCTATGGCTTCGTGCGGCTGCGCGGCGAGATCTCCAAGGTCACCCACCATGCGAACGGCCACGTCTATCTGACGCTGAAGGACGAGCGCGCGGCCATCGACGGGGTGGTCTGGAAGGGCCAGGTCCGCGGCCTCGGAATCCGGCCCGAGCAAGGGCTTGAGGTGATCGTCACCGGCAAGATCACCTCCTACCCGGCGGGCTCGCGCTATCAGATCGTCATCGAGACCATGGAGGCCGCTGGCGTGGGCGCCCTCTTGGCGCAGCTCGAGAGGCTGAAGGCCAGGCTGGCGGCCGAGGGCCTGTTCGCGGTGGAGCGCAAACAGCCCCTGCCCTCGATGCCGGCGGTGGTCGGCGTCATCACCAGCCCGACCGGGGCGGTGATCCGCGACATCCTGCACCGCATCCGCGACCGCTGGCCCTGCCGGGTGATCGTCTGGCCGGTGGTGGTGCAGGGCGACTCCGCCGCCGCTCAGGTCGGCGCCGCGATCCGGGGCTTCGAGGCCTTGAGCGAGGGCGGCGCGCTTCCGCGGCCCGACGTGCTGATCGTGGCTCGCGGCGGGGGCTCCGTGGAGGATCTCTGGCCGTTCAACGACGAGGAACTGGCCCGCACGGTGGCGGCCTGCAGCATCCCGCTGATCAGCGCCGTGGGCCACGAGACCGACACCACTCTCATCGATTTCGTCTCCGACCGCCGCGCACCCACGCCGACGGCGGCGGCCGAGATGGCGACGCCGGTCCTGGCCGAGCTGAAAGCGCTGGTGGGCGACCTCGGCGCACGCATGCACCGTTGCGGCGGCCGGACGGTGGAAGACCGCCGCGGGCGGGTCGAAGCCGCCGGACGGGCGCTCACGCGGGTCACCGATCAGGTCGAACTCGCCACCCAGCGGTTCGGGATCGTCTCTGGGCGGCTGGCGGCGGGGTTGGCGAAGAACGCCGCAGCCCATGAGCGCGACCTAGTGCGGGTGGCCTCGCGCCTGTCGCCCCTGCTCCTGCAACGGCCGCAGGCGGTGCAGCGCCAGCGGCTGGAGGGCGTGGCCCTTCGTCTGCAGCCAGGCGTCATGCGCGGCCTGGAGCGGGCTTCCGAGCGGCTGGCGGCGCTGTCCAAGCTCTATGTCTCCGTCGACCCCGACCGGCCGTTGCAGCGCGGCTTCGCCCGGGTCACCCGCGCCGACGGCTCCATCGTCCACGCCGGCGCTATCCTGGCGAGCGGCGAGGAAGTCGCTATCAAGTTCGGCGACCAGATCACCCGCCAGGCGGTGATCGAGGGCGCGGCGGGTGAGCCGGCGGCGGCCAAACCCTTGAAGCCGAAGTCAAAGACCGCGAATTCCGCGCAGGGTGACCTGTTCTGACGCCGGCCGGCGCGCTAAATAGAGCGTCATGAACGCTTTCGACCGCGACTTTTCGGCCTCCGACCTCGCCAAGCTGCACTACGGCGACGGCGACTTCGCCGTGCTGAAACCCGGCCGCTATGTGGTCTGCGCCGTCAGCGGCAAGAAGGTTCCGCTGGAACAGCTGCGCTACTGGTCGGCGCCGCTGCAGGAGGCCTATGCCGGCCCCGCCGAGGCCCTGCAGCGCTGGCGCGAGACCAACGGCTAGGCCGCGCGCTTGTAGGTCTCCTTCGGCCAGCGCTTGTGGACCCAGAACCACTCGGTGGGCCGGGCCAGCACCCGCTCCTCGATGAAGGCGTTGATGCGCCGCACGCCGGTTTCGATGTCGGCCTCGCTGTCGCCGGTGTCCTCCAGCAAGAACGGCTCGTGCACGATCACCCGGAAGCGGGCCTTGTGGATCCGCTGCACGCTCATGGGCTGGATCGGGATGCCGAACCGGAGGGCGAAGCTTGAAGGTCCAGGCGCCGTGTGCGCCATGACCCCGAACAGAGGCGCGGCCACACCGCCGTTGAACTTCTGATCGTTCATCAGCGCCACGGATTCGCCGCGCCCCAGGGCTTGCAGGAGCGTCCGCGCGCCCGCCAATCCCTTAGGCGCGAACAGCCGGACGCCGTAGCGCCAGCGGCTCTCCCGGAAACGCTCGTCCACATAGGGGTTGTTCATGGCCCGGTAGGTGATCTGGGAGGTCACGCCGGAATGGACGATCACCGCCGACATGATCTCGAAGGACGAGAAATGTCCTGAGATGAACACGACGGGCTGGCCAGCCGCGATCTCGGACAGGCGCTCGGCGCCCACCACTTCGACCCGGGCGGGATCGGCGATAATGCGGTCCAGGGTCGGGAACTCCGCGATCCAACGGCCGGTCTCCTCCCACTGGGCGCGCAGCAGCGCCGCCAATTCCGCCGGCGTCGCGTCGGGGAATACGATCCTGAGGTTGGTTCGCGCCGTGCGGTGCGGCCCCGTCAGCGGCCCCAGGTTTCGGAACAGCCAGGCCCCGAAGTCGGACACGGCGTCGATGGGAAACAAACGGGCCAGAAATTGCGCGAAATCGTAAGCCCAGGCTTCAAAGCGCCATTGGATGTTCTGTCGCGTCGGCGGTGGGGCTTGTGTCATGTCCCATTACTAAGGGGTCGACTTCTAGACATTAGCAACGCGCGAATTCAGCGCAGGGCGGCGAGCGCCCGGGATTTCTTCATATAGGTTTCTTTGGGCCAGCGTTTGTGGACCCAGAACCACTCGGTGGGCCGGGCCAGCACACGCTCTTCCATGAAGGCGTTGATGCGGTGGACGCCTGTCACGATGTCGGCTTCTCGGTCGCCGGTGTCTTCCAGCCGGAACGGCTCGTGCACGATCACCTTGAAGCGGGCCTTGTCGATGCGCTGTACGCTCATCGGCTGGATCGGCACATGACACCGCAGGGCGTAGGTCGAGGGTCCGGGCGCGGTGCGGGCCATCTTGCCGAAGAACGGCGCGGCGATCCCGCCGTTGAATTTCTGGTCATTCAGCAGGGCGACGGACTCGCCGCGGGCGAGCGCGCGGAACAGCTCGCGGGCGCCGCTTGTGCCCTTGGGCGCGAACAGCTTGACGCCGTAGCGGCGGCGATTGGCGACGATGCGGGCATCCACATAGGGATTGTTGGTGGCCCTATAGGTGATCTGGCACTGGACGCCGGCCCGCACGATGGCCAGCGCCATGACGTCGAAGTTGGAGAAGTGGCCGCTGATCAACACGGCCGGTCCTTCGCCGCGCGCCAGGGCCGTCAGGTGCTCAAGGCCTTCGACCTGGACGCGCTCCGGCTCCTCGGCAATCCGGTCGAGGATCAGGAATTCAGCCACCCATCTGCCCGTTTCGTCCCACTGGGCGCGCAGCATCTTTCGGATGTCCGCGTCGGACGCTGTTGGGAAGACGATCCGCAGATTGGTTTCCGCCACATGGTGCGCGCTGGTTAACGGACCCACGGTGCGGAACAGCCGTGCGCCGAAATCCGAAACAGTGTCCACAGGGCACAGTCGGGCTAAAAACCGTGCAAAATCATATAGCCAAGCTTCGATATGCCACAGAAGCGTCCGTCGCCAGGGAACCCGAGATTCTGTCATGCATCTTTACTAAGGCTGGCTCCGTAACCTTAGCAACGCGCGCATTTGGCGCGGGGCTTGCGGCGGACCCCGCGTGCCGTCCCGGTCTGGGACAAAGGGGTTTGAGGAGGATGGGCGTCGCGTCATGATGGACTTGATCGATATTCATCTGGGTCGTCGGCTTCGCCGTCGCCGCCGGATTCTGGGTCTGACCCAGCAGCAGCTCGCCGGCGCTTGCGGCGTGCGCTTCCAGCAGATCCAGAAGTACGAGTGCGCGGCCAACCGCATGTCGGCGGCCCGCCTCTGGCAACTGGCTGAGGTGCTCGAAGTACCGGTCAGCTACTTCTATGAAGGCCTTGGCCAGGAATCCCTTGTCGAAAGGGAACCCGAGCCCCCGGAGCCCCATCAGGGCAAGGAGACCAAGGATCTGATCCAGGCCTTCTACGCCCTGAGCGAACGCCCCCGCCAACGTCTGCTGGACCTCGCAAAGTCCCTGAATGAGACCGATCCCGACGTCACGCCGGGGCACGCGTTTCCCTGAGCCGCGCCAGGGGGTAAAGCGGTCGCATGACCGCCCAGACCCCCGACCGACTCCCCTCCGAAAAGATCGTTGAGCTCGACGACTTCCTGGTCGAGCTCAACCGGGCGGCCGGCGGCGCAATCCTGCCGCTGTTCCGCGCGGACCACGGCCTGGTCGACAAGGGCGGTGCCAAGGGCTTCGACCCGGTCACCGAAGCCGACAAGGGCGCCGAGCGCGCCATCCGCGCCCTGATCGAGGCGCGCTATCCCGACCACGGGGTCATTGGCGAAGAATATGGCGAGGACCGGCCCGACGCCGAGTTCGTCTGGGTCCTGGACCCCGTCGATGGCACGCGGGCGTTTATTGCCGGTCTGCCCGTCTGGACGACGCTGATCGGATTGCGCCACAACGGAACGCCGGTGCTGGGCTCCATCGGCCAGCCCTACATCGGCGAGCTGTTCATCGGCCACGCCGGCGGATCGCGATTGGAAACCCGGGGCCAGAGCCGTCCGCTGAAGGTCCGGCCCTGCCCGGGGCTCTCCGGCGCGATCATCGCTACCACCGACCCGGTTATCTTCGAAGGCGCCGAACGCGAGGCCTGGCGCGCGGTGCGGGCGGCGGCGCGGCTGGCGCGGCTGGGCTGCGACGCCTACGCCTACGCCATGGTCGCGGCAGGGACGCTCGACCTGGTAGTCGAGACCGGCCTGAAGGCCTGGGACATCGACGCCGCGATCCCGGTGATCGCCGGCGCGGGCGGGATCACCACCGACTGGGACGGCCAGCCGGTGGGCGCCCACGGCGGGCGGGTCGCCATCGCGGGCGACCGCGCCTGCCTGGATGCGGCGTTGGCCGTCCTGCGGACGGCCGCCGCCTAAGCCTTGTTCGGCGCAGGCTTCGCCGCCGCCGGCTTCCTGGCCGCGGGTTTCTTAGCCGCCGCAGGCTTCTTGGCCGCAGCCGGCTTGGCCGTGGTCGGCGCCTTGGCGGCCGCAGGCTTGACGGCCGGCTTCTTCGCCGCCGGCTTCTTGGCCGCAGCGGGTTTCTTGGCTGCGGCGGGCTTCTTGGCCGCCGCCGGCTTAGCCACGGGTTTCGCGGCAGGCTTCTTCACCGCCGGGGCTTTCGCCACAGCCGGCTTGGCCGCGGCCTTGGCGGGAGCCTTCTTGGCCACCGGCTTTTTGGCGGGCGCCTTCTTGGCCGCGGCCGGCTTGGCTGCGGCCTTCGCGGGAGCCGGAGCCTTGGCCGCGGCCGGCGCCTTCACCGCCGCGGGCTTGGCGGCCGACTTTTTCGCCGCCGGTTTCTTGGCCGCGGCTTTCTTCGTTGCCGGCTTCTTGGCGCCGGCAGGTTTGACCACGACCGGCTTGGCGCCGACGGACGCAGCGGGCTTCGGCGTCGGCGCGGCGGCGGCCGGAGCCGGCGCGGGTGTCGGCGCAGGCGCAGGGGTGGATTTCGGCGGCTCGGCGGGCGTCGGGGCGACACGGCCGGTGAGCGCGTCAAGCGCCCTCAGGAAGATGTTACGCATCGGGTCGGTCTCCATCAGGATTTCGTGGAAGGCGCCGGGGACGTTGATGAACTTTCCCTGCGGCAGGTGGCGGGCGGCGGCGGCCTGGGCCGCGTTGTCGACAAGCTGGTCGGCTTCAGCAGATACAATGACCACCGGCACAGTGACGTTCCGCAGGGCGTCAGGCCGGGCGAGGTAGGCGGTGGCGCGCAGGCTGAAATCGACCCAGCCCCAGGTCGGACCGCCGAGCGCCAGTTTCGGCTCCGCGGCGACCAGCCCCCAGGCGCGCGCATAGCGCACCGGGTCGTGCGTCAGGGCGTTCCCGTCGAACGGCGCGTCGAAGGGCGCGCCTGGCCCGGCGACGGTGTACCGCCCGCCCTGGCCGAGCGCGATGTTGAGTCCGGTCAGGAACTTGGAGACCAGCATCGGGAACGGGGTGCGCAGACCCAGCATGGGCGCCGAAAGGATCGCGCCCGCGAACCGGGTCTCCCCCTGCGCCATGGCCAGGAGCGCCAGGCCACCGCCCATGGAGTGGGCCACCGCGACCCAGGGCTTCGGCAGCCGATCGGCGTAGGCGCCCAACAGGGCGCGGAAGTCGTCGAGGTAGGCCTTGTAGCCCTTGGCGTGGCCCTTCAGCGGGTCGGCCAGATCGCGCTGAGACAGCCCCTGCCCGCGCCAGTCGTGGGCCAGGACCACGAAGCCGCGATCCAGGCATTCGCCGATGAACTCGTAGTACTTCTCGATCACCTCGGTGCGACCGCCCGACAGGATGATCGAGCCGCGCACGCGGCTTCCCTTCGCCAGGTTCGGGGGCGTGAACAGCGCCGCGCGCAGCTTCGCCCCGCCCGCGCCGGCGAACCACGAGGCTTCACCGCCGGGCGGAGCCTTGGCGTCGGCGGTCTCGATCAGGGGCGCCGGGTCGAGCATCTGAGCAGGTCTTACGCGGCCTTGGAGAACAGGGATTGAATCGTCGGCTGCAAACGCATGGCGAGCCCCATATCCGACAGTCTGAGGCGCCCGGTCATCATCGCCCGCGTCGGATCGAGCTCGCCCTTGCCGAGCGCGGCCAGATCCTTCAGCGCCACGGTCACCACCAGGTCGGCGGGCAGGTCGTCGTTGGTCACGGCCGCGCCGTCGATGTGGATCACGCCCTCGCCTTTGAGGTCGAGTTTGATGGACGAAACCAGGCCCGCGGGGCCGGCCTCGGACGCCGCGGCGCGGCGGATCCGATCGGTCAGCTCCTCAAGCGTCGCCATGCGCGAACTCCCAGCCTCCGACTGTTTCAACTGCGACGCAGACCTTCGCTTCAGACGTGTGCGAAGTAAACCGTCACGCGTGCGCCGCGACAGGCTTGATGAGTTTCAGGGTCATCCGGTCGCTCTCGCCGATGGCGTCGTATGGCGTGTGATCGAACTTGGAATCTGGCGGTTGGCCTATGGGCGACGAGCGGCGCACCGGCGGCAGGGTCCAGACGCCGAACGGGTGGTCGTGATGGTCCTTGGGATTGGCGTTGATCTCGCTGGCCGCAGCCAGCTCGAAGCCCACCTCCTTGGCCAGCTGGATCGCATAGGCCTGGGGCACGTAGCCGGAGCTGGCCATAACATCGGGCGTCGCCGCCGGGTCGGCGCGATGCTCCTCAATGCCTAAGACGCCACCGGGCTTGAGCGCGGTGAAGGCGTCGCGGAACGCCTTCTCCGCGAGACCCGCCGCCATCCAGTCGTGCAGGTTGCGCAGGAACAGGACCAGGTCCGCCGTCCCGGCCGGCGCCACAGCGCCACTGCCCGGGCCAAACGCCGCGAAGCTCACCTTGCCGTAGAGCCCGGGACTGGCTTCCAGACGGCGGCGGTAGGCCTGCACCATGGCCTGACCATCGGGATCGGCGGGGGTCAGATCGGCGGCGATGAACCTGCCGCCCGTCGCCGTCACATAGGGCGCGACGATGTCGGTGTACCAGCCGGCGCCGGGCCAGAACTCGACCACCGTCTGGCGCGGTTGCAGCCCCCAGAATTTCAACGACTCGACCGGGTGTCGGAATGCGTCCCGCGCGCGGTCGGCAGGGGTGCGCCAGGCGCCGGCCACTGCAGCCTCGATGGTCGCGGGCGGGGCCGCGCCCTTTGGCCGACCGGCCGAGCAGCCGGCAAGCGCCATCGCGCCCAGCACGACGCCTCGCCGCGAAACGGAAATGCCGGAATACGCCATCGGACCTCGCCACGCCCCCCAGCGTCGCTTCGACCTAGGCCTACCGCGCAGGCGCCCCAGGGTCAAAGACGCACAGCAACCCAACTCCGTGGCGCAAGACCTTGAACCGGAAAATCGCGCGCCTACCTCATCGCCCGAAGGCGCCGGATGTCTGGGCCTTCTGGGCGCCGCGAGGCCTTCTGGCTCGCAGACCCATCTGAACCGCAACCTTGCTTAGACAAGAAGGATGTGACGCATGCGAACGATCGATTTTTCCCCCCTGTACCGCTCTGTCGTCGGCTTCGACCGCCTGGCCGACCTGTTGGACAACGCCGCCGCTGACGGCGCCACGGGCTATCCGCCCTACAACATCGAGCGCACTGACGAGAACGCCTATCGCGTCGAGATCGCGGTGGCCGGCTTCCGTCCGGAAGAACTCTCCATCGAGGTCAAGGAAAACCTCCTTACCGTGACCGGCCGCAAGGTCGCCAATGACGAGCCGCGCCGCTTCCTGCACCGCGGCTTGGCCGAGCGGAACTTTGAGCGCAAGTTCCAGCTCGCGGACTATGTGGTGGTGACCGAGGCCGCCCTGGCCGATGGCCTGCTGTCCATCGCCCTGAAGCGCGAACTGCCCGAAGCACTGAAGCCCCGCCGCGTTGAGATCAACGTCGGCCAGCCCAGCCTGATCGAAGGCGAAAAGGCGGCGTAGCCCACCGCACGGAATGAACGAGGCGGCGCGAGTGATCGCGCCGCCTTTTTCGTGGGCGCCGCCCGGGATCGCTAGAGCGTGTCGTCGAGGCCGCGGGCGCCGTGCCGGGAGACGCCGTTGAAGTTCGCCTGGCGCAACAGAGCTCCGGTGAAGTTGGCGCGGGAGACATCGGCGTCGATGAACAGCGCCTGGCGCACATCGGCGCCGGTGAGGTCCGAACCCTTCAGCTCGGCGCGGCGCATGTCGCAGGCAAGCACGCGGTCGGCGCCCAGCAGCAGCGGACCCATCTGCGCCTCGCGCAGGTCGGAGCCGGAAAGCTTGGCGTCGGCGAGCTTGGCGCCGCGCAGATCGGCGCGGCGAAGATTGCAATTGCGCAGGTCCGCGCCCTCGAGATGCGCGCCCTGTAGCTGAACGCCCTCCATGTCGAGGCCGTAGAACACCGCGCCCTTGGCCGAGAGCGCCGTGAGGTTGTAGCCGCGCACCGTCTCCAGCGCGCGCAGGTCGGCGTTGTCGAACACCGAGGGCGCGCCGTGCAGGCCGCCGGTTTCGCACCACCGGGCGTGATCCTGGATCATGGTCTTGTAGGGCAGGCTGGAGGCGGCGATCCCCGCCGGCTTGTCGGTCAGGGCGCCGGTCATGTTGGCGTTGGAGACGTTCCACTGCAGGGTCTTGGCGCCTACCAGCACCGCGTCGCGCAGGTCGGCGCCGCCCAGGTCCGCGCCCGACAGGTCGGCGCCAGAGAGGTTGCAGCCCTTCAGGGTCGCCTGCTTCAGGTTGGCGCGCACCAGGCGGGCGTCCTTCAGGATGGCGTCGGTGAAGTCGGCCTTCACGGCGATGACGCCGGAGAGCTTGGAGCGTTCGAGATTGGCGCCCACCAGCTTGGCGCCCTGGGCGTCGCCGACGCGGCTCGCGCCGCCGGCTTCGATGCGGCGGAAGCCGAACTTGGGATCGGCCGCGGCCAGGATGCCCTCGCGCAGGTCGGCCTCGAACATGTCGGCGCCGGTGAGGTCGGCGTTGCGCAGGCAGGCGCCGCGCAGGTCGGCCCGCCGCAGCGAGGCGCCGCGAAGGTCCGCGGACTGCAGATCGGCGCCGAACAGGGTCGCGTGGTCGAGCCGCGCGGCCGCCAGCAGGCAACCCGCCATCACCGCGCCGGAGAAGTCGGCGTCGCAGAGGTTCTTGCCGGACAGGTCGATGCCGGACAGGTCCATCCAGGCGAACACAGCGCGCGCGCCGCCGGGCTTGGAGCTCCACAGCCGGTCATGCCGGGCGCAGATCTGATCGGCTTCCGCCTGCGTGATCCGGCGCGCGACATTGGGGGATTCAGACATGCAGCTCGCCGGACAAACGGAATGGTTACCCGATCCTAGACGCGGATGATTAACGCCCCATTTCCAATCCCTTAGCGCTAAGGTTGTGGTCGGTAGCCGCGATAGAGCGCCGCGGCCTCTTCCGTGCCCACGCCCAGGTTGACGGCGATGCCTGCCTGCGCCAGTCGATCGAGGCCTCGCCCCGACGCAAGAGCCGAGGAATCGGCGCAGGCGACGACCACCCGGGCGACGCCCGCGCGTGCCAGACGCTCGCCGCAGGACGCCGCGCCGGATGAGCGTTCACCGCAGGGTTCCAGGGTGACGTAGGCCGTCGCGCCGGCGGCGGCAGGCCCCGCGGCGTCCAGGGCGATCTCCTCGGCGTGTGGCCGTCCGCCCTCGGCCGTCGCGCCCTCGCCCACCACGCCGCCGTCCTTGACCAGGACGCAGCCTACCGACGGGTTGTCGCCGGTCTTGCCGACATTGGCGCGCGCCAACTCAATCGCGCGGCCCATCCAGACTTCGTCGGCGGCGGCCATGGATGCAGTTCTTTCGGCTAGTTTCTCGGCAAGGGCTGGGCGCGCGCCTCGTCCAGGTAGCGGGCGCTGATCGGTTTCAGAGCGCCGTCGAGTTCGATGAGCAGCGGATTGCCGGTGGGGATTTCTACGCCGACGATCGCCTCGCCGCTCAGGCCCCACAGCAGCTTCACGATGGCGCGCAGGGAATTGCCGTGGGCGGCGACCAGCAAGGTCTCGCCGGCCGCCAGCTTCGGCGCGACCTCAGCCTCCCAATAGGGCTGCACGCGGAAGAGCGTGGTTTCGAGGCTCTCGGTGTCGGGCAGCACCGCGCCGGCGTAGCGGCGGTCCTTGGCGAAATCGAACTCGCCGCCGGGCGCCAGCGGCGGCGGCGGCACATCGTAAGAGCGCCGCCAGATCTTCACCTGGTCTTCGCCGTGCGTGGCGGCGGTCTCGGCCTTGTTCAGGCCCGTCAGGCCGCCATAGTGGCGCTCGTTCAACCGCCAGTCCTTCACCTCCGGCACGAAGGTCTGTTTGGCGGCGGCCAGCGCCAGCCAGGAGGTGCGGATCGCCCGGGTCAGCACCGAGGTGTAGCAGCGATCGATGGCGATCCCGGCGGCGGCGATCAGCTCGCCGCCCTTCCGGGCTTGGGCCTCGCCCTCAGCGGTCAGGTCGACGTCCACCCAGCCGGTGAAGCGGTCCTCCAGGTTCCACTGGCTCTGGCCATGGCGCAGCAGGATCAGGGTGGGCAAGGGCTTAAGCTCCGCAGGCTACCGGTAGATGGGCTTTCTATCCGCTGGGCGGGCCGACGCAACGGTTGGTCCGACGCGGACGAAGCGGCTATAGAGCCTGGCATGTTCGACCGTCTCTACCTGCCCGCCCTGGCGCTCGCCGCCATTGCCGCGGTGGCCTTCGCCAGCATCTGGCCACAGGGCCTGGGCGACCGCTCGCCCGCGCCGTTCGGCTACATGCCCATCCAGCGCACGCCGGCCATGCAGGCGGCCATGCAGCGCGAAGCCCTGGCGGCACAGCGGCGCGGCAATCAGCAGAAGGCCGCCGTGCGGGACATGCAGACCCAGGCGCTCGCACCCTCTCAATGAGAAATTCCGGACAATGACGGATTTCGACGCCATCGCGGTCGGCCGCCGGGTGCTGGCCGCCGAAGCCGACGCGCTTGGGCAACTGGGCGCAGACCTCGACAAAGCCTTCGCCCGCGCGGTCGAGACGCTGTTCGACGCCCAGACCGGCGACAAGGCTGGCCGCATCGTGCTGACCGGCATCGGCAAATCCGGCCATGTGGCGCGCAAGATCGCAGCGACGCTGGCCTCCACCGGCTCGGTCGCCATGTTCGTCCACGCCACCGAGGCCAGCCACGGCGACCTGGGCATGATCGGCGCCGACGACGTGATCCTGGCGCTCTCCAAGACCGGCGAGACCCGCGAACTGGCCGACGTAATCGCCTATGCGGTGCGTTTCTCGATCCCGCTGATCGCCATCACAGCAGTGGCCGACAGCGCCCTGGGCCGCGCCGCCGACATCGTGCTGCGCATCCCCGACGCGCCGGAGGCCGCCGACCAGTTGAACGCGCCAACCACCTCGACCACCCTGCAGATGGCCTTGGGCGACGCCCTTGCCGTGGCGCTGCTGGAGCTGCGCGGGTTCAAGCCGCAGGACTTCAGCGTCTTCCATCCCGGTGGCAAGCTCGGCGCTATGCTGAAGACAGTCGGC
>NZ_DATAPY010000064.1:0-13194 GCF_036264965.1 Phenylobacterium sp.
CACCGACCAGGAGCGCATGGAGGCCGTCCTCGAGGACGCCTACGTCCTGATCAACCAGGGCAAGATCTCGGCGATCTCGGACCTGCTGCCGATCCTCGAGAAGGTCGCGCAGGCCCGCAAGCCGCTGCTGATCATCGCCGAGGACGTGGACGGCGAGGCGCTGTCCACCCTGGTGGTCAACAAGATCCGCGGCACCTTCAACTCGGTCGCGGTCAAGGCCCCGGGCTTCGGCGACCGCCGCAAGGCCACCCTGCAGGACATCGCGATCCTGACCGGCGGCCAGGTCATCTCGCCCGAGGTCGGCCTCAAGCTGGACCAGGTGGGCATCGAGGTGCTCGGCACCGCCCGCCGGGTGACCATCACCAAGGACGACACCACCATCGTGGACGGCGTCGGCGCGAAGGCGGACATCGAAGCCCGCATCGGCCAGATCAAGAAGCAGATCGAGGACACGACCAGCGACTACGACAAGGAAAAGCTGCAGGAGCGTCTCGCCAAGCTGGCGGGCGGCGTCGCGGTGGTCCGCGTCGGCGGTTCGACCGAGATCGAAGTGAAGGAAAAGAAGGACCGCGTCGACGACGCCCTGAACGCGACCCGCGCGGCCGCCGAAGAAGGCATCGTCCCCGGCGGCGGCGTCGCGCTGCTGAAGGCCTCGAAGGTTCTCGACGGCTTCAAGGGTGACAACGACGACCAGGAAGCCGGCGTCGCCATCGTGCGCCGCGCCCTGCAGGCCCCGATCCGCCAGATCGCCGAAAACGCCGGCGTCGAAGGCTCGATCGTGGTTGGCAAGGTCCTGGAGAACAAGTCCCCGACCTTCGGCTTCAACGCCCAGACGGAAGAGTATGTGGACATGGTCACGGCCGGCGTCATCGACCCGGCCAAGGTGGTCCGCACCGCTCTGCAGGACGCGGCCTCGGTCGCCGGCCTGATGATCACCACCGAAGCGGCGATCGTCGAAGCTCCCAAGAAGGGCGGCGGCGGTGGCGGCATGCCCGGCGGCGGCGGCATGGGCGGCATGGGCGACATGGACTTCTAAAGCCCGCTCATCCCCGGCCAACGGAGGGCGAAGCCCGAAGGCCGAGCTGGGGACCCAGAGCTACCGAATGGACGAGGGCGGGATCGAAAGGTCCCGCCCTTTTTCTTGCCTCCCCCATTGCGGCAGCAATGGCGGGAGGGGGACCATCGGCCGAAGAGCCGATGGTGGAGAGGGCAAGCCTCCAGCTCGGCGGGTCGACCGGACGCCTCTCGGCTCGGAGGGCCAAGCTTGCCCCCTCCACCACGCCCTCTTCGGGGCGCGGTCCCCCTCCCGCCGCTTTGTGTTCAGACCGGGAGGTAGGAAGCCGCCCTTACCAACCCGCCCGCTACTTGCTGATCCGCGACAGTTCGAACTCCGCGAGCCCGTCCAGGTCGCGCAGGTGCGCGGCGAGATCGTCGAAGGCGCGGTCCTGTTTGGCCATCAGGGCGCCGCTGAATTCCAGGATCGCCCCGTCGTGCGAGCGGGAGTAGCTGAGCTCGCGCAAGGAGACGCCGAACGACGTCAGGCTGGCCTCCAGGGCGGCCTGGTCGGGCGCGGTCTCCGCGCGGAACCGGAAGACCGACCAAGCGTAGACGTGCGAAGGCAGATAGCCCTCGACCCAGCGCAGGACCACCAGCGTGGTCAGCACGCCCACGGTCGCCAGCGCGCCCGGTACGAAGGCGCCGACCCCGAACACCAGGCCGATCGCCGCGGTCGACCAGACCGAGGCGGCCGTCGTCAGGCCCTGGACATTGACCCCCTCCTTGAAGATCACGCCGGCGCCCAGGAAGCCGATCCCGGCCATCACCCCCTGCGCCAGGCGGGTGGGGTCGAGGCGGGGCGCGTCGCCGGGAAAGACGCCGGGCGCGAAGGTCGGCGCCAGGGACACCATCATCGCCGCGGCGGCCCCGAGCGCCACCAGCGCGTGGGTGCGGAAACCGGCGGCGCGGCCGTGGTAGCTTCGCTCGGCTCCGATCAGGGCGCCGGCGAGCCAGGCGGCGCCCAGCTCAGCCAGGATTTGCCCATAGACCGCGGCCATCGTCATATCCTCCGCTCAGCGATGCGGGAGTTGACCATGTCTGTGCGCGAGCCGGTACTCAATCCGATCCCGATCAAGACCCTGCGGCCCACCCAGATCACGGTGGGCTTCCGGGAAGTCGCCGCCAAGCGCCGGCAATGGCGCGAACAGTCGGGCGACAAGGGCTCGGAATTCCTGGGCAAACACATGGTGCCGGTGGTCCTGGGGCCCAAGGAGCGCCACTACATCGTCGATCACCACCATCTGTGTCGCGCGCTGCTCGAGGAGGGCGTCGCCGATATCCTGGTGAATGTGGTGGCCGACCTGCGGACCCTGAAGAAGGGCGAGTTCTGGATCTATCTCGACAACCGCGACTGGTGCCACGCCTACGACGGCGAAGGCCGCCGGCGCGATTTCGACGATATTCCGTCGTCGGTCGGCGACATGACCGACGACCCCTACCGCAGCCTGGCGGGCGAACTGCGGCGCGCCGGCGGCTACGCCAAGGACATCACCCCGTTCAGCGAGTTCATCTGGGCCGACTTCCTGCGGCGGCGGGTGAAGCGCACCCTGGTGGAGGACAACTTCGCGGCCGCGCTCACCCGGGCGCTGAAGTTGGCCAAGGACGAGACGGCGGGCTATCTCCCGGGTTGGTGCGGCCCGAACCCGATCGTCTGAGCCGGCGGCCACGCTTTTCACGCCGCCGCGCACCGGCCACTATCGCCTCCAAGCCCATAACCCGGAGGACCCGTCCATGCCCCTGTTGTCGGACCTGAAGGTCGTGGAGTGGTCGACCTGGATCGCGGGGCCGGGCTGTGCGGCGGTGATGGCGGACTGGGGCGCTTCGGTGATCAAGATCGAGAGCGCGGCCGGCGACGCGACGCGCACCTTCTGGCCGGACACCGCCGAATGCCCCGGCAATCCGATCTTCTCCAACGAGAACCGCGGCAAACGCGGCGTGGTGCTGGACGTGGGCAAGCCGCAGGGCCGCGCGGCGCTGATCGCCATCCTTCGGGACGCCGACGTCTTCATCACCAATGTGCGGCCGGGCGCCTTGAAGCGGGCGCGGCTCGACTACGAGGCGGTGAAGGACGAACTGCCGCGGCTGATCTACGCCAACGTCACCGGCTATGGCCTGACCGGCGCCGACGCCGACACGCCCGCCTTCGACCTGACCGGCTTCTGGAACCGCAGCGGCGTCGCCTCGGCGATCAATCCGCCGGACCGCGAGCCGATCGGATCGCGCCCCGGCTTCGGCGACCACGTGACGGCGCTGGCGACGCTGTCCGGCGTGCTGGCCGCCCTGCACGATCGCGACCGCACCGGCCAGGGCCGCCAGGTGGAGACCGCGCTCATGCGGGTCGGCGCCTATGCGCTGGGCTGGGACCTTTCGATCAAGCTCCGCAACGGCGAGGCCCTGACGGCGCAGCCCAGGCACAGCCGGCCGGGCGCCATCGCCGGCTATTTCCGGACCCGGGACGAACGCTGGATCTGCGTCTCCCAGCGCGGGCCGGGCGACTTCCCGCAGATGATGCGCGCCATCGGCCGGCCCGACCTGATCGACGAACCGCGCTGCGCCGCGCCCATCGTCGACATGGCGGTAGTGCACGAGATCCGCGACCTGTTGGACGGGGTATTCGAGAAGCTCACCCTCGACGAGGCCTGCGCCCTGATGCGGACGACCGACATCATCTTCGCGCCCATGGCTTCGTTGGATGACCTGATCGAGGACCCGCAGGCCCATGAGGCCGGCTGCTTCGTCGACATGCCCGACGGCTGGGGCGGCAGCTTCAGGGCGCCGGCCGCGCCGGTGCGTTTCCCCCAGACGCCGACCGGCCCGGCCGGCCCCGCGCCGAAGCTCGGCGAGCACACCCGCGAGGTGCTGGCCGAAGCCGGCTACGATCCCGCGGCGGTCGAGGCGCTGATGGCGTCCGGCGCCGCGGCCTAGGGCGAAATTCTTCGACTTTCGCCGGTCCATCGCCTAACGTGAACATAGCGAGAACTAGGCTCTTTGACACGGTGAATGGATGGCAGAGGGTACATGTGACACTCCCTGCCATCGCAGCATCTTCCAAACCCTAGCGGCGGTACTCGCGCCGGTCGTCGCGCAGCAGCATGCCGCCGATCCAGCTGCAGATCCCGGTGACGACCGCCGCCAGCACGCCGGCAACCAGGCCGCCAACGTGGAAACCGGGCACGAGCATCGAAACCAGGCCGATCATCGCGGCGTTCACGATCAGCAGGAACAGGCCCAGCGTCACGATCGTCAGCGGCAGGGTCAGGATGGTGATCACCGGCCGCACGAAGGCGTTGACGATCCCCAGCAGGGCCGCGGCGAAGATCAGGGCGGTGGTGTCGCGCACATAGATGCCGGGCACGAGCTTGGAGGCGATCCACAGGCCGAGCGCGCCGAAGATGATGCGGACGATGAATTTGGCGAGCATGACGCCTCCGATTGTCGTTAAGCTTGCCGACTAGAACCTGTCTGGGCGTCCTGGGGAAGGGTTTCGCGCCGGACATGCTGGCGGCGCAATTTGGCCGCAGCCGGGCGGTCTAGGTGGCGTAACATGACTTTTCGAGAGGCCCCATGATCCGACGTCTTCTGCTGCCGGCGCTGTTGCTGACCTTGAGCGCCTGCGCGTCGGACGAGCCGCGCCACGGTCCCGGCGGGCCGGGCGGCCATCGCGCGCGCGGCGGTTCGGAGGATGGCGACGGCCCCGGCGCCGGCGGGCCCCGACCGGCGCGCGTGAAGCTGTTCATCAGCCCCTCCGGCGAGCCATTCCGCGGCGACGACGGCCTCGGCCGCTGGATCGCCCAGGTGGACACCGACCACGATGGCTCGATCGACCTGGCGGAGTTCCGCGCCGACGCCCTGCACTCCTTCAAGGTGCTCGACGCCAATGGCGATGGGGTGATCGACGGCATCGAGATGCAGACCTACGAGCGCACGATCGTGCCCGAGATCGGGGTCATGGGCTTCGACGAAGGTCCCGAGCCGCAACAGCGGCGCAGCCGCCGCGTCGGCAATCCGCGCGACGATGGCGGCGCGGGGCCCGTGGGCGGTCCCGGCGGCGTCGGCGGCGGGATGGGCGGACGTGGCGGCGTCGGGAGCAGCAGCGACCCGGCCCAGATGCTGGCCGACCAGGCCAACCGCCCGATCAAGGGCGCCGGCCGCGAGGGCGCCGCGCGTTATTCGCTGCTGAACGAGCCGCAGCCGATCGCCGCCGCCGACGCCGACCTCGACGGCAAGGTGACGCTCGCCGAGTGGATGGCCATGACCGACCGCCGCTTCGCCAAGCTGGATCACCTGAAGACCGGCCGCCTGACCCGCGAAAGCCTCACCAAGATCCAGCCCAAGGATCAGAAGGCTGCGCCGGCCAAGCCGTAGGGTTTGAGCTAGACGCTAACGGCCTCGACAGCAGGCACCGTCTCACTCAGCCGCCCGCCGATACGGATCGGCTCGACGCGGCGGGCGAGGCCGGTGGCGTTGTCGGTCTCCACGAAGACGCCGCAGACCGTGGCCGGGCCCTCGGCGGGCTTGTAGCGGCCGCCGGAGATGCGGGTGGTGAAGCGCCGCAGGGGCTCTTCCTTCTGGTTGCCGATCACGCTGTCGTAGTCGGCGCAGGCGCCGGCGTCGGTCTGGTAGGCGGTGCCGCCGGTGAGGATCTGGCAGTCGGCGGTCGGTACATGGGTGTGGGTGCCCACCACCAGGCTGGCGCGGCCGTCGCAGAAGTGGCCCATGGCCATCTTCTCCGAGGTGGCCTCGGCATGCATGTCGACCACTATGGCGTCGGCGACCGCGCTCAGCGGGCAGGCCTCCAGCTCCTTGTCGACGGCGGCGAAGGGGTCGTCGAGCGAGTCCATGTGGACTCGGCCGAGCAGGTTGATCACCAGGATCTGCTTGCCGCCGGCGGTCTCGAACAATTGCGCGCCGCGGCCCGGCGCGTCGGAGAAGGCGGAATAATTCAACGGCCGGATCAGCCGCGGCTCGCGCACGATATAGGTCAGCGCCTCCTTCTGGTCCCAGGAGTGGTTGCCGAGGGTGAGCGCATCGGCGCCGGCCTCGAACAGCTCGCGCGCCGTGGACTCGGTGATGCCGAAGCCGGCCGCGGCGTTCTCGGCGTTGACGATCACGAACTCCAGGCCCAGCCGTTTGCGCAAGCCCGGCAGGTGGTCGGCCAGGCCGTCGCGGCCCGCGCGCCCGACCACGTCTCCAAAAAAGGCAAATCTCATCTCGGGGCTTTCATGGGGGCTTCTCTAGCCACTTCTATGAATTCCGTCTCCGTCACGATGGCGTCGAGTCGCTGGTCGTGGGCGTCGGTGGGCACCTCGTCGATTTCCTGGCCGGCGAAGGCCACGCCGAGTACGAAAACCGGCCGCTGCCGGCGAAGGGCCTTCAGCGTGCGGTCGTAATGGCCGCCGCCCTGGCCGAGCCGCCCGCCATGCCTGTCGAACGCCAGCAAGGGCGTGATCAGCAGGTTGGGCAGCACCTCCGGCGCCGAGGGCATCGGCGAGGGGATGCCGTAGACGTCCGGCTTCAGGGGATCTTCCGGTCGCCAAAGCCGGAAGCGCAGCGCCGAGGTCTTGTCGACCGCGACCGGTAGGGCCGCCTGGGCGCGGTCCGGGTTCAGCTCGATGATGGCCTGCAGGATCGGCCCCGGATCGAGCTCGGTCCCCTGGGCGCAATAGGCGCCTACGATGCTGAACCGGCTGAAACGGGAGACCGGCAGCTTCAGCGCCGCGCGACGCGCCGCGTCCGGCGTTTCATCCAGCAAGCGGCGGCGCAGGATGCGCATTTCCCGGCGCAGCGCCTTCTTGTCGAGCGGCTTGGTCACGGCCCGATCCTACGCACAAAAGAATGACTTAGGGGGAAACGGTGGCGGCGCCGCGAGAACCGTGAAGGACTGTTTCATTCCCTCGACCTGGTAGACCAGGTGGGCGCCGTGTGCTCGCAACCACGGTCACGAGCAGGGACAGCTCCCTATGAGTGAATTAAGGTCGCTGGAATATGTCGCCTTCGACGTGGGCCGCAGCAGACCCGCCGCTTAGCAATGTAGGCCCGCGGCGACGGGTTCTCAAGCGAAGCCGCGTCAGCTGTTGGCGATCAGCATCGCCAGCTGGACCAGCGGGAAGACGAACGGCACGGCGAACGAACCCCAGAGCCCCATGGCGTAGGCGTTGCGGCGGTAGTGATCGACGTCGGCCGGTCTCGCCCAGCCCTCCACTGCGGGACCCAGCAGATAGGCGACATTGGCGATCCCCATGACCACCAGAAAGGCGGTCCCGAGGAAGAGCGTCATGCCCAGGCCGCCGCGCCAGTCTTTCCAGACCGGATGGCCGAAGGCGTAGTTCAGTCCGATCGCCGCCGCATAGGCGATCCAGCCGCCGGCCGCGAGGACGAGGTTGTAGCGAAGGCGGCGCGCCTGCCACCAGACCCAGCTGTCGCCGGAGAAGAGGCCGCCGGCCCGCACGCTATCGAGAGAAGCCATGGTCGCGCTCCATCCTGATGCGCGAGCTTAGCACGGTCGGAAGGCGGCGCTTACGCCTCTTCGCTGGCCAGTTTCTCGATGCGCTTGGCGGCGTTGTCCAGGGCCAGGACCGCGCGGGTCTCGACGCGGGAGCGGTCGGACTGCAGGCGCGCGGCCTCGGTCTGCAGGGCGGCGAGGCGGCCGCGGGCGTCGGCCAGTTCGTCTGCGAGCAGCAGGGCGCCCATCAGGAAGAGACGGGTGTCGCCAAGCTGGCCCATGTCCTGGCCGACCTGGCGGACCTGGTGGTCGAACATCTTGGCCAGCTCGATCAGGTGCGCTTCCTGCCCGTCCTCGCAGCCGACGGCGTAGGGCCGGCCGTTCACCTCGACGCTGATCTGGGCCATCGCCTTAGTGCTCCGTCGAGGAATGCGGCGGGGCGGAGCCGTTCAGCGCGGCGCGGATCTCGACGATGGCGCGGCCCAGCGCGGCCGAAGCCTCGGCGCCGGCGGTTTCCAGCTCGCGCTCGCGGGCGCGGGCCTCGTCCAGTTGTGACGCCAGGTTGGCGCGATCCTGGTCGAACAGGCCGCCGACCGCATCGCCCGCGGTCTTCAGCCTCTGCGCCAGCCGCTGTTCCAGGACATGCACCGCTTGTTCAAGCCGCCGGGCCGCCAGGTCCAGGGCGCTTTCACCGCCGCTCATCGCTGTTCTCCTGTGGTCCTATCTATAGACCTGCGTCGGCCGCCTTGCGAAGGGCGATCAGGTGGCCATTCCTTGACCCGTCCGCGCCCGCGTGCGACCCCGCCGCCATTCCTTAACGCCGGACGAACTGACGCCCATGCCTGCGCCCCTCCAATCCATGGCCAACGCCATCCGCGCGCTTTCGATGGATGCGGTGCACAGAGCAAAATCCGGGCACCAGGGCATGCCGATGGGCATGGCCGACGTGGCCACGGTCCTGTTCACGAAGTTCCTGAAGTACGACGCCGCCCGCCCGGACTGGGCCGACCGCGACCGCTTCGTACTGTCGGCCGGTCACGGCTCGATGCTGCTCTACAGCCTGCTGCACCTGACGGGGGTGAAGGCGGTCACCATGGAGCAGATCAAGAACTTCCGGCAGCTCGGCTCCAACACCCCTGGCCACCCGGAGTACGGCCACACGCCGGGCGTGGAGACGACCACCGGCCCGCTGGGCCAGGGCCTGGCGACGGCGGTGGGCATGGCCATGGCCGAGCGGCATGTGGCGGCCCGCTTCGGCGACGGCCTGGTCGATCACCGAACCTGGGTGGTGGCCGGCGACGGCTGCCTGATGGAGGGCGTCAGCCACGAGGCGATCAGTCTGGCGGGCCGTTTCAAGCTCGCCAAGCTGACGGTGCTGTTCGACGACAACAACACCACCATCGACGGCGAGGCGACGATCTCCGAGACCGGCGACCAGCTGGCCCGGTTCAAGGCCGCCGGCTGGGCGGTGAAGGCGGTCGACGGCCACGACTTCGCGAAGATCGCCGCGGCCCTGCGCTGGGCGACCCGGCAGGACAAGCCCAGCCTGATCGCCTGCAAGACCAAGATCTCCAAGGGCGCGGGCCCCAAGGAAGGCGATCCCCACAGCCACGGCTACACCCTGTTCGACCCAGAGATCGCTGCGGCGCGCGCGGCTATGGGCTGGACCGCCGAGCCCTTCACCGTGCCCGATGAGGTGCTGAAGCCCTGGCGCGCCGCCGGCCGCAAGAGCGCCAGGGTGCGCAAGGCCTGGGAGGCCAAGCTCGCCGCCTCCGACCTGAAGGCCGAGTTCGAGCGCGCCATGGCGGGCGACCTGCCCGAAGGCGCCTTCGCCGGGGTCGACGCCCACATCGCCAAGGCCGAGGCTGAGAAGCCGGCCGCCGCCACCCGCCAGCACTCCGGCGCGGCGCTGGCCGAACTGGTCCCGGCGATCCCGGAGATGGTCGGCGGCTCAGCCGACCTGACTGGCTCCAACAACACCATCGTCAAGGGCATGGGCGCCTTCGACCTGCCCGACTACGCCGGCCGCTACGTCCACTATGGGGTGCGCGAGTTCGGCATGGCGGCGGCCATGAACGGCATGGCTCTGCACGGTGGGGTGATCCCCTATTCAGGGACCTTCCTGGTGTTCTCCGACTACAGCCGCCCGGCGATCCGCCTGGGGGCCCTCATGGGCATCCGGGTGATCCACGTGATGACCCACGACTCGATCGGCGTCGGCGAGGATGGGCCGACCCACCAGCCGGTGGAACATGTGGCCGCCCTGCGCGCGATCCCGAACCTCAACGTCTTCCGCCCGGCCGACGCGGTGGAGGCGGCGGAGTGCTGGAAGCTGGCGCTGGAGTCGACCAAGGCGCCCTCGGTGATGGCGCTCTCCCGCCAGAAGGTCCCTGCGGTCCGCACGACCGTGGCCGGCGAGAACCTCTCGGCCCGCGGCGCCTATCAGTTGGCCGGCGCCAGCCTTCCCGCCCAGGTCACCATCTTCGCCTGCGGCTCGGAAGTTGGCGTCGCCATGGCCGCCCGCGACCTGCTGGAAGCCGACGGCGTCGGCGCCCGGGTGGTCTCGACGCCCTGCTGGGAGCTGTTCGACGCCCAGCCCGCTGACTACCAAGCCCAGGTGATTGGCGAGACCGATGTGCGGGTCGCGGTGGACGCCGGGATCAAGATGGGCTGGGAGCGGTTCATCGGCGAGGACGGCGCCTTCGTCGGCATGACCGGCTTCGGCGCCAGCGCGCCCGCCGAGGTGCTCTACAAGCACTTCGGCATCACCGCCGAGGCGGTGGCCGCCGCCGCCAAGGCGAAGCTCTAGGCGTAGGTCGGATGCGTCTCGGCACCCCGCTTTCGCCGACCGCGGTCAAGGTGATGCTCCTCGGCTCGGGCGAGCTCGGTAAGGAGGTGGCGATCGAGCTGCAGCGGCTGGGCTGCGAGGTGATCGCCGTCGACCGCTACGCCAATGCGCCGGCCATGCAGGTGGCGCACCGCTCCCACGTCATCGCCATGACCGATGCCGCTGCGTTGCGGGCGCTCGTCGAGGCCGAGCGGCCGCACCTGATCGTGCCGGAGATCGAGGCCATCGCCACCGATGAGCTGGCGGCCATCGAGGCCGCGGGCCTGGCCACGGTGATCCCGACCGCCCGTGCCGCCCAGCTGACGATGAACCGCGAGGGCATCCGCCGGCTGGCCGCCGAGGAGCTCGGCCTGCCCACCAGCGCCTACGCCTTCGCCTCGACCGAGGCCGAACTGGCGGCGGGCGCGCAGGCCGTGGGCTTCCCCTGCTTCGTCAAGCCGGTGATGAGTTCCTCCGGCAAGGGCCAGTCCTACGTCGAGGGCCCGGACGGGATCGCCGCGGCCTGGCGCTATGCGCTGGAAAGCGGCCGGGTGGAGCAGGCCCGGGTCATCGTCGAGGGCCGCGTCGACTTCGACTTCGAGATCACCCAGCTCACCGTCCGCAGCCTGTCGGACGGCGAGGTCGTCACCGGCTTCTGCGAGCCCATCGGCCATCGCCAGGTGAAGGGCGACTATGTGGAGAGCTGGCAGCCGCAGGCCATGAGCCCGGCCGCGCTGAAGGCCGCCCGCGACATCGCCGCCAGGGTCACCGACGCGCTCGGCGGCCTGGGGTTGTTCGGCGTCGAGTTGTTCGTGAAGGGCGACGAGGTCTGGTTCTCCGAGGTCAGCCCACGGCCGCACGACACCGGCCTGGTGACGCTCGTCACCCAATACCAGAGCGAGTTCGCCATCCACGCCCGCGCCATCCTGGGCCTGCCGGTGGACGTGGCCATGCGCGAACCGGGCGCCAGCGCGGTGATCTATGGCGGCCTGGAAGCGACGGGCGTCGCCTTCGACGGCGTCGCCGAAGCCCTGGCCGTCCCGGGCGTAGACCTGCGTTTGTTCGGCAAGCCGGAGAGCTTCTTGCGCCGTCGCATGGGCGTGGCGCTGGCGCGGGCCGGGGACACTGAGACGGCGCGAGCGAGGGCCACCGAGGCGGCGAGTAAGGTCAAGCCTTCCCTCCCTTAGTGGGGCTACGGCATTCCACATCTCAGTTTGCAGGCGAGCGAGAGGTCTGATTCCGTCTGTTGATCAGTCGGGAGGCTTTGATGTCGGAGTTTGCGCTGTGGCGGTTTGGCGACCGCCGCCTGGAAAAAGGGGGGCCTTCTTGCATGCCCGCCTTGTGGAGACGGGCGGACGGCAGGTTCGGATTCGCCGCTTGGGCGGGGATCGGGCTGGAGAGATCCGCCTGACGCGGCTGTTGCGCAATGCCGCCGTGACGCCGGCGGCGATGGTGACGGAGGCGGCGTCTCGGACGGGGCTGCGCTGCGCGGGTCGTCACGTCTTGGCGATCCAGGACACCACGGTGGTGCGCTCCGAGGGCGGCGGCGGGCTCTACCTGCACTCGGTTCTGGCGGTGGACGCGGAGAGCGGCGCAATCCTGGGGCTGACCCACGCCAGCTTCCTGAGCCGGACCCAAGGCAAGAAGGCCGAGCGCAGGTCCAAGCCGGTCGCCGAGAAGGAGAGCCAGCGCTGGCTGGACGGGACCCGCCGCTCGGCCGAGGTCTGCCGCTCGGCGGCGCGGTTGACGGTGATCGGCGACCGGGAGAACGACATCTTCCAGGCCTTCGCGGACCGTCCGGCCGAGGCTGATCTTCTTGTGCGGGCGGCCCACGACCGAGCCTTGGAGGACGGCGGCCGGCTGTTTGAGCAAGTCGACGCCTTGCCGGTCGCCGGCCGGGCCGAGCTGGACCTGCCGGCCAAGCCGGGCCGCAGGGCGCGCCAGGCCAAGGTGGCGGTCCGCTTCACGACGGCCCAGGTCGCCCGGCCCCGGAACGGCGCGCCTGAAGGTCCCAAGAGCCTCGCGGTGTCCATGGTCGATGTGCGCGAGGAGACCCCGCCGCCCGGCGAGCCCGCTGTCCACTGGCGGCTGATGACCACGCACGCCGTCACCAACGCCATCGAGGCCTTGGCTGTCGCCGACCTCTATCGCCGGCGCTGGGCCATCGAGCAGCTGTTCCGCACCCTGAAGACCCGCGGCTTCGACATCGAAGGCTTGCTCGTCGAGGAGGAGGCGCCCCTGCGCAACCTGGTCATGGCCACCCTCGTCGCCGCCGTCACCGTCCAGCAACTGGTCCATGCCCGCGACGGTCAAGCCGCGCCCGGACCGCTGCGCCCGATCACCGACGCCTTCGAACCGGATGACCAGCCCCTGCTGGAAGCCTTCTGCGCCAAGCTCGAAGGCAAGACCCAGCGACAGAAGAACCCCCATCCCAAGGGCTCCCTCGCCTACGGCGCGTGGGTCTGCGCCCGCCTCGGAGGGTGGACCGGCTACTACGGAAAACCCGGCCCCATCGTCATGCTCGAGGGCTGGCTCTACTTCCAAGCCGCCAAGCAGGGCACCCGACTCCACGCCAGCTACCAAGATGTGTGAATCCGGTAGCTTAATGGGGAGGGACAGACCGCGAAGCGGTCAGGGTGGGGAACCGCGTCCAAGCGCCGCCTTCGGAGTTCTGGCCCAGACTTCCCCACCCGACCTCGCTTTTGGCTCGGCCACCCTCCCCATTAAGGGCAGGGGAATCGCATGTGAGTAGCTGAAGGTGTTGCGGCTGGGATCGTGTTGGCTTCTTTGTGGGCTTTGCAGAGATGTGGAGCCCGGATGCCGGTTGTTGAGATCCTGGGTGAGATACCCGACCCGCGCCGTTACAACG
>NZ_DATAPY010000065.1:0-38989 GCF_036264965.1 Phenylobacterium sp.
CTCGCGCTCCGCATGAATCCTCGCCAGACGCGCGTCGATTGCATGTAGAGCGCGGGCCTGTGGCAAGGCTTGCCGCTCGGCCTCGGTCAGCGATGACCACCGATGATGGTGGAAGAGATCGCCTTCCATGTCGTCCCGACGGCGCCAGAGGCGGTGCTGCTCCGCCTCATTGGCGAGCCAACGCGTACAAAGGCGGGTCGCGTCGTCGGCGGCGGCTGAGGTCACCAGCGCCGACGTCAGGGCCAACCCCGCGGGTACGGCGAGTACGGCGCGTCGAGAGAGGCATCCGCCTGGTGCAGATTGCAGATCACGCATGTAGAGTTCCCGTGCAGTGACTCGCCCGACGGGTCGGTATCGAGCGACAGTTAGTACGTGGTGATTGAAAGTTATCACCACGTACTAACTCCGTCAAGCTAAGCGGACCTTTTCAGTAGATGCCGGCCATTTCGCCCTTGCAGCTCAAGCTGGCCCGAACTGCGCTGGGTCTTGGCGTTCGCGATCTCGCGAAGGCTGCGGGCGTGTCTCCCGCCACGGTCATGCGGTTCGAATCCAGAAAGGGCGGCGTCCAGAGCGGGACCCTGGATCGGCTCCAAACGACGCTGGAAGACGGCGGTATCATCTTCATCGCGGCCGATGCGGCCGGCGGGCCTGGGGTCCGACTCAAGCCCTAGGCCGCAACATCTTCGATTTCGGCTTCGTCAGCCCGCCCGCGCAGCATTCGGAAACGGAGCGGCTCGCCGGGGTGTGAACTTACATCAGCGTTGTGAAACCCGCTCTCATTGCCACGATGGCGTTGCCGACGTCACCGGCGGCGACGGCGGAACCGGGATGAAGGGTCGAGGCCCAATCGCACTTGCGGGCTCATCTTTCGTGAGAGTGGAGTGACGGCCAAGAATCTGCTAGGATTGAACAACATTGGGTGACGCCAGCCCTGATGTGTAGCCCGCACTGGGCATATGCATGTTAGGAACACGGCAGATGAATACCAATGAATCCCCAGAAACTGGTTCTGATCATTGCCTGTCGGCAGGCGAGAGTAATCGATTGCTCCGGACACTGGAGGATGCGAATTCCCTCGGAGTTCCTGACCATTGCGTCGAACCTGAGTTCCGTCTGAGGGCGTCGGAGCTGGCTGAGCACCTGCACCATGAGCGGGAATATGGCAGCAAGCGCCAAGCCGTCCGCTTGTTGGTAGAGCTGGGCCACTGTCTCCGCGCGGAGTTGAACTGGTGGGATGGCGGCAGGGGGCATGAGGTCGCTGCCGCGATTTACCAACGAGTGATTTTCGAGGCGGGGCCGCCGCTAGGCCTACGATGGTAGCAAACCAGGGTTTGGCGGGGAGCTCCCATTGTCGCCGACACGGGAGCCAAGCCTGCACTGTTGGCCGCCTAAACCCTACCAAAGGGCAAGAAGCGTTTGAGGGCGTGCTTGCTAAGGGCGCGCCGCCGAAGAGGCCTACTCGCACCTAAACGTCACGTCCGCGCTGCCTGACGCAATCGTGGCTTGGGTCGAATTGTTGATGATGACGGCCTTCTTGCCGTCGGCGGCACACTTGGCGTCAGCGGCCTTGTACGCGCCACCTTTTGCCGACGCAGCGCCGCCGAAGCTGGTAATGGCGGTATTTGTGACCGTATAGGTGTTCGGGCCTATCTGGGCGATGCCGCTAGACGTACAGCCGCCCAAGATGAGCACCATGGCGCCCAACACAGACGCTCCAAGATAGCGCATGGACATTCCCCCGGCCCTCATCGCGGCTTGTAGTACCTGTCAGAGCGCACTGGTACTACCGGCTCAGACCGTTCACCTCGCGTCCTACGCGGTGGTAGGCGACGGTTCAAATCAGCTTGTGTGAACTCGGAGGAGCAAGAACGGCGTGTCAGAAGGCTTTGTCTACATTCTCACCAACGCCGCCATGCCCGGATACATCAAAGTCGGGCTTACGCGGCAGGACGACGTGGCGTCGCGCGTGAAGCAGTTGGACAACACGTCGCTGCCCCTGCCTTTCGAGTGCTATTTCGCTGCACGGGTGCCTGACTGTGCGAGGCTTGAGCGGACATTGCACTTCGTGTTCGGAGAGAAGCGGGCACGCGGCAACCGGGAATTCTTTACCGCCGATCCTGATGTCGTGAAGGCGATCATTGAGTTGGTCGCACTCGAAAACGTGTCTCCCTCGGACAGCGAGCAAGCCATCACGCCGGTTCAGCGTTCGGCGATCAATGACACCCGCGCCCGCGCCGAGCGGCGCAATTTCCCCGCTCTGGGCATCACAACGGGCGCGACGCTCACTTTCACGAAGGACCCGACTATCACGTGCACGGTGTCCGGTGACCGATCTGTGCGATTTGAGGGTGCAGATATGTCGGTGTCAGGAGCGGCCATGATCGTCATCCGCCGCATGGGCTATAATTGGCCGTCAGTTCCGGGCTTCGACTATTGGGAGTTCGACGGCGTGAAACTATCCAACATCGCGATGCCTGAGCCCGACAGCACCACCGTCTAGACGCCGCTATCGCGGATCGCCGCATGACGAATCGTGGACAGCCCGGCCCTTACCACTCTGATGTCCTAGCCCGCGTGTTTTTGGTGTTGATCGAAAAGGCCGAAGCGCCACGGCCTCACGAAGGTGCCGAACGACCCGGCCTAGCGCTGGGACGGTCTCAAGGCTTGGCCTTAGGGATAGGCCGTGCGTCAGGATGGATCAAATAACCCCAAAAACTCTCGGTCGGCATAGTAGCGGAGCTTCTGCGCCACAATCGGACGTAGGCCGGCAAGAAACAGCAACTCAAGGTCCGGCCCGAGGTTGCGCACCTCGTCGGGCGTCAGGAGCGGCCGCCCGGTGTGGTGGCCAGAATAGCTCAGACCGGACTTCTCGCTGTCCAAGGCGCGACTGGCCGTCTGGAACACTACGGTCTCGGAACCCAGTAGGTCGGAGACCATCTTCGCGCTGTCGTAGTCGTTGACGCCAAACACCTGGAGCACGCCCGCGTTCGAGAGGAACGTGCCCGCACGTTCCCCATAGGTGGCGCGCAGTTGGTGAACGTCTTGGAGGATCGGCCAGAGTTGGAGGCCGTAGCCAGCCATGAGGCCCATCGCCCGCTCGATCGGCGCCAGGTATCCGAGGGCGGCGAATTCATCCAGCAGGTAGAGGACTGAACCCTGTCCGTTGCGCGCGGTGCGCATGGCGTCCTGCAAGCTCTGACTGACCATCAGGCGCAGCCACCGAGCATAGGCCCCGATCCGATCCGGTGGCAGCACCAGAAACACCGTCGCGACACGCTGCCTTAGATCAGAGAAAGCGAAGTCGGACCTGTCCAGCACCGCCGCCATCCGCGGACTGTCGAGGAAGTGCGTATGGCGTTGCGCCGACGACAACACGCCCGTGGCCTCCCGGTCGGACTTGCCGAGATGCCGGTTCGCCGCGCGCGCGGCCAAGCCCCCGGCCGCGCGACTGGCCTGCATCCGCGCCAACAACGCGCTGAAGGCATCGGGCGCCAGCGTCAGATAGTCCCGCAGGGTGACGAGCGTGCGGCGCTCAAGCGGCTCTTCCCCGACGATGTAGAGGAGAACGCCGGTGATCAACGCCTTGGCCTCTTCGTTCCAATGCGCCTCACCCGCTTCGCCTGGCGCGTCGTAGACCAGAGCGTCGGCCAGGACGGCGGCGTCCTCGGCCACGTCGAGGCTATCCGGGTCCAGCCTGTCGAGCGGATTGAAAGCGGATGTCGGGACCGACGTGGCGCCGAAGGGATCGAGTACGTGGACAGGTCCAAAGCGATTGCGCGCCTGGCCCGTGACGGCGGCGTTCTCACCCTTCGGGTCGATGCAGATCACCGAGCGGTTTGCGGTCAGCAGGTTCGGAATGACGGTGCCGACGCCCTTGCCGGTGCGGGTCGGCGCCATGGTCAGAAGGTGGGCCGGCCCGTCGTAGTAGAGCGGCCTTTTCGTTTGGATAGTCCGGCCGATCAGAAGGCCGGCCTTCATCTCCGTGAGCGGCGCCATTTCGCGGTCTGTCGCGAACCGCGCCGTCCCATGGGTATCCGCCGCCTGCACGCCGAAATGAGTGACCAGAGGATGCGTGATCATTCGGAAAATCAGGACGATCAACACGAGCGAGACGGCGGCGTTGCCGGCCATCTGGAGCGGTCCCTTGGGCAGAACGTGTTGCACGATCAGCGACAGCACGACGGCGACAATCGTTACGAATAGAAGCCCGAAGAACCATGCGCGCCAGTATCGGAACGGACTGGCGATGACAGCGACAATGGCCCAGACGGGGTCGCGTAGGGCCGCCCGCAGCATCGCCTTGAACGCCGCCCACACCGCTTGGATCTCGTTCACGAGACTAGCGGGGTTCAGCAGAGGGCGGCGTGGCCGCCGTCTCGCCCAGGAGGTCGGCGAAGAGCGCCGCGTCATCTTCGCGGGTGATGAAGCCGGGCAACTCGCGCCTCAGCCAGTCCGGCAATTGCTCTTTGGAGAACGCGTCCTTGCCCTTCTCCAGCCGGTGCAGAAGGAAGGCGCCAAGCAATACCTTGCGTCGCGTATCCTTGGCCCGTTCTTGCTTGCTGAGTTTGGTCTGTAGCGATTTTCGCTGGGCTTCCAGTTGGGCCAGCCGCTCGGCGATTGAACGCTTCGCCATCGTCTCCTCCGATGCGCGCGCCCCTTGGATGGAAAGATAGCGCCACACAGAAGCAACGTCACCTTTTTCGAGCAAACGCGCCGATGTTCGAAGTGACGTTTCCGGGAACTGAAAGCATCCGCATGCTCTCGTGACGCCGGTGAGCCGATTCTCGGCACAGACAGGCGTCGCGTGCTGAGTTTCGGTTCGACTTCACTGCCACGCTTGCTCAAAAGCGGGCTACACCGAGCGTTCCGAGCGAAGTGAGGATTAGCGAAGGGCGCACTTACGAGTTGCTGCGCAACTCACTGCTTGTTAGTGTCGGATCGACGGACCGATGGCCGTATGGGGCTTGCGCACCCTTGGCCCGCCAGGATCGCCGCCACGCGTGGCGCTACCTGAGTGTGCGTCATGGCGATCTATCACCTGGCGATGAAGCCGATCAGCCGCAGCGGTGGGCGCAGCGCCGTCGCCGCCGCCGCCTATCGCGCCTCGCAAAAGCTCACCAATGAACGCGACGGCCTGACCCACGACTTCACACGTCGGCGGGGCGTCGAGCACACCGAGATCGTCTTGCCCGAAGGCGTGGATGCCGAGTGGGCACAGGACCGCTCGACTTTGTGGAATGCGGCCGAGGCGGCGGAGAAGCGCAGGGACGCGCGAGTGGCGCGGGAGATCGAGGTCGCGCTGCCGCATGAGCTGACCGCCGAGCAGCGGTTGGAGCTGACCCGCGAGTTCGCTCACGACCTCGCCGACCGCTACGGGGTGGCGGTGGATTTCGCGATCCACAGTCCGCACGGCGACACCGACGTGCGCAACCACCACGCCCACATCATGCTGACCACCCGCAAGGTCGAGCGCGACGGCCTTGGCGAGAAGTCCGATCTGGAGCTGGAGAACAAGCGGCTGACCGCTTTGGGCCGGCCGACCTCGCACGATCAGCTCCGAGATATCCGCCTGGATTGGGAAGATCGAGCGAACCGTCATCTGGCCCTCGCCGGCCACGACCTCCGCATCGACCATCGCTCACATCGCGACAGCGGGCTGGAGATCGAGCCGACCCAGCACATGGGCGTGCACGCCACGCAGATGGACCGTCGCGGCAAGTCCGTGGTCCGCGCCCGCCAGGACGAGGAACAGGCGCAGCGAAACGCGAAACTCATCCGCGAAAAGCCGGAGCAGGCGCTGGCCCTCGTCACCAACGAAAAGAGCGTGTTCGACCGCACCGATGTGGCCAAGGTGCTGCACCGCTATATCGACCATCCGGACGACTTCCAGGCCGCGTTCCTCAAGGCGATGGCGTCGCCCGCGCTGGTCGAACTGCGACCCGAACAAAGGGATGAATTCGGCCGCACCCTGGAACCCGCCCGTTACTCCACCAAGGAGATGATCGAGGTCGAACGCCATATGGCAGACAGCACCGACCGGATGGGCGAGAGCCGCACGTTTGGTGTGAGCCGTCACAACATCGAGCAGGCCATCGCTGATCGCCCGTTCTTGGCCGAGGAGCAGCGCCAGGCGGTCCGGCACATCACCGGACCCGAACGGATCGAGGCCGTGGTCGGCATGGCTGGGGCCGGCAAGAGCACAATGCTCGGCGCCGCGCGCCAAGCGTGGGAGGCCGAAGGCTATCGGGTCGTGGGCGCGGCGCTGGCCGGCAAGGCGGCCGAAGGATTGGAAGAATCGTCGGGTATCCGCAGCCGCACCCTGGCGAGCTGGGAACGCAGTTGGGAGCGTGGCCGGGATGCGCTCGACGCGCGTAGCGTGCTCGTGATCGACGAGGCCGGGATGGTCGGAAGCCGCCAGCTATCGCGCGTCTTGGCACAGGCTGATCGCGCCGCCGCGAAAGTCGTGATGGTCGGCGACCCCGAGCAACTCCAGCCCATCGGTCCAGGCGCAGCCTTCCGCGCCGTTGCGGAACGCGCGGGTTTCGTGGAGTTGGGCGAAATCCGCCGGCAACGCGAGGGCTGGCAGCGGCAGGCGTCGGTGGACTTCGCCCAGCACCGCACGCACGAGGGCCTGACGGCCTATGCCGAACGCGGCGCAGTCCGGTTCGAGGACGATGTTGCTGACGCCCGCAAGGCGATTGTGGGCGACGTGATCGCGGACATGGATGTGCGGCCGGACGGCTCGCGTCTGGTGTTGGCGCACCGGCGCGTGGACGTAGCGGAATTGAACGATGCGATCCGCAGCGTGCGCCAGGATCGAGGCGAACTCCGGAACGAGCAAGTCTACCAGACGACGGAAGGTGAGCGGTCTTTTGCGGCCGGCGACCGGCTGCTGTTCCGAGAGAACAACCGCGACCTCGGCGTGAAGAATGGGATGTTGGGCACGGTGGAGCGGACCGAGGCCGGCCGATTGGAGGTTCGCCTCGACAACGCCAAGGGTCCTGGCCAAGGCCGCCAGGTATCGGTTTCGATGGCCGACTATGCGGCCGTCGATCACGGCTATGCCACCACCATCCACAAGGCCCAGGGTGCGACGGTGGACCGGACCTATGTGCTGGCGTCCGGCACGATGGACCGGCACCTGACCTACGTCGGCATGAGCCGCCACAGAGACGCGGTGACGCTCTATGCCGGCCGGGAGGAATTCAAAGACGTAGGCGCCTTGTCCGCACGCCTCTCGCGGGCTGGTCTCAAGGAAACCACGTTGGACTACGCAACGCGGCGCGGCATCGAGCAGCCGATTGTTGTGCCCGAGGGCATCCGGCGCACGGCGCGGGACCGCACCGCCGCCCCGGAGGCCGAGCCGATGCGCAAGCGCGGTATGTTCGATGGGCTGACCTTGAACAACCCCGCGAAGCTTTCGCAGATCGGCCGCGCCGAAGGATTTGCACCTGGGCCGGCGCGCACCGCCCCGTTGCCGGGGCAATCGCTTGAACCGGCCGCCGAGCGCTACGCGCGGGCCTTGGATGATGCTGAACGCATGCGCGCCCAGAAGCTGCCTGTGCTCGAATATCAGAAGCGTGAATTGCACGAGGCCGGGACGGCGCTGGACCAGACGCGGCCGGGCGCCACGCGCGACCTGCACAACGCCCTGCGTCACGAGCCGGCGACCTGGCGCGCGATGCGGGATCTTCGCGGCACGGAGCGCGGCGCCGAGTTAGCCGGTGCGATCCGGCATGAGGAGCGCGTGCGGCGCGATCCTGCATTGAAGGCCGACCGCCTGGTGAAGGAATGGAAGCGGCTGGAAGCACAGCACGAGCGGCTTGACGGTTGGCGGCACGGCGAGGCGCGAAGAGGCCTGGAGGGCCGCATGAAGGCAATGGCGGGCGCGCTGAAGCGCGACCCGCAGCTTGAGTCGCTGGTGCGCGCCCGTGCGCCGGCCTTGGGCATCGGGCCGGGCTCGACGCTCGCCCGGGTCATGGCGGCGCCGACAGTGCAGCAAGCGGCGATGCAGATCGGGCGAGACCGTGATCGGGGCATGTCGTTGTAGTTGGCGTGGAGGTGAGGATGGCGCATGACCATGCGGGTGATCCCGCTCAGGCGTTCGAGGATTTGCGGGCGGAGGTCTCGGTGCTGCGGCGCGCAATCGAAGCCTTGCCCGCGTCGATCCGCGAGACCCGGCCGCCCGACTACAGTCAGGACCTAGCTGTCATCGGCAACGGGCTGGACGAGATCGGCGAGAGGCTTGAAGCCGTCCTCAAATCCCCCGCGCTGAGCCGCACTCCGGAACAGCAGGGCCAGGCCATCGCCAACGCCGGCGCCAACCTGATCCGCGAAGCAGCGCAGAAGCTCGACCGCGCCGCTCAAGAGGCCGAACGCGAGCGGGCGCGTTTGGCGGCTATCGTTGGCCAAGCCCAGGCTCAGGATCGGCACTTCCGCACGATCTGCTGGACCGGCGGCATAGCCTTGGCCGTTGGGCTCTTGTTGTCGCCACCTGCCGCGAGTCTCTTCCCCTTTGGATTGAACACCCGCGTTGCCGCCTTGGTGCTGCGCCAGGATCGTTGGAGCGCGGGTGCCACCTTGATGAACGCGGCCAATCCCGAGCGATGGGCGCAGCTAACGGCCGACGCCAATCTCATCGAAGGAAATCGCGAGGCCATCACGGCTTGCCGAGCAGCGCTCGCGCAGAGCGGCAAGATTCAACATTGCTCGGTAGCGATGGCGCCGGCGAATGCGCCGAGCCAGACGGCCGCGAGGCGCTAGTTCCGGGTGATCCGACCTAGCGGGTCGCCGGTTTGCGGTACGCTTTCTCGGCCGAGATTTCGGACCCGGACTTGTAATGTACTCATTGGCGAGAGGCGGACGTTCCGAACTTCCGCCAACGGTGGGGAGCGGACGTGGCCCGGCATCCGCGAAACGGACCTCCAGAGCTGCCGCGGCCTGCTGTATGCTGTGGTGAAGCTACGCGAAGACTTTTGGCCGAAGAAGACCGGGAAACAAGATGGCTGACCCCACAACCGCTTGGACTGCTGGTGGGATCATCGGACTGGTAGCGGGCTCTTCTGTGATCGCCTCAGTCGTGACGCTCAGCGCGACATGGGTCCGCGACCTGCTGGGATGGAACGCGAGGCGAAAGTTCGCCGCCCTCTACCTCGCCATCGCCCTCGAACAATATGCACGGACGACCGCGACGTTGCTCGGGGAGTCGGAGACGCACGACGACTCGAACGGCGCCGCCGGAACTGCGCACTCGAACTTCGCGGCACTGCCGGAATACCCGGGCGTGGATTGGGAAGCGTTCGGCATCAAACGTGCCGAAGCCGCCATGGGTCTCCGGACCGAGGTGGATAGCCAGCGCAGTTGGATCAGCGGGTATTGGGAGTTCGCCGAGGAAGAAGAGGTGGTGCCGGAGATGCAGGAGAGGGCCGCCAAGCTCGGGTTGAAGGCGTTTGAGATGGCAGAGGGCTTCAGGAAGGATTTCGGGCTGACCCCGTTGGACCAGTCCGACGAATGGTCCACCAAGAAAGACCTGGCTCGGAAGCATGAGAAGTTCGTGGCGCGGCGGCTCAAATATGAGGAGCGCCAGCGCGCGGCCAATGCGGAGATGTTCGATGCCTTGCAACAGCCAGCGCCTGACCTTCCGGCCGCCTGAATACACATCCTTCGCCGACTACATGGCACGCACGATCAACACCGAAAGGATGCGTCGTTGCTACCAAGCGTCGAAGCGCGCCAACCGCGTGCATCGGTCCCTGACACCCACCTTGATCTCCCCAAGGCTCACCGGGCCGGGCATGTGGGGGCTGATCGAAGCCGCCAAGGGGCGATGCATGTATTGCCGGTCGCTGGCGGTCGAACAGAAGCCGGTAATCGAGGGGCGGAGAAATCTTTGGGCTGAGGTAGGTCGCCGGATCGGTAGCTTAGAGCACGTCGATCCCTACCTTCGCGACGCTCAGAACGATCTATCGAACCTCGGGTGGGCCTGCCTATGGTGCAACGTCTGGCCAGATCAGCGTGTGCCACTCGCCGCCGATCATGGCGGCTTCTATCCGGATGAACCTGACATCGAGGCGTGAGCGACATTCTGAAAGCTCAAGCCACCGTGAACCCGAACTTCTGAAAGTCCGCGAAGGTTCGAAACCGGTAGTCAGCGTTGTGCCGCGAAAGCGGACTCGATCAACGACGGCATTGGGGGGAGAGCCGCCCTTCACCTGCACGCAGAAACCAGACAGTCTGCCTTAAATGCAATCAACCTCCGCTTTGGCTGACGCCGCCCGCTTCGCCCGACTCGGCCTGATGATCGCCCTGGCTCTCGCCAGCGGGGCAGTCGCGCAGTCCCCAGACAGGCAGAACCAGATGCAAGACCTCGCTGTGTTCCGGCGCGAGGTTTTTGAACCCTCCCGCGCTTATTCGCCTTCCGCCCGGATCAAGGCAGAGCAACGGCTCGTCAAGCTGGAATCGAGGGCCGGACACGTGTCCGAGGCGGCGCTTACGGTGGAGATCTGCCGGATCACCGCGCTGGCGGATAATTTGCACTCCAGCTGCTTCTTCGGCCGCAAAGCCGGCGCTCCGCTTGGGTTCACCGTCCTGGGCGACCGCTTCTTTGTCACGCTTGCCGATCCCTCCAACGCCGATCTGCTCGGCGGTGAGTTGATCGCCATCGATGGTCACGGGTTGCCCGCGCTGAGGACGGTGGGCCGGTCACTCACCGGCGGACCGGCGGCTCACCGAGACCTAACGTTCTCCACCCTGCTGAACCGGCTGGACCTGCTGAACGCGCTGGGCGTGGCCAACACGCCTCAGTCCGCGCGCTACCGTATTCGCCTCCCCAGCGGCCAGATCGTTGAACGGTCTCTGGCTGTAAAGGTGCGCGAGCCCGACTGGTCGAGTCTGCCCGCTGCCGACCGGACCCCGTGGGCTCTCCAAGACCGCGCCACGATTTACCGCTGGCGCGATGCACCCGAGCTTGATGCGGTGGTCGTTCAGCTGAGAGGCAATGTCGATAGGCCCGAGCGAAAGCTTCATGATTTTCTCACAGAGGCCGAAGCGAACAGAAAGCGTCTGGGCCGGACAAACGTCGTGCTCGACATGCGTTGGGACACCGGCGGCAACTTCCTCCTCAATCGCGATTTCATGCGCGCCTGGCCGTCCGCTTTGCCCACCCCTGGGCGCTTTTTCGTACTCACGGGCCCCGCGACCGTTTCGGCGGGCATAGCAAGCGTCGCCTACTTGAAAGTGGCTGGGGGAGATCGGGTCGTAATCGTGGGCGAGCCGGTGGGAGACCGGCTGATGTTCTTCTCCGAGGGTGATTTCAAGGAACTGCACGAGGCAGGCGTCATGCTGCTGCCGTCCACCGAACGATACGATTTCCGCTCCGGTTGTCGGTCTTATAGCGACTGCTTTACGTCCATCGCTCAACCCGGTGGCCCCACGGCAACCCCTCTCGCCGAAGCTGCCGAGTACGACAGGACCTACGGTCGGGTGCCGTTGGAAATCGCCAACCTTGACCCGGACGTGGCCGCGCCTTGGACGATCCGCGATTATCTAGAGGGCCAGGACCCTGGGATGAAGGCCATTGCCGACCTGTTGCGGCGGGCAAAGTAGCCGGGTCGACGAAGCTCTCTGTAAACAGACAGAACTGATGACAGCTACGGGTCGAGTTGCGACCTTGCCTTCACATCCGAGAGCGGACCCAGACTATGAGTTCACGATCTAGCCACGACTCTCCTTCGGTACTTGGGAGATCATCACGGCTTCGCACGGTGAGCGTTTTGCGCCAGGCCCGCCGTCGGTCAACCCAGCTCGCTTCCTCCGCCTTCGGCTCCGTGCAGCTCCGCTCCCTTCGGGCGCGCTGACGCGCGGGGTGTGACCGCCGGCTCGATGGCCTGACGCCTTGGCTCCCCATGAAGCCGCGGGATGGTCCCGCGGCGGATTACGGAGAACCACCATGGCCAGCACCAAGACCCAATCGCCAGCCGCCCAAACTCCGGCCGCTGCCGAAACGCCGCGTCGGCCGACCCACCGGCTCTACCGCGTCAATGGCGAAGGCACCGCCGCGATCTGGACACCCATCGGGGCGGCATGGCCGAACAAGGACGGCAAGGGCTTCAACCTGAACTGCGATGCGGTTCCGCTCACCGGTCGCATCGTCCTGCGGCTCATCGAGCCGAGGTCCGAGACTGGCGCCCCCGCTTGAGACGGCTCCGCTTGGCGGCAGGTTTCGGCCTGCCGCCGCAACCGGCTGGCCTCAGCCGGTTGTCGGAATCCCTAGGAACTGCCAAGGTTGGCCTCTTCCGGCCAGCCCGTGCAGATTTTTCTGCACAGTTCCTACACAGGCGATAGGAAGGTATTTTTATCCAATGAAATCAGTTGGATACCAATGCTCTGTCCTCTCGCCGGGATGAGCGGTGTTGAGGGCAGGTCCTAGCGGGAGGCTTTCTTCTTCGATTTGAGCTGATTGAACTCGACGGCGGCGCGGACCAGCGCCTGCAGGGCCGGCGCATCGACCTTGTCGCCCTCGAAAAAGTCGATCGCCCGCCGCTGATTGCCTTCCAACCCCGCGTTGAACAGCTTGGCGGGATCCGGCAGCCGCGCCCCATAGTCGAAGGTGAGCTTCACCTTGCCCTTATGCGCATTGGCGACCGCGAGGATGCCGTCTCGCGACCAGACGGGGCTGCCCATCCACTTCCATTCCTCGACGATCTCCGGATCGGCTTCGAGGATGGTCTTGCGGACGCGGGCGAAGGTTTCGCCGCGCCAGTCCGTGATGCCCGCGATCAGCTGATCGATCTGTTCCGATGCGTCCATAGGGTCTTTAAGCCTCAAAGTCTGATCCCACGCCACGGCTACAATAGCCCTGCCGCGGCGGCGCTATGAAACGTGACACCGAAAACGATCCGGCCTTCCGCCTCAAGCCGCGCCTTGCTATGTTCAGCACGGCCTTCGGGAGGCCGACTGTCCGCGTAAAGGGCTCAGCCCGCTCGACGTCTCGATCTCTTTCATCCCTGACTTCCTGCCCGTGGTGCGGACACCGGGCTTCATCGGAAGGAAGGTCTATGATGCAAAATCCCGGAACCGGGACGGTCGCCGCGCGTGCTTTGCCGGCGAAACCCAACCTCGAACACCTGAAGAATGAAGCCAAGCAGCGGCTCGACCGGCTGCGCGCCGCCACGCCAGCCGCCAAGCTGGCCGAGGCTCAGCACCAGATCGCTCGCGAATACGGCTTCGCCCACTGGCGCGAGCTGAAGGCTGACGTCGAACGCCGTGCGGGTGGGCCCGTCTCCGGCCCGGCCCACGTGGCGATCGGCGACTGGATCGCGACCTTCCCCACCGGCGGCAGCCGCTTCGCCCTGCATATACGCAGCAACGAGGACGGCGGCCTGACCGCGGCCATGGACACTCCGGACTACGGCTTCTTCGGCTTGGCCGCCGACGATGTCCTGGTCGAAGCTGAACGACTGTCCTTCACCCTCCTGGCGCCCATGGTCATCGGTTACACCCAGGGCTTCTACGAAGCCCGCTATGACGCCGAGCGGGACAGCTGGATCGGCGAGTGGCTGGCCCACGGCATGACCACCGCCCTCGACTTCGTCCGCGGCGCCTTTCCGCCGGCGCCGCGCTTCGAGGGGCTGGACGGCTTCTGGGACGGCCGGCTGGAGACCAAGGAGGGCCTGATCCGGCTGATCTTCCGCCTCAAGTCCAACGTCCACGGCACCTACGCCTGGCTCGACAGCCCAGACCGCAACCAGCTGGGCCGTCCCGCGGTCTCGGTGAACCGCGAGGGCCGCCAGGTGACCATCACCATGCACACCGTCTCGGTGACCGGCGAACTCAGCGAAGACGGCCAATGGATCGAGGGCCGCTTCATCAAGGGCGAGACCTCGCTCCCCCTGACCCTGATCCACCGTCCGCCCGGCGCGGCGGCGCCCCTGCCGCAACGGGCGCCGGCGATCGACCTGCCGCCGGAGGCGCTCGCCGCGTTCGCCGGCCGCTATCAGGGCGAGGGCGGCGGCCCGGTGATGACCGTCAGCGTCGGGGATGGCCGTCTGAAGGCCCGGTTCCTCGGCGGAAGCCCGCGCGGCGAGGACGGCGTCCCGCGCGCCCAGATCCCCAGTGGCCCCGAACTGGACTTGCTGCCCGCCTCGCCGACCAAGTTCTTCCATAAGGACCTGGACGCCTCCATCGAGTTCGACCTCGACGGCCAGGGCCGCGCCACCGGCTTCGTCATGCGCCAACTCGGCAGCGAAACCCGGGCGAAGCGGATCGACTAGCTTGCGGCGGAGCGGAGGCCTTCGGGTCTCCGCTCTTCGGCCGCTACTTCGCGAACAGGTACTCACAGCTCCGGTCCGCCGGATCGTGCGCCATGACGCGGTCATAGAGCCCGACGTTCTCGGCCACGGCGCGGTCCACGTCCTCCGGCAGCAGGAAGCCCGCCTTCACCTGCGCCGCGGCGGCGGCCTTCACCTTGGCCACATAGGCGTCTCGCGTCGGATAGCGCGCCGCCAGGCTGGGGCGTGGGTCCTTCGCCGCCTTCCGCTCCGCCTCAGTGCGGGCGAAGTGGACGAAGCTGCCGTCGAAGCGGGCGGTCGCCCAGGCAAAGCCGGTCTCCGGCGCGCGCAGGTTCCAGCCGGCGTGGGTGCCCAGCGGGACCTCCATCTCGACCATCCGAACTCCGCCGCGGTCGTTACCGTCGGCGTCCGGCGCCGGCACGCGGCTGACGTAGTCGGGGCCCTTGGCCGGCGGGATGTGATCGGCGATCCCCTCGCTCTCGAACCGCGATCCGAAGTCCAACCGCTGTTCGTGCAGGTTGTCGGTCGGCGGCGTCAGGCCGATCCCCTTCGGGAAGGCCGCGTCATAGGCCGCGACGCTCAGCAGGCCGCCGTTCGCCACCTGCGGATAGGCGCTGGGTGGCGGCTCGGCGCCGCCGGCGGTCCACCTGTCCAGCGCCAGGATCAGCGCCCGCATCGGCAGGTAATGGTCGGTGGTCGACACGCAGCTCAGGTACGGCGCGCGCACATGGCTGCGGCCCACATAGTGCTGCGAGCCCATGAAGGCGTAGAGTCGTACGCCCGGCGCCGGCGCCACGTCCTTCACTCCGTCCGGCGTCGTGCCGATCAGCGAGGCGTCGCGGTTCCAGAACTCCGCGGAGGTGTTGGCGAACATCACCTTCGGCGTCTGGCCCTTGGCGTCAGCGGCGTGGTCCAGCAGCGAGGCCGTCTTGCCCGTCACCGGGTCTTTCGACGGCGCGGTCGTGAACGGGAAGGCGTCCGATGGATGATCGTGCTCCTGCAGCATCGAGGGATGCCGCGTCGGCTGCACGAAGCGGCTGTTGAACCCGCCGCCGCCTCCGCCGCCCGGCACCTCCAGATAGGCGCCCTGGAACGCCAACCGCCCCGTCTCGTCCACGTCGAGGCCGTCGTGCAGCATGCGCCCGATCAGCCGCCCCGACTGGCTGATGCCGAAGATCAGCTCCTGCTTCGGCGCCGGCGCGCCCTCGAACGGATGGTCGCGGAACCAGGCCAGCAGGTCGCGGATGCCCGCCAGCCCCGCCGCCGTCACCTTGGGATCTTTCGTGATGTAGGTCAGTTCGTAGATCACGCCGGGCTTGAAGCCACCGTCCAGCCGCACGCGGCCCGGACCGCCCGGCTGCGCCGGCGCCACGAACCGCCAGGACGTCCGCGCCAGCGGGACCCGCGGATCGCCCGGCCGCGCCCGCGCCGTCAGCACCGCCTTCGGATCGTCCGGCGTCGCCGGCTCATAGGTCAGGCCCGCCATGCCGGCGTAGACCGCGACCTCGGCCGGCGCATCGACCGTGAACTCGTTCTCCACCGGCCCGGTGATCGCCTGCCCGCCCGGCCCCTTGGCGACCGGCGGGGAGAACACCAGCGGCTTGGCGCCCGGCGGCGGCGGCGCCACGTCCCAGGTCCAGGCCGAGAACAGCAGCGAAAAGCCGTGGCGCATCAGGAAGCCGTCGCCGGCGTCCGCCGCCGTGGTCGGGTCGTTGAGCGCCGGACTGCGCCCGTTCACCTGGCCCAGGATGCCGATATTGCCGCGGTTGTTGACGTCATAGAGCAGGGTCGAGCCCTCGGCCTTCACCGGTCTGAGCATCACGAAGGGGCTGTCGAACACCACCATCCCGCGCGCATCGCGCGGCGCCAGCTTCAGGTCTACGATGCGCGCGTTGGCCGACGCATTGGGATCCAGCGCGAAATGCGCGACCCCGCGGATCTTCTCGTAGGCCCCCGCCGCACCGAAGCTCATGCCGCCGGCGAACGGCGTCCGCTCGGTGACCTCTACCCGTTCGATGGCCGCGCGGGCCGGCGCGCCGGTCGCCGCCAGCGCCGCCGCGGCCACGATCATTTTCCAGACAGCTCGCCGCATTCGCTCGAATTCCCCAAATCGGCCCGCCGCATGTGACCCGTTCGCCGCCAGCCGCGCAATGGCCTCGGCGATCCGCAAACACCACCGGGCCGCCTGGCCCAGTCCCGACTGACTGCGGTCAGGTCGGTCGGGAACCTGAGTAGAAAGGGCCCGGTCGCCAGGCGGCCAGGTTGCAGCTTCGTGGCCGGTCCGCGATCATTCGGGCGCAATTCCAGGCTAAGGATCGATTCATGTTCAAACGCCTCGCCCCGATCCTCGTCGTTCTCATGGCCGCCGGCGTGGCCCACGCCCAGATCGGCGGCGGCGGTGGCGGCGGCCATCGCGGAGGCGGCGGTGGCGGCGGCGGAAAGGGCGGCGGCTCCGGCGGCTCGAAGCCGGCCTCGTCAAACGCCCCGCCGGCCAAGGCCGCGACCCCGGTCAACCAGCTTCAGTTTGTGGGCGTGGTGAAGGCCATCGACGTGCCGACCGGGCGGATCACCATCGCCTACGAGCCGGTCGAGGCCATCAACTGGCCCGCCGGGACCCAGCCCTTCCCGGTCGCCAAGACCGCCATGCTCACCGCCGCCACGATCGGCCAGAAGGTCCGCTTCAACCTCGACAGCGGCCAGATCTCGGCGCTCGCGCCCTTCGAGCCGCCGCCGTAGCGGAACCCCTCGCGCCGGCGACCGTTCGCTGCACAGCACCGAGGGCGTCGTGGCCACGCAACCCTGGCTCATGCCCCGCGCCAGCCGAAAGCGCCTGACCATGGATTTGCAGACTTCCCCCAAGGCGAAGGCCCCCGCGTCCGCCGCGACCATCGACCGTGTCGCCATCGACACCATCCGCACCCTGGCCATCGACGCCGTCGAAAAGGCCCAGTCCGGCCATGCCGGGGCGCCCATGGGCCTCGCGCCCGTCGGCTACGAGCTGTGGACCCGGGTCCTGCGATACGACCCCCAGACGCCCGACTGGCCGGACCGCGACCGCTTCGTGCTCTCCAACGGCCACGCCTCGATGCTGCTCTACGCCCTGCTGCACCTCGCCGGGGTTGATGCCAATGGACGTCCCGCCGTGAGCCTCGACGACATCAAGGCCTTCCGCGAGCTGGACAGCCTCTGCCCCGGCCACCCGGAACGCGGCCACACCGTGGGCGTCGAAACCACCACCGGGCCGCTGGGCCAGGGGATCGGCAACAGCGTCGGCATGGCCATTGCCGGCCTCTGGATGGCCGCGCGGTTCAATCGCCCGGGCCACAGCCTGTTCGGCCATCGCGTCTATGCCATCTGCAGCGACGGCGACCTGATGGAGGGGATTTCCGGCGAGGCCGCCTCCCTGGCCGGCCACCTGAAGCTCTCCAACCTCTGCTGGATCTACGACGACAACAGCATCAGCATTGAGGGGGGAACCGACCTGACCTTCAGCGAGGACGTCGCCAAACGCTTCGAGGGCTACGGCTGGGCCACCGCCCACGTCGCCGACGCCAACGATCGGGAGGCCCTGGAGCGCGCGCTGGCCGCCGCCCAGGCCGAGACCAAGCGGCCGACGCTGATCCTGGTGCGCAGCGTCATCGGCTACGGCGCCCCGCACGTGGCCGGCACGGCCAAGGCCCACAGCGATCCCTTGGGCCCAGAGGAGGTCAAGGCGGCGAAAAGGGCCTACGGCTGGCCGGAGGACGCCCAGTTCCTGGTCCCCGATGGGGTGCGGGAACGCTTCGACGAAACGATCGGCGCGCGGGGCGCGAAGCTCAGCGCCGACTGGGCGCGGGCCCGCGAAGCCCACCGCCAAGCCTTCCCCGAACTCGCCGCCGAGCTCGACGCCCTCCTGGCCGGCGAGGCGCCCACTGGCTGGGACCAGGACCTGCCGGTCTTCCCCGCCGACGCGAAAGGCATCGCCACCCGCGAGGCCTCCGGCAAGACGCTCAACGCGCTCGCCGCACGCCTGCCCTGGCTGATCGGCGGCTCGGCGGACCTGTCGCCCTCCACCAAGACACACCTGGACTTCGACGATGCCGGGACCTTCTCGGCAGACGATCACGCCGGCCGGAACCTGCACTTCGGGGTGCGCGAGCACGTCATGGGCGCCATCGCCAACGGCATGGCGGTCAGCGGCCTTCGCCCCTACACCGGCACCTTCCTGATCTTCAGCGACTACATGCGCCCGCCGACCCGGCTGGCCGCCCTGATGAAGGCGCCCTCGATCTTCGTCTTCAGCCATGACTCCATCGGCCTCGGCCAGGACGGCCCGACCCACCAGCCGATCGAACAGCTGGCGGCGCTGCGGGCCATCCCCGGCCTGATCACCCTGCGGCCCGGCGACGCCAACGAGACCGCCGAGGCCTGGCGCATCATCCTCGCCCAGACCGCCCAGCCTGCCTGCCTGGTCCTCTCGCGCCAGGCCATGCCGACCCTGGATCGGACGGCCTATGCATCCGCCGGCGGCGTGGCCAAAGGCGCCTACGTCCTGGCCGACAGCCCCGGCGGCGCGCCACAGGTGATCCTGATGGCCTCCGGCGCCGAGGTCGGCCTTTGCGTCGCCGCCGCCGAGATGCTGCAGGCCGAGGGGGTTCGCGTGCGCCTGGTTTCCATGCCAAGCTTCGACCTCTTCGAGGCCCAGCCGAGCGCCTACCGCCGCGAGGTGCTGCCGCCGCAGATCACCGCCCGTGTCGCCGTCGAGGCCGCTTCGCCGCTCGGCTGGGACCGCTACGCCGGCCTCACCGGCGAGATTCTGGCCATGCACGGCTTCGGCGCCTCGGCGCCCGGCGGCGAGCTGATGAAGCGCTTCGGCTTCACGCCCGGCCGGGTCGCCGCCGCCGCCCACCGCCAGCTCAAGTCCGCCTGAGAAAGGTCCCATCCATGACCGACAATCCGCTGAAGACCCTGACCGCCGCCGGCCAGGCCATCTGGCTCGACTACCTGCACCAGGACATCCTGAAAACCGGGGAGCTGCAGCGCCTGATCGCCGACGACGGCCTCACCGGCCTCACCTCCAACCCTTCGATCTTCGAGAAGGCCATCGGCGACGGCGCGTCCTACGACGCGCGCATCGCCAAGCTCGCCAGCGGCGGCAAGACGCAGACCAAGGACCTCTACGAGGCCATCGCCATCGCCGACATCCAGGGCGCCTGCGACCAGTTCCGCCCCACCTGGGACCGGCTCAAAGGCCGCGACGGATACGCCAGCCTGGAGGTCTCCCCCGACCTCGCCAACGACACCCAGGGCACGGTGGAAGAGGCCCGGCGCCTCTGGGCCGCCGTCGACCGGCCAAACCTGATGATCAAGGTGCCGGGCACGAAGGCGGGGACGCCGGCGATCCGCCAGCTCATCGGCGAAGGCATCAACGTCAACGTCACCCTGCTCTTCGCCCTGCAGGCCTATCTCGACGTGGCGGAGGCTCACACCGCCGGGCTGGAAGACTTCAAGGCGGCCGGCGGCAACGTCGCCAAGGTCCATGGCGTGGCCAGCTTCTTCGTCAGCCGCATCGACACCGCCATCGACAAGAAGATCGACGAGAAACTGAAGACCGCCGACGACGCCACGGCGGCGCGCCTGAAGGCCGTCCGCGGCCGGGTGGCCATCGCCAACGCCAAGGTTGCCTACCAGCGCTACCTGCAGACGCTCGCCACGCCCCGCTGGAAGACCCTTGCCGTCGCCGGCGCCGCGCCCCAGCGCCTGCTCTGGGCCTCGACCGGGACCAAGGACCCGGCCTACTCCGACGTCCTCTACATCGAGACCCTGATCGGCCCGGACACCGTCAACACCATGCCGCCCAAGACGCTCGACGCCTTCCGCGACCACGGCAAGGTGGCGCCGACCCTGACCCAGGACCCCGCCGCCGCCGAAGCCACGTTGAAAGAAGCCGACGCCCTGGGCCTCGATCTCGACGGCGTCACCGCCGCCCTGGTCGACGACGGCGTGCGCCTGTTCGCCAAGGCCTTCGACGACCTGCTGAAGGCGGTGGACGACAAGCGCCGCCGTCTCGGCGACAAGACAGCGGCTTAGGTTGAAAACCCAACTCTTCGAATCCCCCAAATCCGTCGTCCCGGCCGCAGCGCAGCGGAGAGCCGGGACCCAGGGGGTTCTGCGGCGCGGTCGCTCCTGGGTCCCGGCTCGGCCTTTCAGGCCGTCCGGGATGACTGGAGTCTTAAGCTGCTGATTTTTCTAAATGATAATTGAGCTCAACCAGGAGATCGGAATGCAGATTTGCATCGTGGGCCTCGGCCGCATGGGCGGGAATATCGCGCGGCGGCTGATGCAGGGCGGGCACAAATGCGTCGTCTACGACCGTGACGTGAAGGCCGTCGAGGATGTGACCCGGTACGGCGCCGCGACGGTCAGCGGCCTCAAGGACCTGGCCAAGACACTGCAGACGCCGCGCACCGTCTGGATCATGCTGCCGGCCGGGGCGCCCACCGACGACACCATCGCCGAGCTGGCCAAAATCCTGGAGCCCGGCGACACGATCATCGACGGCGGCAACGCCTTCTACCGCGACGACATCCGCCGCGCCGAGGCGCTGAAGCCCAAGGGAATCGCCTACGTCGACGTCGGCACCTCCGGCGGCGTCTGGGGCCTCACGCGCGGCTACTGCATGATGATCGGCGGCGAGGCCGCGGTCGTCGATCGCCTGGACCCGATCTTCAAGACCCTGGCCCCCGGCGCCGGCGACATCCCGCTGACCAAGCGCGCCGATGACGCCGACCCCCGCGCGGTCGAGGGCTATATCCACGCCGGGCCGGTCGGCGCCGGCCACTTCGTCAAGATGGTCCACAACGGCATCGAGTACGGCCTGATGCAGGCCTATGCGGAAGGCTTCGACATCCTGCGCAAGCGGGACCTCGCCACCCTGCCGGAAAACGAGCGCTACGACCTCAACCTCACCGACATCGCCGAGGTCTGGCGCCGCGGCAGCGTCATTTCCTCCTGGCTGCTCGACCTCACCGCCCAGGCGCTGGCTGGCGACGAGCGGCTGGCCGGCTACACCGGCGCGGTCGACGACAGCGGCGAAGGTCGGTGGGCGATCGACGCGGCCATCGAGGAGGCCGTCCCCGTCAATGTCCTCACCGCGGCGCTGTTCGCGCGGTTCCGCAGCCGGGAGACCCACACCTTCGGCGAGAAGCTGCTGTCGGCCATGCGCTTCGGCTTCGGCGGCCACGTCGAGCCGCCAACGAAGGGGTGAGCCTTGGCGCTCGGCCTTCTACCGCGCCAGCCCGTCCATCAGGATATCGATCAGGCGCAGGGTCCGCGCCTCCCAGCCCGGGCCGGCGGCGCCGAAGGCGAAGCCGGTCATGGCGTGCAGCACGTCGGCCACCTCGACGTCGCTGCGGATCTCGCCGGCCGCGATCGCCGCCTCCACCAGCCGCGTCACCGCCGCCCGCAGCAGCACGCCCGAGGATTCGTAGATCGCCGAGCCCTCCGCCATCGTCCTCAGCGCGGGCGCGATCACCTTCTTGGTCGCCATGTAGTCGACCATCAGCTTCAGCCACTCGCGCAGCGCCTCCAGGGGCGGGCGGGCCGCCAGCAAGCGCTGCGCGGCGTCGGACAATTGCTGCACCTCACGCCGATAGACCGCCTCGACGATGGCGTCGCGGGTCGGGAAGTGCGGGTAGAGCGTGCCGATCCCCACCTCAGCGCGGCGGGCGATCTCTTCCAGGCTGACGTCGGGACCCGCCTCGGCGAACGCGGCCTTGGCCACGTCGATCAGCCGTTCGCGGTTGCGCAGGCCGTCGGCGCGAGGCTTGCGCGCCGATCCCTCGGCGCTCATCGCACACGCCCTCTTGTTAAACGGAGGCATCCTCCGTATATATGCGGAGCCATCCTCCGCTTATAGGCGCTTCCGCGGTCCGCACAACCGCCAGGCCACCCAGAGCGCCCGCTGGCCGACCCATGTCCGCCCCGACAGGAGACCTCCCATGACCGGACCCTTTGGCGCCACCTCCACCACCGACGAGGTCCTCGAAGGCGTCGACCTCAGCGGCAAGCGCATCCTCGTCACCGGCGCCTCCGCCGGCCTGGGCGTCGAGACCGCCCGAACGCTGGCCGCCCACGGCGCCCAGGTGGTCGGCGCCGCCCGCGACCTGAAGAAGGCCGAGACCGCGACCGCCGAGGTCCGCGCCCAGGCCGCCAACGGCGGCGGTCTCGAACTCGTCGAACTCGACCTCGCCAACCTGGCCAGCGTCCGCGCCTGCGCCGACGCCCTGCTGGCCGACGGCCGGCCCTTCGACCTGGTAATCGCCAACGCCGGCGTCATGGCCACGCCCTTTGGCAAGACCGCCGACGGCTTTGAGACCCAGTTCGGCACCAACCATCTTGGCCACTTCGTGTTCGTCAACCGCATCGCCGGCCTGATGAAGCCCGGCTCGCGCCTGGTGAACCTCTCTTCCGCCGGCCACCGGTTCTCCGACGTCGACCTGGAAGACCCGAACTTCGAGCACACCCCCTACGCCGAGTTCGTCGCCTACGGCCGCTCCAAGACCGCCAACATCCTGTTCGCCGTCGAGTTCGACCGCCGCCACAAGGCGCAAGGGGTCCGCGCCACCGCCGTCCATCCGGGCGGCATCCAGACCGAGCTCGGCCGCTATATGACGCCGGAGGTCATGGAGGGCCTGCTCGCCAACATCGCCAAGGCCAACGAAGCTGCTGGCGCGCCGGCCTTCGAGTGGAAGACCATCCCGCAGGGCGCCGCCACCAGCGTCTGGGCCGGCGTCGTCGCTCCGGTCGATGAAGTTGGCGGCCTCTATTGCGAGGACTGCCACGTCGCCGAACGCGTCGAAGGCGGCGACATCCGCGGCGGCGTGCGCGCCTACGCCCTCGACCCTGAGCACGCCAAGGCGCTCTGGGCCAAGAGCGAAGAGATGGTCGGCGAACGGTTCTGAATCCAAGCGAACCTCAGGAGACCGACATGCGCGTATTCGTGACCGGAGCCGCCGGCTTCATCGGCTCGGCGACCGTCCAGGACCTGCTCGCCGCCGGCCATCAGGTGCTAGGCCTCGCCCGCAACGACGCCAACGCCGAGGCCCTGGCGAAGGTGGGCGTCGACGTCCATCGCGGCGACCTCACCGACCCCGACAGCCTCGTCGCAGGCGCCAAGGCCTGCGACGGGGTGATCCACCTCGCCTTCATCCATGACTTCTCGCAGTTCATGGCCAACATCGAGACCGACCGCCGTGCGGTCGAGGCCATGGCCGGAGCCCTGGAGGGCTCGGACAAGCCCCTGGTCATCGCCTCGGGGACCTTGATGGTGGCCAGGCCTGGGCCCTCCGGCGCCGCCTACGCCCTCCCGGGGACGGAAGCGGACACCGCCATGAATCCCAACGCCGGGCGCGCCGCGGCGGAGACCCTGTTGCTCGGCGCCTCGCAGCGTGGTGTGCGCGGCAGCGTCGTGCGCCTGTCGCCCACCGTCCACGGCGCCGGCGACAAGGGCTTCGTGCCCATGATGATCGCCGCGGCACGTGAGAAGGGTGTGGCGGCGTATGTCGGCGACGGCGCCAACCGCTGGCCGGCGGTGCATCGACTGGACGCTGCGCGCCTCTTCCGCCTAGCGGTGGAGAACGCCGCGCCCGGCGCGCGCCTGCACGGCGCCGCCGAGGAAGGCATCCCCATCCGCGCCATCGCCGAGACGATTGGCGAAGGCCTCGGCGTGCCCGTTCGCAGCATCACGCCGGAGGAGGCGCCCGATCACTTCGGCTTCCTGGGCGCTTTCAGCGCCATGGACAACCCGACCTCCAGCCTGGCCACCCGCGACGCCCTCGGCTGGCGCCCGGAGCATCCGGGCCTGCTCGCCGACATGCGCGACGCCGGCTACTTGGCCTGATGCAAACCGCGGCCTAGTCGACGTTTTCCGGAATGATGCGCTCGACGATCACGCAGTCGCGCCAGACCCCGTCGAGCTTCCCATGCTTCTCGTGCGTCCCGATGTCCCTGAAGCCCATGCGCGCCATGAGACTGAGACTGGCGCGGTTCTCCGGGAAGACCCGCGACAGCAGCTTCCAGAGGCCCTTGTCGCGGGCCGCCTCGATCAGCGCGGCCATGGCGATCGCCCCGACGCCCTGGCCGCGGTGCGAACGGCGGACATAGACCGAGAACTCGCCGATCCCTTTGTAGCAGCAGCGGTCGGCGTAGGGATGGGCGACTGCATAGCCTACGACCTCGCCGGACGGCGCGACCACGGCGACGAAACCCTGGGCGTGATCGAACCACGGCGCGATATCGGCCGGCGTCCTGGGCTCGGTCTCGAAGGTCGCGACGCGGTCCTCGATCCCCTGATTGTAGATCTCGGTGATCGCCGGAGCGTCCGCTCGCTCGGCCGGCCTTACCTTGAGGGTGTCTGCGGCGGTCGCCTCCAAGGTCGCTCTCCTCGCTTGACTCTTCGATGATTCCAGAAGTATCGAATAAGCGCAACATCCGGAGGTCCCGACGTGAAGCGCCTGCATCTGCACGTGAGCGTGCCCGAGCTTGGCCCGTCCATCCAGTTCTACGAGACGCTGTTCGGCGCGCCACCCACGGTGGTGAAGGACGACTACGCCAAGTGGATGCTTGAGGACCCTCGGGTGAACTTCGCGATTTCGCAGCGCGGCGCGGCCCACGGCGTCGACCACGTCGGCATCCAGGTGGAGACCCCAGCCGAGCTCGGCGAGCTGTCCGGCCGGCTCAAGGCCGCCGGCGCCGTCACCTTCGATCAGGAGGCGACCACCTGCTGCTACGCCACGTCCGACAAGAGCTGGGTCAATGATCCGGCGGGGCTGCGCTGGGAGACCTTCTTCACCTTCGGCGAGGCCACCCAGTACGGCGAGGACGCCGAGGCGTTGGCCGAGACCAGGTCCGCCTGCTGCGCCCCGGCGGCCTAGGGGCGCCGACATGGAAACCACCTCCGCCGTCCTCGCCCTCTCCGCCCTCGCCCACGAGGGACGGCTCGCCATCTTCCGCCTGCTGGTCCGTGCGGGCCCTGGCGGCCTCGCCGCCGGCGAGATCGCCCGCACCACCGGCGTGCTGCCCAATACGCTCTCCAGCAACCTGGGCATCCTCAGCGCCGCCGGGTTGACGGCCTCGCGCCGCGAGGGGCGTTCGATCATCTACAGCGCCGCCTACGGCCAAATGCAGGGCCTGCTGGCCTTCCTCATGGAGGACTGCTGCGGCGGCAAGCCGGAGATCTGCGCCCCACTCGTCGAGATCGCCGGGCGCCGCTGCGAACCCCAGACCCAAGCCTGTTGAGGAGACCTGCCGATGTCGGACCCCGCGCCTGACAAGGAATTCAACGTCCTCTTCCTCTGCACCGGCAACTCGGCGCGCTCCATCCTCGCTGAGGCGATCATGAACCGGATGGGACGGGGTCGGTTCAAGGCCTACTCCGCCGGCTCCATGCCGACCGGCAAGGTCAATCCGTTCGCCCTCGACCTGCTGACCCGCATGCATCACCCCATCGATACAGCGCGCTCGAAGTCGTGGGAGGAATTCTCACGGGCCGGCAATCCGGACGCGCCGGAGCTCGATTTCGTGTTCACCGTCTGTGACAACGCCGCCAATGAGGTCTGCCCGATCTGGCCGGGACAGCCGATGAGCGCCCACTGGGGCCTGCCTGACCCAGCGGCGGTCGGCGGCTCCGACACCGCCAAGGCCCTGGCCTTCGCCGACGCCTACCGGATGCTCGCCAACCGCATCGACCTGTTCATCAACCTGCCCTTCCAGTCGCTCAGCAAGCTGTCCCTGCAGAAGCGTCTGGACGGCATCGGTCAGACCCGCGACACCCCCGCCCGCACGGATGGCTGAGCCCGCGCAGGACGCCAGCCTTGAGCCGCCGCTGGAGCCGTTCAGCCTCGGCCGCCGGCTCACGGCCGAAGGCCTGGGAACCGCCCTCCTCCTGGCGATCGTCATCGGCTCCGGGATCATGGGCGAGCGCCTGGCGGGCGGGAACCAGGCCATCGCCCTGCTCGGCAACACGCTCTCCACCGGCGCGGGGCTGGTGGTCCTGATCACCATCTTCGGCCCGATCTCAGGCGCGCACTTCAATCCCGCCGTGACGCTGGCCTTCGCGGTCCGCCGCGAGCTGCCCGCCCGCCTGGCGCTGGCCTATGTCGCGGTCCAGCTCGTGGGCGCCATCCTGGGCGTCTTCGCCGCCCACGCCATGTTCGCCGAGCCCATCCTGCAGGTCTCGACCAAGCTGCGCGACGGCCCGGCGCAGGCCTGGTCGGAATTCATTGCGACCTTCGGCCTCCTGGCGACCATCCTCGGCGCCCTGCGCTTCCGCCCGGACTTCACGCAGGTAGCCGTCGGCCTCTATATCACCGCCGCCTACTGGTTCACGGCCTCGACCTCGTTCGCCAACCCGGCCGTCACCCTGGCCCGCAGCCTCTCTGACACCTTCGCCGGCATCGCGCCCGCCTCGGCGCCGGCGTTCATCGTCGCGCAGTTGCTCGGCGCGATAACCGCGGTCGCCGTCTTCGGGTGGCTGCTCGTCCCCGCGGGGCGGCCCGCAAAGTCCTAGATGAGCCCCTCAGCGCCGCGGGTCGCAGGGATCGCCGGCGCGGCCATTTGACGCGAAAATCCGGCGCGGCGTTAACACAGTCGCCAGCTTGCTCTGACTAGCTGCCAGCCAGCATGTCGATCTGGAGCTGCCAGCGCCCATGAGCCGCACGGCCACGCATTCGGCGTTCCGCCGCACCATGGCGCTGATGGCCGCCGGCAATCAGCTGGCCGTGGTGCTGGACGCCATCGCGCTCTCGGTGGAGGCCGAGGCCCGCGGCGCTCTGTGCAGCATCCTGTTGCTGGACGAGGCCGGAGAACACCTGACCCTCGGCGCCGCGCCCAGCCTGCCCGACGACTACAATTCGGCGATCGAAGGCGTGGCGATCGGGTCGGGCGTCGGCTCCTGCGGCACGGCCGCCTTCCGCAATCAGCGCGTAATCGTCGAGGACATCCGGACCGATCCCCTGTGGGTGGACTTCAAGGACCTCGCCGCCGCGGCGGGTTTGCGCGCCTGTTGGTCCCAGCCAATCCGCGGCGCCGGCGGCGAAGTCCTCGGCACCTTCGCCATCTACCACCGCCGGGTCCGCGCTCCGGTGGCCGCGGACATCGCCTTCATCGAATCCGCGGCCGAACTGACGGCCGTCGCCATCCTGCGTCAGCGTGAGCAGGCCGAGCTGGCGCGCAGCGAGGCCCGCGCGCTGCGGGCGGCCCAGATCGAGAAGGAGACCGCCCGCGACCTGACGACCTTCTTCGAGGTCTCGCTGGACATGCTCTGCATCCGCGACATGGACCTGCGGTTCTTCAAGGTGAACCGGGCCTGGGAAAAAGCCCTCGGCTATTCGGTCGCCGAGCTGGAAGGCGCGCCGATGCTGCCGCTGATCCACCCCGACGACGTCGCCACCTCGCAGGGGCACATGCAGCGCCTGGTCGTCGAGACCGAGGTCATGGGCTTCGTCAATCGCTACCGGCATCGGGACGGCGACTACCGGCACCTGGAATGGCGGGCCCGGCGGGTCGGCGATATGGTGTTCGGCGTCGCCCGCGACGTCACCGAGCGGCTGGCCCTCGAGGCCGAGATGAGCGCCGCCAAGCAGGCGGCCGAGGCGGCCAACCAGGCCAAGACCGACTTCCTGGCCAATATGAGCCATGAGATCCGCACGCCCCTGAACGGGGTGATCGGGGTGGTCGGCGCGCTCAGCCAGACCGACCTGACGCCCGCCCAGCGCGAGATGGTGGCCCTCATCGACACCTCGGGCGCGACCCTGGAGCGGCTGGTGTCCGACATCCTCGATCTCTCGAAGATCGAGGCGGGGCGGCTGGAGATCGAGCAGCGGGTGTTCGACCTGCGCGGCGAACTCGGCAGCCTGGTCGACCTGCACCAGCTACGCGCCCAGGAAAAGAATCTGGCCTTCAAGGTCAGCTACGGCGAGGGCGCGCGCGGGGAATTCCACGGCGACAGCACCCGCATCAAGCAGGTGCTGGGCAACCTGCTCTCCAACGCCGTGAAGTTCACCGCCGCAGGCGAGGTGCGCCTGGCGGTCGATGTGGCGGAGCCCGACCTGCCCGGCCAGCCGTGCCATATGACCTTCGAGGTCGCCGACACCGGGCTCGGGTTCGACGCCGAGACCGGCGCGGGCCTCTTCCAGCGGTTCAGCCAGGCCGACACCACGATCACCCGCCGCTTCGGCGGGTCAGGTCTCGGCCTGTCGATCTGCAGGTCCCTGGTGGAGATGATGGGCGGCGAGATCACCGCACAATCGGCGCCCGGGCGGGGCAGCCTGTTCCGCGCCGCGATCCCGCTCGCGCGCCACGGCTCCCTGGAGGCCTATGACGCCGGCTCGGCCGGCGCCGGGCGCGAGGCGGCGGCGGGCGGCCAGGCCCTGTCCGACCGCGCCGAGCCCTTGCGGATCCTGCTGGCCGAGGACCACCCCACCAATCAGAAGGTCGTCCAGCTGATCCTCGCGCCCTACGGCGCGGAAATCGCCATCGTGGAGAACGGCGCCCTGGCGGTCGAAGCCATGCGGACCGGGGCGTTCGACCTGGTGCTGATGGACATGCAGATGCCGGTGATGGACGGCCTCGCCGCTACCCGCGCCATTCGCGGCGACGAGGCGCGCCGCGCCGGCCAGACGCGCACCCCGATCGTCATGTTGAGCGCCAACGCCATGTCGCAGCATCGCCTCGACGCCCTGGCCGCCGGCGCCGACCTGCATGTCGCCAAGCCGGTCACCGCCGCCGCCCTGATCGCCGGCATAGGCGAAGTCCTGGACATGGCGGCCGCCTGGCAGACGGCGCCGTCACCGGCCCTGGAAATCCAGCCGCATTCGGGTGGCTAGCGGGCTCCCGGCGCCGGCTTCCAGCGTCCGGGCCCGCGGCGGGACAGCAGCTTCAGCCAGGCCGGCGAATGGAAAGCGCTCATCAAGAGATACATCGCCGCCATGCCGCCCAGCGGTGACGGCGCGGCCGCGCAGATCATCGGCGGCGGCGCTCCGCCGAACCCCGCCGTCAACAGCGCCATGATCGCGAGGGTCGGGGCGGCGGCGAGACCCAGCCAATCCGCCACGCCGAGGCCGCGCCGGCCACCCTCCGGCTGATCGCCGCTCATCTCCAAGCTCCCGCCCGGGGCGCCTAGGCCTTGCCGGCCCGGATCGCCGCCTCGCCGACGTCCACCTCGACCCAGCGCTGATCGGGCGCGGCGTCGGGGGCGTAGTCGTCGTGCCAGTTCCACCACTTGTAGGGCGCCGTCTGGGGATAGCCCGCGGGCGAGTCCTCCCAGGTCTCCTGGCGTCCCAGCGGCGTCGCGTCGAGATAGCTCCAGGTGCCGCCCATCGCCTCGTCGCCGCGCGACTTGATGAAATAGGTGCGGAACACCTGGTCGCCGTCACGGAAGAACACGTTCGTGCCGTGCCACTCGTCCACGCCGAAGTCGGCGTCGAAGCTGTCCGTCACGGTGTACCAGGGGATGTCCCAGCCCATCCGCGCCTTCAGCCGCGCGATGTCCGCCTGCGGCGCACGGGAGGCGAACACCAGCGTGGTGTCGCGGGCGTTCAGATGCGCCAGGTGAGCCACCTGGTCGGCCACCATCGAGCAGCCGCGGCAGGCGTGGTCAGGCCAGCCGAACACCCCGGGCTCGAAGAAGGCGCGGTAGACGATCAGCTGGCGGCGGCCGGCGAACAGGCCCTCCAGGCTGACCCGGGCCTCGGGCCCCTCGAACGCGTAGGCCTTGTCCACGGCCATCCACGGCATTCGCCGCCGCTCGGCCGCCATCGTGTCGCGGGCGCGGGTCAGGGCCTTTTCCTTCACCAGTAGCTGCTGGCGCGCGGCCTCCCAGGCCTCGGCCGACACGATCGGCGGCATGGTCATGGCGGGGCGTTCCGCGGTCTCGGATGAAGTCTGCATAGTCGATCTCCTCAGAGATGGGATGTGTGTTGCGGCCGGGCGGCCGGTCGAAGCCTCGGCAGCGTCAGCCCTGTTCGGCGGCCAGCGCCCCGATACTCGCGACAACCTTCGTCCAGCCCTTGCTCATGTTCTCGAAGGCGGTCTCGTTCCGCGGCAGCACGAAGCCGGCGTGGGAAAGTCGGACGCGGGTGCCGGTCTCCGCCGCGGAGAGGACGAAGGTCACCACCGTGTCCAGCCGCGAGCCGTAGCCGACGTTGTCCTCATGTCCGCCCTTCCAGGAATAGGCCAGGCGCTGGTTCGGCGTCGCGTCCAGCACCTGGCAGTGGATGACCCCGTCCCATGGCCCGGCCGGCGTGGTCTGGTAGGTGAAGCGCGTCCCCACCGTGGGCGAAAAGCCGACGGGCTCCATATGCAGCCAGCGGGCCATCAGTTCCGGCGTGGTCAGGGTCTTCCACACCACGTCCAGCGTGTGGGGGAACACCTCGTCGACGAGGATCTGCTGGCTGCCGGCCATGGTTGCGACGTCGTTCATGGATCGATCTCCTTCAACAGGGTTCTGAGGTCGGCGAACCGGTCGCGCCAGAACACCGCGTAGTGGCTCATCCAGTCGACCAGCGGCGCGAGACCCTCGGGCTCGGCGCGGTAATAGACGTTTCGGCCCGAGGCGCGTTCGGCCACCAGGCCAGCCTGCTTCAAGGACTTCAGGTGCTGGGAGATGGCGCCCTGGGTCACCCCGCTCCCCCGCGTCAGCTCGACCACGGTGATCTCGTCACAGCCCACGATCCGCTCGAACACAGCCCGCCGCGTGGGATCGGCCAGCGTGCGCATGACGGCGGTGATGGGGGCGGCTTCGATCATGCCAACCCATTAGCATTAGCTAATTCATTAGGCAACACTAATTTATCCACGCGACACTGGCGGGACTCAGAAGTCGGCGGTCAGCCCCACGAACAGGAAGCGGCCGAGCGCGTCATAGACCTGGGGGAAGGTGTTCCCGTTGCCCAGCGGCGCCGGAGCCACGGTGCTGCTGGCCAGCGGCGGATCCCGGTCGAACAGGTTGTTCACGCCGATCCGGACGTTCAGATGGCCGTGGACCGTGAAATTCGCCGACAGGTCGAGGTAGCTCTGGGCGGCTAGCGTCCGGTCATCGGCGAACTGCAGGCCCGGGTTGTTGAGCTGCGGATTCCGGTCGTAGGCGTCCAGCGTGACCTGGCTGAAGTAGCGCCATTGCGCCGAGAAACTCAGGCTCTTCACCCAGTCGCCGTAGGCGTAGGGCGTGTTCCAGGTGACGCGCAGCTTGTGGCGCCACTCCGGCCTCGGCGTGCCGCAGCTGACGCCGTACAGGCCCTTGCAGTCGAAGGACGGGCCGCCCGGCAGCGGCTGGGTGACAAGGCTGTCGAGCCAGGTCCCGACCAGGCTGAACGACACGCCGCCGTTGTCGCCGAGGCCGATCGCCGCCAGGTCCGTGCGGTAGGCGACGTTCACGTCGACGCCGGTGGTCTTCAGCGAGCCGGTGTTGAGCGTCGTGTCCTGCACATAGCCCTGGTCGCTCAGCCACAGCGAGCCGCTGGCGTCGCGGTGCACCAGGTTGCAGAAGAAGGGGTTCGCCGTGGCCACGCACTGGCTGAGGATCAGGTTCGCGCCGAGCCCGGCGATGAACTGGTCGACCCGGATGTCGAAGTAGTCGGCCGACATCTTGAGGCCGGGAACGAAGCCAGGCTGCCAGACAAGGCCGCCGGTGTAGGTGTCGCTGGTTTCCGGGGCCAGGTTCGGGTTGCCGCCGGTCAGGCCGTTGTACTGGTTGGACGGGTTCTTCTCGATGGCCAGCACCTGGGCCGTGGTCAGGTGGAAGATGCTGGCGCAGGCGCCCACCAGCGGGCTGGCCGCCGTCAGGCCGGCGCACGGGTCGACAGTGCCGTCGCTCTGGACGTTTTGCGGCGAAAACAGCTCGTTGATGCTGGGCGCACGGACGGCGCGGTTGTAGCCGCCCCGCAGCCGCAGCCCTTCGACGATCTCCCACTCGCCGGCTGCCTTGTAGGTGTTGGTGTCGCCGATGGAGGAGTAGTCGGAGAAGCGGTAGCCGAGCTCCAGGGACACCTCCCTGGCGAAGGGCATGTCGCTGATCAGTGGTACGCGGACCTCCCCGAACAGCTCGTAGACGTCGAAACTGCCGTTGACCGGCGCAGCCCCGCCGCTGCCGGTCAGCAGGAAATCGGCGAAGGTGTCCACGTGTTCGCGGCGATATTCCGCGCCCAGGGCCACCCCGACGCCGGCCGACGCCAGCGGACTCCTGACGCCGTAGTCGCCCAGTTGGCCGGTGAAGGCCAGGCTCGCAACCCGCTCCGTGACATTGGCGCCGGTGAAGGTGTCGGCCGACAGGAACTTGATCGCCGCCGGTGAGATGGACGGCGCGGTGAAGATGTTGAGCGGCGCGCAGCCCGGGTCGGGATTGCCGGCCGGGTTGCAGACCACCTGGCCGGCGGCGTTGGTGACGGCGTTCAGGGCCTGGTTGATCCGGGTGGTGTCGAAGTTGCCGGTCTGACGGCCGTTCGACTGCAGCGAGCCCAACTGCAGATAGCCGTCGTAATGCCAGGCCTTGCCCAGGTCGCCCTTGAGGCCGATCACGACGCGGTACTCGTTGTGGCGGAGCTGGGACTGGCGCGCGCCCCCTTCGCTGTCGAGCAGGCGGCGCGCGACGGCGCCGCTGAACGTGCCGCCGGTGTTGACGTCGCAGGCGCCGCCGCCGGTCGCTGGCGAGGCGGTCAGCAGATGGCGCTCCTGGGCGCTCAGCAGCGGGTTGGCGCAGTTGATCGAGAACAGGCCGGCGAAGATGCCGCCCGCGGCGATCTGGGCCGTCGAGCTGTCGGCCATGAACATGCTGTCCATGTAGGCCTCGGCCCAGGGGGCGATCTCGTAGTGCGCAAAGGCGCCGAGCGAATAGCGCTCGTCCGGCCGCACGAAATAGTTTTGCGGCGCGAAGTTGAACACGTCGGCGCCGGTGCGGGCGCGGAAGGTGTTGAAGGTGGTCGGGTCGACCGTGAAGGCGCCGATGCGGGCCGGATAGGCCGTGCCGGAGCCGCCGCAGCCGGCCGCTGCGAAGCTGGCGCCGGAGTTGAGCGAGCAGGCGCTGAAGTCGCGGTCGGCTTCGAGGATCGGGTTGTTCTGACGGTAGGTGGCGTAGGCGGTGACGTTGCCCCTGCCGTCCGGCGCATTGGCGCCGAGCACCAGGCTGACGGCGGAGCCTTCGCCCCCGTAGACGTTGCCCGCAGGCAGGCTGTACTGCGACGGCAGGGTCGCGCTCGCCGCGGCCGCCCTGACGACGCCTTGGATGTCGCCGTCGTGGTTGTCGTGCTGATAGCCTGAGTACTGCGCGTCGATCCGCACCCCTTCGAAGTTCTTCAACATGATGAAGTTGACGACGCCGGCCACAGCGTCGGCGCCGTAGGTGGCCGAGGCCCCGCCGCTCAGCACGTCGATGCGTTCGACCAGGGCGGCCGGGATGAAGCTCAGGTCGGCCGGCGACGGCTGGGCGCGGCGACCGTCGATCAGCACCAGGGTGCGGGATGGGCCGAGGCCGCGCAGGTCGACGGTGGCGAGCCCCGTGGCGCCGTTCGAGATCGAGGAGCCCTGGCCGGCGAAGACCTGCGGCAAGGCGTTGGTGATGTCTTCGATCCGCGTGACGCCCTGCGCCCTGATGTCGGCGCTGTCAACCGTGGTGACCGGCGCGATGCCGGTCAGCTTCGGCGACGGGACCCGGCTACCGGTGACCACGATTTCGGCGACGTCAGCATTGGCGTCCGCGGCGGCGGCGAAGCTGCGCGTGGCGGACAGCCCCAGGACGGCCGCGCCATAGACCATCGAAGAGGCCAACAGCCGCTCTCTCGGGCTTCGGACTTTCAAGACTCACCCCCCGACCCGCCGGTGCTCTCGAAATCTTTCGCCGCCGTTCTGGTGGCGCGCGGACCCGCATCTTACGCGCACAGACGGTGAGGACCAGCGAGGGGCCCGCAACGACAACGGGAGGCGTCCGAAGACGCCTCCCGCGGGTCCGTTGCAAAGCTCTGGTTTGGGGTCAGTGCTTTCCGGGACCAACCGTGATCGCCGCCTGGGCGAAACGGGCGCCGCTGTAGACCGCGGCGAGTTGCTGCTTGGCGCCGACCCAGGCCTCCTCGCGGCACTTGCGGTAGAGGCTCGTCTGCTTGAGCTCGAGCACGCTCGGCTCGTCGGCGCAGACCTTGCTGACCGCCTGGTCGATGCGGCGCTCGAGCGCCTCGCGGCCGGTGGGCCGGGAGAGATCGAGATCCGCATAGCTGACTGAAGCCTTCATAGGGGCGTCGGTCTGGGCGGAGGCTTGGCCGGCGGCCAGGATCGCCAAGGTTGTGGCGGCGATTGCGATAACCGTGTTCATAATGTCTTCTCCTGAAGGTTCCCTCGAGCGACGGGCGCCGCTTCGATGAGTTCAGGAGACCGGGTTCGGGCGTTCCCCGCTGGAGGATTTCCAGACCTTCTTCAGAGGAAATCTGGGTTTTTTCCCGATGACCAACGCGCCAGAGACCACCGCCGGCGTCGACCTCGCCCACGAGCCCGACTTCTCGCTGGGCGCGATGGTGGTGGTTCCATCGGCATGTCTGGTGCGGTCCGGGGAAGCGGCGGAGCACGTCGAACCGCGGGTGATGCAGGTGCTTATCCTGCTGGCGCGCAACGCCGGACGCACGGTCACCCGCGACCAGCTGATCGACGCCTGCTGGGGCGGGCGCATCGTCAGCGACGACGCCGTCAACCGGGTCCTGGCCCAGGTCCGCGCCCTGGGCCGCAGCCTGAAGCCGGAGCCCTTCACCCTGGAGACCGTGCCCAAGGTCGGCTTCCGGCTGATCGCCGCCGACGCCGCCGCGCGGTCGCCGGCGTCAGGGACCGCGCCGCCGCGTGACCCGAGCCGCCGACGCCGCGTCCTGATCGCCGCCGGCCTGGCGCTTGCCCTCCTCGCCATCGCCGGTGGGCTGGCCTGGCGGTTCTGGCCGCAGAGCCCCTCCCGCCCGCCCGGCCAGAATGGCCGTGTCGACGTCATGGCCTTCGAGGCCGCCCCCTCCGATCCGGAGCTGCAGAAGGTCGCGGCCGACATCCCGGAAACCATCGTACGCGCCCTCGCCGATGGAGGCTTCGCCGTCGCCGAACGGCCGGCGCCTCGCGACGCGGCCGAAAGCGCCGCCGAACTGCGCGTCGCCGGAGCCGTCCAGCGGGAGAACGCCAACTATGTGATCAACGCCCAAATCCTCGACCGCAAGACCGGGCTGGTCCTCTGGACCTATCGTTTCGTGCGCACAGCCCGCGAACTGCAGGAGTCGCCCGGCGACATCGCCAACCAAATCGCCGCGATACTGGCTTGCGCAATCTGGGATCGTCGCGCCGCCCGTACCCCGATCTCCACCGAAGCCTTCGGACTCTATCTGAACACCTGCGCATCGACGGAAGGCAACGGCGGGGCGGAGCACCGACTCGCCTTGACCCGCCGGCTGGTGGTGGCCGCGCCCCAATTCGCCAACGCCCACGCCTTGCATGCCATGGCGGCAGCCCAGGTCGCCTGGGCCACGGAACAATCCCCAGCTGAGGCCGCCGCCCTGCACGCCGAGTCGAAAGCCGCCGCCGAGCAGGCGCTGAAGTTGGATCCCCACACCCCGCGAGCCTATAGCGGCCTCGTGATCAACGTAGGGGGTGGCGGTCAACTCAAGAAGGACCGCCTTCTTGAAGAACAGTACCTTCTCAAAGGGTTGGCCCTCGACCACGATTTTTCGTCTCTGCGGAAGGGATACGCCCAGCTGCTTCGGGAGACGGGACGGAACGATGCGGCGATCGAGTTCATCCGCGCGTCGGATGCGGCCAGGGACACCAGGGGCGGACAGGATTCCACCTTCGCGTTGTTGCTGGCCGCCAAAGGCGACCTGGGCGGCGCGGAGAGGGCGGTGAAGCAGGTCGAGGCGTCCAGCCGCACGTCGCAGCGATCGATGCGCCAGACGATTGTGTTCTGGTGGGAAGATCCAAAGGCCGCGCTGGCGAAGATCAGGGGCCTGGTTCCGGCTGACGGGCCGCAGGAGAACGCCGGCTGCGACGTCACCTACCTCCAGGAACTCGACGCCCGCAAGGCGAAGCACGTCCGCGGCTTGCCTGAAATCTGCCGGGGGAAGACGGCCAATTGGCGCGTGCGGGCATTGGCGCGCGAGGGCGACATCGACGGCGCATACGCCGAGCTCAGGCCGACGATGCCCGGCGGGACGCTGTTTCTCTTTTATCCGGAGATGAAGGCCTTTCGCCGCGATCCCCGCTTCTGGCCCTTCGCCAAGAGCGTCGGCCTGACGGACTACTGGCTGAAATCCGGCCATTGGCCCGACTTCTGCGCCGAGCCGGACCTGCCCTACGACTGCCGCAAGGCCGCCGCGGCGGCCTAGGTCGGCGCCCAGTTCGTCAGGCGCAACAGCCCTCGCCGTCCTGTTGCATCGGCGGGCACGGCGTATCGCCGTACGAGCAGTAGACGCAGCAGTCGCCGGCCTTGGGCTTGAGCACCGCGGCGCACCCTTTGCAGTCGTAGAAGTACTGGCAGGCGTCCGTCGGCATGGCCTCGCGCTCGCGGTGACCGCACTGCGGACAGACGAGGGTGCTCGTCAAAATCAAGGGGCCGCGCTCCGCATCACCAGATGCTGCAGGAAGGGGTCCCAGGTCTGCCAGAAGAAGGAGGTGACCAGCAGCGCCGTGCCGAGGGACAGCAGCGCGTAGCTGCCCTTTGAGCCACGCCGCGCCGCGACGATCCAGCCCGCAAGCAGCGACGCGCCCGCGACGATCAGGATCAGGGGGCGAACGGCGTGCAGGGGCGCGAGCAGCCCCACGACGCCGGTGCTTACCCCGGCAAACACCAGCGCCATGGGCAGCGCACAGCAGGACGAGGCGATCAGCGCGGCGAGCGCGGCCGATGCCCCTGCGGCGTTCGCAAGCTCGACGCGTTTCATGCGCCGTAGCTCGCACGCGGCCCGCCCGTCCTCAAGGGCTTTGAGCTCGCGACGGGTCGAAAGCCGACCTTGCCCCAGGCGTCGTCAGGCCGACCGAATGTCCGGTCAGCGGCCGCCGCCGGCCGGCGCCGCCTTCGCCGCGTCTGACACCACCGCCGGCGACGCGGCCGGCGTCGGCGAAGCGCTTGGCGCCTGCCCTGCCGCCGCCGCCCTGCCCCCGCCGCGCTTGGGCAGCAGCTTCATGGCCGCCGCCAGTTCCTGGGCGTCGATGAAGCCGTCGTGGTTGGTGTCGATCAGCGGGAAGAACTTCTTGAGCATCGTCCCGGGGCTCTGCGGGCCGCCCTTCAGCTCGGCGAGCGAGAGCTTGCCGTCCATGTTGTCGTCCATGACGTCCAGCATGAGGTTGGCCTGCATCAGCTTGTCGTAGTCGTCCCGGGGATGGCTCGCGGTCTCGCCGGCCCAGTGGTAGTGGATGTAGACCGCCAGCATCTCTTCGAAGGACTGCTCGCCCCAGTAGACCGTCTTGGCCGGGTCGGGATTGCCCGGGTTGCGGCTGGAGTTGTCGTAGACCCAATGGGTGATGATCTTCGAGCCGGCCGGCACGTTGAGCGGCTTGGCCAGCGTATAGTCCCACTGCCAGTTGAAGTCGTAGCGCGGCATGGCGAGCAGCAGCTCTTCCCGGCCGTCCGGATAGCGGATCGAGACGTTGGCGGCGACGCCGCGCTTATGGGAGTGCGGGGTGAAGGCGTAGACCACCGCGTCCTTCGGGAACTCGATGTAGGCGACTTCCTTGTGCTCGCGCTCGCCCGCGGGAATCTCGATGGAGAAGTCGAAGATGCCGAAGGTCCGCCGCGGATATTTCGGCTCCTCGCCCTTCGGATAGAAGTAGAGCCCGAGCCTGGTGTTCTCGACCGTCGCCTTGCCGTAGGTGGTGTAGTGGGCCTGGAAGGCCAATCCGCTGCCGGGCGGAATCCACAGGCCTGAGTCCTGCGCCATCTTCTGGTAGCCGACACCCGGCACATAGCCCTGCAGCAGGGTCGTGAACGGGGAGCTGGCGACCGTCGCGCCCGCCGGCATGTCGCTGGGCGCGACCCCCGACAGGATGTGGTGCACGGCCTGGCGGTCATTGATCTCGAAAGCCGAGGCCTTCAGCCAGCGGCCCTCGGTCATGACGTTCTTCACCGACGGGTACTGGTAGTCGAGGACGCCGCTGGCCGGGATCTGCACGGTGGGGATCTCGACGATCTTGTCGGGCTTGCCGAACGGCCATTCGGGGGCCTGGAATTTGATCTTCTTCAGCGGGTCCTCGCCCTCGCCACGCGGCGCGCCGGCGTCGATCCAGTGGACCAGGGTCTTCATCTGGTCGGGCGTCAGGCGCCCGTCGTCCTTCCACTGGCCCACCGTCTCGTCGGGCTCGAAGGGGGGCATGCGGTGGGTGCGGATCACCTCGCGGATCATCGGCGAGAAGCCCTTCACCTGCTCATAGCTGGTGAGCGGCATCGGCCCAATCCCGCCGGGCTCATGGCAGGTGGAGCACTTGGCCTCGATCATCGGGGCAATGGTCTTGGCGTAGGAGATCTGGGCGAAGGTCGCGGCCTTGGCCCGTTCCGGGAAGGCGATCGGGCCGCCCTGGGCCTCCCGGGTGGTCAGCGCGACCTTCTCCCCGGCGACCAAGGCGTCGATAGCCGCCTTCGCCCAAGGTTCTCCCGTAGGACTGGCCACCGGCCCACGGTAGGCGATGGTCCAGCTACGCGGGTCGATGACGATCACCTCGGCGGC
>NZ_DATAPY010000066.1:0-23352 GCF_036264965.1 Phenylobacterium sp.
AGGCGCTCGCCGGCGGGGTGGCGCCGTTCCTCGCCGCCATCGTGACGCCGGATGCGCTGGCGGCGATTCGTCTCACGCTGCTGGTCGCCGCCATCGCCGTGCCGGTCAACGCCGCCTTCGGTCTCGCCGCCGCGTGGTCGATCGCCCGTTTCGACTTCAGGGGCCGCGCCTTCCTGCTCACTCTGATCGACCTGCCGCTCTCCCTCTCGCCGGTGATTTCCGGCCTCGTCTGGGTGCTGCTGTTCGGGGCCCAGGGCTGGTTCGGGACCTGGCTCATCGACCACGACATCAAGATCATCTTCGCCACCACCGGCCTGGTCCTGGCGACCATCCTGGTGACCTTCCCCTTTCTCGCCCGCGAGCTGATCCCGCTGATGCAGGACCAGGGCTCGGACGAGGAGGCCGCGGCGCTCACCCTGGGCGCCGGCGGCTTCACCACCTTCTGGCGGATCACCCTGCCGAATATCCGCTGGGCGCTGCTCTATGGCGTTCTGTTGTGCAATGCGCGGGCGATGGGCGAGTTCGGCGCCGTCTCCGTCGTCTCCGGCCACATCCGCGGCCTCACCACTACGCTCCCGCTTCACGTCGAGGTGCTCTACAATGACTATGACTTCGTCGGCGCCTTCGCGGCGGCCAGCCTCCTGGCCTCCCTCGGGCTCATCACCCTGGTCCTCAAGACCGGACTCGAATGGCGACATGCCGGAGAACTCGCTGCCAACCGCCGACATTGATGCCCAAAAACGTGGGAAGTCGCCGCTGTCGCTGGAAATCAGCGGCATATCGAAGTCGTTCGGGCGCTTTCCGGCGCTGAACGACGTGTCGCTGCAGGCGCGGGACAAGGAATTCCTGGCGCTGCTCGGCCCCTCGGGCTCGGGCAAGACGACGCTGCTGCGCGTGCTGGCGGGGCTGGAGCGGCCCGACGCGGGCGAGGTGCGTTTCGACGGCGAGGACTTCCTGAGCATCCCCGTGCGCCGCCGCAGGGTCGGCATGGTCTTCCAGCACTACGCGCTCTTCCGCCACATGACCGTGGCCCAGAACATCGCCTTTGGCCTGACCGTGCGGCCGCGCCGCGAGCGGCCCTCGAAGTCGGAGACCGCCGACCGGGTGGCCGACCTCTTGTCGCTGGTGCAGCTTGAGGGACTGGGCGGTCGCTTCCCGGCGCAGCTCTCCGGCGGGCAGCGGCAGCGGGTGGCGCTGGCGCGCGCGCTGGCGATCGAGCCGAAGATGCTGTTGCTCGACGAGCCGTTCGGGGCTCTGGACGCCCAGGTGCGGCGCGAGCTGCGCCGCTGGCTGCGCGAGGTGCATGACCGCGCCGGCGTCACCACGGTCTTCGTGACCCATGACCAGGAAGAGGCCCTGGACCTGGCCGACCGGGTGGCGATCCTGAAGGATGGCCAGCTCATCCAGCTCGGCACGCCCAACGAGGTCTATGACAAGCCCGCCGACGCCTTCGTCTACGACTTCCTGGGCGCGGCGTGCCGCCTGCCGGGCGTGGTCGAGGGCGAACGGCTGACGGTGGCCGACTGGGAGACCAAGGCGCCGGCGGACGCCCCGCAGGGCCGCGTCGACGTGTTCTTTCGCCCCGACGAGGTGATGTTCGCGCCGCTCGATGGGGCCGGGCTGGCCGGCGAGGTCAAGGCCGTCGTCCAGCGCGGGCCCGACGCCCGGATCGAATGCCTGATCGAGGGCCAGCTGTTCGAGCTGGAGGCGCGCGGACCGGGCGTCCCCAGCGGGGTCGCGCCGGGCCTGTCGCTGCGGATCAAGCCGCTGCGGCCAAAGATCTACGCCGCCGCCTGATCAGCCCGCCCGATCAGCCGGGATGGGCCGCCAGCCAGCGATCCACGTCCGGCAGCCGGTTCTTGATGATGTCCTGCCGGTAGTTGATCGTCGCGATGGTGCGGGTGATCGAGGGCCGCGCCGAGGCCGGCACGGTCTGCGCGAAGGTGTTCAGCTTCGCGACGATGTCCGGACTGAGGGACCCGCTGGCCAGGCCCGCGAAGAAATTGGTGCGGCTGGTGGGCTCGACCATGGCGTCGACCTCGGCGCGGTGGGCGACCGCGAAGTCGTAGGCCTTGTCCGGGAAGACGCCGGCGACGCCGCTGATCAGGTTCGGCGCATCGGTGGGTGGCGGCTCCTTGGTGAGCGCCAGGGCCAGGGCCTTGTCGGCCAGGACCGGGTCGTGGCTGGCGCCAAGATATCTGTAGAGCCGGCTGCGGTCGGTGTTTTCCGTTGAGGCCTGGGCGAGCGCGTGAAGTTGGTCCCAGACCGTCGCGTCGGCGTGGTCAGCCACGATCTGCAGCACCGTCAGACGGCTTGCGCCGTGCAGGCTGTCGGGGTTGGCGAGCAGGGCCGCGAAACGGCGGCGCGCTTCGGCGACCACAGCGGGGTCGTCGAGCTTGCCGAGGGCCGAGAGGAGGGTGCGGCGGACCAGGGCGGCGTTGTCGGACTCGCCTGGTTTGGCGTCCCAGCCCAGGCGCGCGAAGGCCGGCGCCAGGCGGGCGCGGGCGAAGGCGCGGAAGGCGGCCTGGGTCGGCAGCCCCTTATAGTTGTCGTCCATCCCGTCGAGTTGGTTGATCAGCGCCTGGAGCACGACCGGGTCCTGGGCGTCCTGCGCCTGCCCGGCGACCACCAGGAAGTCCGTAAGGGGCGCGTAGCCGGCCTCGCCGATGGCGCGGCTGTCGTAGATCAGCCCGAGCTGATCTTCCCCGGCGAGCTTGGGGAACGCCGCGACGATGCGGGTCTCCAGCTCCGGCGAATAGCGGCTGCGGAAATAGCCGGTCTGGCCGGCGTTCACGAGGGGTGTGGCCGAGGCCGGCGCGGCCTTGATCGCCGAGGATGAAGCGCTGACCACCGTGCGCCAGGGCTGGCCGAGGCCGCCGACGGTCACCGGCGCGCGCCAGCTGCGCGGCGCCTTGGAGGCTTCGTCGGCGCCGAAACGGCTCTGGGTCAATCGCACCCCATCCGCGCCGCGGTCGATCGAGATCAGCGGCACGCCGGCCTGCAGGGTGAAGTCGTGGGCGATGGCGGTGATCTTCTTGGGCGAGACCTTGTCGATCTCGGTCCACAGGTCGTCAGTGACCGTGTTCCCATAGGCGTGGTGGGCGATGTAGTTGCGGACGCCGGCGCGGAAGACGTCGGGGCCGACATAGTCCTCCAGCATGTGGATGACCGAATGGCCCTTTTCGTAGGTGATGCCGTCGAAGGCGTTGGCGGCGGCGAAGACGTCGTGGATCGGGGTGATCACCGGATGGCTGCCGTTGCGCGAGTCGGTGCGCATGGCGGCCTGTTCGCCGCCCTTGGTCTGCAGCCAGATCTTCCACTCGGGATGGAAGTGGTCGGTGGTCTTGTTCTCCATCCAGGAGGCGAAGCCCTCGTTGAGCCACAGGTCGTCCCACCAGGCCATGGTCACCAGATCGCCGAACCACTGGTGAGCCATCTCGTGGGCGATATCGACGTAGACGGTCTGCTTGTCCTGCTCGGTGGAGAGCTTCGGATCGATCAGCAGGGCGTAGTCGAAATAGTAGATGGCGCCCCAGTTCTCCATGGCGGCGAAGAACTGGCTCCGGCCGGGTCCGGCGATGAAGTCGAGCTTGGGCAGCGGGTAGGGCGTGCCGAAATAGTCATTGTACCAGGGCAGAATCTCGGTGGCGGCGTCGAGGGCGAACTGTGCCTGGGCAGTCTTGCCCTTGCGTACGATCACGCCGACGTCGGTCTTGCCGACCTGTCTGTGGATGCGCTCGAAGTCGCCCAGGGCGAAGAACAGCAGGTAGGAGCTCATCTTCGGGGTGTCGGGGAAGCGGGTGACGGTGAGGCCGCCGGCGCCCGGCTTTGCCTCCGCCACCGGCATATTAGAGACCGCCATCTGGTCGGCGGGCGCCTCGACCGTCAGGGCGTAGACGGCCTTCACGCCCGGCTCGTCCCATGAGGGGATGAACCGCCGGGCGTCGGAGTTCTCGAACTGGGTGAAGATCGCCCGCTGCTTCTTGCCACCGTCTCCAGTGTAGTCGAGGGCGAAGAGGCCCGAGGCCTGCTCGTAGATCACGCCGGTGTAGTCGAGGCTCAGTGTGTAGTGGCCGGGCTTCAGCGGATGGCCGAAGGCGAAGGTGGCGGTCTGCTGGTCCTTGTCGAGGATGATCTTCGGCGCCGCCGTCTCGTCGGAGAGGGCGGCCCTCTGAAAGGCGATGTCGGCGGCATTGAGCACGATGCGGTCGGTGGCCGATTTCACAGTCAGCGCGATGCGCTCCTGGCCGCTGAACTTCAGATGCTCGGCGTCGGGCGTGATGGTGATCTCGTAGCGGTCCGGCGTAACGTTGGTCGGCAGGGAGACATGCGGCGGGAAGGCCTTCGTCTTGGCGGTTTTGCTGTGCGTCGACGCAGCCCAGGCCGGGGCGCTGACGGCCACTAGCACGGCGACAAGAACGGGGATGAATTTCATAAGCTACTGCCTCATCGAGGGCGAAAATTTGCGCCGACCTTAGGCAGGGCGGGACGCTTCGCCTAGGCGCTTTTGCAACCGGCTTTGCATGCTAAGGCTGGCTCGGGAGGGCCACGTAGATGGACCAACGCAAGGACGCGACGGCAGCCACGATCGCGGCGCACGCGGCGCTGGCGGCGAGCCTGCCGGCTGACGACGGATCGGATTTCGATAAGGCCAAGCGCGGCTTCATCGGCACGATTCCGAACGCTGAAATCCCCGGCGCCTGGAGCATGGCGCCCTACGCCTTCCTGGAGGGCGAGCGGCCGGACACGGTCAATCCCAGCCTCTGGCGGCAGGCGAAGCTCAACGCGCTGCACGGGCTCTTCGAGGTCGGCCGCGGCGTCTATCAGGTGCGTGGCTTCGACATCTCTAACATCACCTTCATTGAGGGCGAGCGGGGCTATCTCGTCATCGACCCATTGACCTCGGCGCAGCCGGCGGCGGCGGCGCTGAAGCTGATGCGCGAGCATCGCGGCGACAAGCCGGTGACCGGGGTGGTCTACACCCACAGCCACGTCGACCACTACGGCGGCGTGCGCGGCGTGCTGAGCGACGACGACATCGCCGGCGGCATGCAGATTGTGGCGCCGGAGGGCTTCCTCCGGGCGGCGGTCAGCGAGAACGTCATGGCCGGCAACGCCATGGGCCGGCGCGCGACCTACATGTACGGCGCGACCCTGCCGAAGGACCCCAAGGGCCACGTGGACTCCGGCCTCGGCAAGGCGGTGTCCATGGGACAGGTCAGCCTTGTCCCGCCGACGGTGAGCATCAGCCGGACCGGCGAGCGGCTGACGATCGATGGCGTCGAGATCGTCTTCCAGGTGACGCCGGACACCGAGGCGCCGGCGGAGATGAATTTCTTCTTCCCCGCTTTCGGGGCGCTTTGCATGGCGGAGAACTGCACCTGCCATCTGCACAACATCTACACGCCGCGCGGCGCCCAGGTGCGCGATGCGCGGGCCTGGAGCCACTACATCAACGAGGCCGTCGAGATGTTCGCCGGCGACACCGAGGTGCTGTTCGCCAGCCACCACTGGCCGCGTTGGGGGGCAGGCGAGGCCGCCCGCTTCCTGAAACAGCAGCGCGACCTCTACAAATACATCCACGATCAGGTGCTGCGGATGGCCAACCATGGCCTGACCCCGAGCGAGATCGCTGCGGACCTGGCGCTGCCGCCCAGCCTGGCGGCCGAGTGGCACACGCGCGGCTACTACGGGACGCTCAATCACAACGCCAAGGCGGTCTATCAGCGCTATCTCGGCTGGTTCGACGGCAATCCGGCCAACCTGCACAAGCTGCCGCCGACGGACGTCGGCGCGCGCTACGTCGATCTGGCGGGTGGCGCCAAGGCGCTGCTGGCGAAGGCGAAGGCGGCGTTCGGGCGCGGCGAATACCGCTGGGTGGCGGAGCTGGTGAACCACCTGGTGTTCGCCGACCCGGCCAACGCCGAGGCCCGGGCGCTACAGGCCGACGCCCTGGAGCAGATGGGCTATCAGGCGGAGAGCGGGCCCTGGCGGGCCTTCTACCTGACCGGGGCGCAGGAGCTGCGCACTCCGCGGCCGAAGTCAGAGACGCCGCGGCAAGGGGCGGCGGGGCAATTGCGGTCGCTGCCGGCCGACGACCTGCTCGACAGCCTGTCGGTGCGGCTGAATGGGGCGAAGGCCGGCGCGGCGGCCGACCTGGCGCTGACGATGGTCTTCACCGACACCGGCGAGCGGTTCGCGGTCAGCGTCGAGAACGCGGTGCTGCATCATGTGGCGGGCGACGGCGGTCCGGCGGTTTCGCTGACGCGACCGGTGCTGATCGCCCTGGTGATCGGCGAGACGACCCTGGACAAGGCCCTGGCCGAAGGTGGGGTCTCGGGTGACGGCGCGGCGGTGCTGGGCCAGCTCCTGCCGCTACTGGACCGCTTCGATTTCTGGTTCGAGATTGTCGCGCCGTGACGGACGGGCCATGTAGGGCTCTGAGCTTCGCCGGAGACCATCGATGAGCCACGTCACCTATCACATCGTCCAACATGACGGCGGCTGGGCCTACCGCGCGGACGGCACCTATTCGGAGACCTTCCCGAGCCACGACGCGGCGCTGAAGGCGGCGCGGCGCGCGGCGGGTGAGCAGCGGATCGCTGGCGACACCCACGGGATCGTCTATGAAGACGCCAACGGCGAGTGGCGCGAGGAGCTGTCCGACGGCCAGGACCGGCCCTGGACCGACGTCGAGGGCTAGACGGCTTTCGCGAGGCCGCGATTGTTCATCTCGTCGCCGGCGTTGGCGGGCAGGCGGAAGAACCAATAGAGCGACACCAGGGTGGCCGCGCCGATGATGGCGAAGGCCGGGGCGACGGCGGCGCCGGTCAGGTGCGTCTCGCCACGGCGGACCATCAGGAAGTGCACTAGGGTCGCCGCCACGCCGACGCTGACCGACTGGATGAACTGCTGGGCCATGGAGGCGGTGGTGGTGCCGCGGCTCATCTGGGCCTGTTCGAGATCGGCGTAGGCCATGCCGTTCAGGCTGGTGAACTGCAGCGAGCGGAAGAAGCCGCCGATCGCCAGCGTCGCCATGATGATCCAGTGCGGCGTGTCGATGCGGAAGAAGGCGTAGATCATGTAGGTCGCCGCGCAGATCACCCCGTTGACGATCAGCACCGAGCGGAAGCCGAAGCGCCGCAGGATCGGCGGCGCGGTGGTCTTCATGACCAGCGCGCCGACCGCCGAGATGAAGGTCATCAGGCCCGCAGCGAAGGCGCTCATGCCGAAGCCCACCTGTAGCAGCATGGCCAGCAGGAACGGCGTCGCGCCCGGCACCAGGCGGAAGAAGGCGCCGCCCAGCACCGAGGCGCGGAACGTGGCGATCCGAAAGATGGCAAGGTCGATGATGGCGTGCGGATTGTTGCGCGCGTGCGCCCAGTAGAGGCCAAGGCAGGCAAAGCCTCCGGCGAACAGGCCGGCGACGGCGACGGGCGGCATCGCGTTGCGGCCGAGGTTCTCGAAGCCGAAGATCAGGCCGGCCAGGCCGAAGCCGGAGAGGAAGATGCCGGGCCAATCGATCGGCGAGACGTCCTGCTCCTTCACGTTGGGCACGAAGGCGCGGACCAGGAAGAGCCCGGCCAGCGCGATCGGCAGGTTCAGGAAGAAGATCCAGCGCCAGCTCACGAAGGTGACGATGGCGCCGCCCAGCACCGGGCCCACGACGGGCCCCAGCAAGGCGGGCATGGTGACCACCGACATGGCGCCCACGAGCTCGCTCTTGGGCGTGGTGCGCAGGAGCACCAGGCGGCCGACGGGGCCCATCATGGCCCCGGCGCAGCCCTGGGCCAGGCGGAAGATCACCAGTTCGGTCAGGTTGTTGGCGAAGCCGCAGGCCGCGGAGGTGAGGGCGTAGGACACCATCGCCACCATGAAGATCTTCTTGGCCCCGAAGCGGTCGGCCATCCAGCCCGAGATCGGCAGGAACACCGCCGAGGCCAGCAGGTACATGGTGATGGCGAGGTTCAGCCTGAGCGGCTCGACATGCATGGCGCGCGCCATCGCGGGCAGGGCGTTGTTGATCGAGGTGGCGTTCAGCGTCTGCATCATCAGGGCCATCCCGATGATCGCCGGGATCACCCAGCCGCGCAGGGTTGCGTCGCGGCCTTCGTTGAGCACGGCCGCGGCGTCGGCGCCGCCTTCGTCGAGCACGTCGTCGACCAGGACCTCTTCGGCGCGCGTGCTCATGCGTCGACGCTCGACAGCTTGCGCAGCGGCGTGGCGGCGGCGGCCAGGTGGTCACGCTCTTCCGGCGTCAGGCGCAGAAGCTGGGCGGCGAGCCAATCGTTGCGGCGGCGTTGGATGGCCTCGTGCTTGCGCACGCCGGCCGGCGTGACGGTCAACCCCTGGCGGCGGCCGTCTTCGGCGTGATCGGCCCTCACCAGCCAACCCGCGGCCTCCATGCGTTTCACGTGACTGGACATGGTGGGACGCGAAATTTGCTCGAAGTCGGCGAGCTCCGAGACGCCCGCGCCGGGGTTCTTCTTCAGATAGCCGAGGATCAGCGTTTCCTGGGCGGAGAGGCCGGCCTTCTGCCCCTCGTGGCGCAACTTGCGCGAGGCGCGCAGCAGCGGGCCGCGAAGCGCCTCGGCGAGCGCGAAGATGTCTTCGGATTCGGCCAGCGCCACAGGCATGAAAGGGACTCACGCAAGATAGTTAGGTTGCCGAACTATCTATACGTATATGCGTGCGCCGGATCAAGTCGGCGCGAGCCGGTGGCCTAGGGTCGCTCGAGCAATTGGTCGGTGAGGTTGAAGGCGTCCGGCCGGTTCAACATCATCTTGAACTCGGCGCGGCGCGGTCCTGAGAGCTTGAAGCTCGCATGGGTCTTGCCACCTTTCGGCGTGGCGAATTCGGCCGGGCCAACCCGATCGAGCATCACGGTCTCGCCCTTCGGCCGGCCCACAGCCTTGGCGGGCACTTCGACGATCAACTTGCCGTCGGGGCCCGCCCTGACCGTGTAGTCCAGGTCCGGCTGAGCCCTGTCCGCAACCCAACGGCCCAGGACGTCATCCTTGGCGGGCGGCGCGGCGTGGCCGAGGCGCGGGACAAGCAGGAGGGTCAGCAGCAGAAGCGTCATCATGCTCAAGCTCACGCGCTGGGCGGTGGGTCGAGCGGCGACGACGGCGCGGCTGTGATTCTGACGCATGGCGGCGGTCTCCTTCAGTCCGCAACCATCGAGGCGATCACCGGGCGGCGCAAATTAACTCGCGTCCATGGCCGCCCGGGAGATCGTGCTGCGTTCAGAGCACCCCGAGCATCTCCGCCACCAGCGGGTGGCGGACGATGTCGCGGTCAGCGAGACGGACGACGGCGATGTTGGGGAGGGTGGAGAGCTTCTCGGCGACGGTCCTGAGGCCCGAGAATTCCGGCAACAGGTCCGACTGGTCGGGGTCGCCAGTCACCACCATCGTCGAGTGCCAGCCCAGGCGGGTTAGCAGCATCTTCAGCTGGGTGTAGGTGCAGTTCTGCGCCTCATCGATCACCACGAAGGCATTGTTCAGCGTGCGGCCGCGCATGAAGCCGACGGGGGCGATCTCGATGGCGCCTTCCGCCATCAGCGCACGGACCCGCTTCATCGACAGGCGATCGGAGAGCGCGTCGTAGAGCGGGCGCAGATAGGGCGCGAGCTTGTCCTCCGCATCGCCGGGCAGGAAGCCGATGCTTTCGCCGGCTTCCACGGCGGGGCGCGACAGGACGATGCGGCCGACCGAGCCCGCTTCCAGTGCCTCCACGGCCTTGGCGATGGCCAGGTAGGTCTTGCCGGTGCCGGCCGGGCCCAGCGCCATGACCAGGTTCTTGGCGTCGATGGCGTCGATCAGTTCCTGCTGGCCAGGAGACTTGGCCTTGATGGTCTTGACGTAGCTCTGCTCGCGATCGTCGTTGTGATGCGCCAGCGGCGACCAGCCCCTGTCGACGGGGAGCCGGCGGATCTTATCGTCGCCCTCGAACTGGCCGGCGTCGAACGCGCCTTCGCGCAGCTGTCGCTTCAGGGCTCGCTTGCTCATCAAAAGCCTCCATTGTCCCCGAGGATTGGGGGGCAAGAAAAAAGGGCGTCTCCGCAATGGAGCGCCCTTGGATGGTCGGGGATGAATCGAAGCAGTCGGCGTGCGAGGCCCGGGGGCTCTTCCCAGGATGCCGGTCCGGATCCGAAGATCCGAGGAGACAACACACTCAGCGCCATCAACTCCGTCCAGCGCGAGACACAGGACCGATGGTTCGGCCCCGCAGCGGACTCCGGGAAGGCTATCGCCCCCTCGAATCGCCCGACTAGAATGATCCTAACTTGGTTTCGTAAGTGTTAAATGGACGGATTGTCGCAAGAAACGGGGTGTGCGGATGAGCGTCTACAACTTAGGCAATGTGACACCTGAATTACCGAACGATGACGAATACTGGATTGCCCCCAACGCATCCGTTATGGGGCGAGTGATTCTCAAGAAGAACGCGTCCGTGTGGTGGAACGCAACTCTACGTGGCGACAACGATCCTATCGTGGTGGGGGAAGGCTCCAACGTGCAGGACGGCTCGGTGCTGCACACCGACACCGGCTCCCCGCTGACCATCGGGGCCAATGTGACGGTCGGGCACATGGTGATGCTGCACGGCTGTACGATCGGCGACAATTCCCTGGTCGGGATCGGCTCGATCGTCCTGAACGGGGCCAGGATCGGGAAGAACTGCCTGATCGGCGCCAACTGCCTGATCACCGAGGGCAAGGAGATTCCCGACAACTCCCTGGTCATGGGCGCGCCCGGCAAGGTGGTGCGCGAGATCAGCCCGGAGCAGGCGATGATGCTGGCCGGCGGCGCGGCGCACTACGTCGAGAACTGGAAGCGCTATCGGCGAGAGCTTAGGGAGCTGTGAGACAACAAGAACGAGGAGGACGCCATGGCCTATGAATTCGTGCAGGTGGAGCGGGACGGGCAGCTGACCCTCGTCACCCTCAATCGGCCGGAGGTGATGAACGCCCTGCATTCGCCGGCGCACTTCGAGCTGGCGCAGGTGTTCGACGCCTTCGCGGCGGATCCGGAGCAGTGGGTGGCCATCGTCACCGGGGCGGGCGATCGGGCCTTCTCGGCGGGCAACGACCTGAAGCACCAGGCCAGCGGCGGCAAGATGGGCAATCCGCCGTCCGGATTCGCAGGGCTCACGACGCGCTTCGACCTGACCAAGCCGGTGATCGCGGCGGTGAACGGGGTGGCCATGGGCGGCGGCTTCGAGATCGCGCTGGCCTGCGACATCATCGTGGCGTCGGAGGCGGCGGTGTTCGCCCTGCCGGAGCCCAGGGTGGGCCTGGCGGCGCTGGCCGGCGGCCTGCACCGGCTGCCGCGGGCGATCGGGACCAAGCGGGCGATGGGCATGATCCTGACCGGCCGGCGGGTGTCGGCGGCGGAGGGCCACGAGCTCGGCTTCGTCAATGAGGTAGTCGCGCCGGGCGAGCTGATGGCGGCGGCGCGGCGCTGGGCCGGGCAGATCATGGAGCTGTCGCCGATGTCGATCCGGGCCTCGAAAGAGGCGGTCTACCAGGGCCTGGACGAACCCAGCCTGGAGGCGGCGATGGCCGGCCAGCGCAGCTATCCGGCGATCCAGGCCCTGATCGGCAGCGAGGACTTCGTCGAGGGGCCGCTCGCGTTCTCCCAGAAGCGGCCCCCGCAGTGGAAGGGGCGCTAGGCGCTCACCGGTCCAGCGGAAACGCCGGCGAGACGATGGCGGCGAAGACGCCACCGACCAGGCGCGACGTCTCGTCGGTGTGCGCGGCCAGCCGCTCGGCATCGGCGCGGCACTGGCCGAGGTCGCGGGCGACATACATCAGCCGGCGATAGGCGTTCAGGGTCTGGTCGAAGACGGCCGTGTCACCGCCCTGGATCTGCGAGCCGTCGGCCTGCGGCGACAGCGAGGTCACAAAGGGGAAGACGACCGCGGCCTTGAACTGCCCCGAATGGATCAGGTCGCGCAGGAAGAGGTCATAGGGCTGATTGAGCTCCGTCGCGGCGGCGAGCGCTTCATGGAGGGGGCGTTTGGATGAGCCGCGCACCGCATAGGCCGTGGCGCCGAAATACGAGCGACCCTTGAGGTCGACGGGCAGGTACTCGCCGCGCGCCGTCATACCGTCGCGGCGGGCGGCCAGGTGGACCATCAGGTTGAAGTCGCAGAGCGCGGCGTCGGTGAAGAGCAGGTCCCAGTCGCCGCCATGGGTCAGCAGGCCGTCGAGCACGCCGAAGGCCTGGGGCGAGAAAACCGCGTCGTCTTCGACGATCAGCACCGGATCGTCACCGGCCAGGTGTTCGCCGAGCGCGGCGCGGTGACTGACGAAGCAGGCCTTTTCCTTGGGCGTGAGCGTCCCGCCGATCGCCGCGACATCGGCCGGCCCGCGCGCCGCGAAGCGGTGCAGTCGCCAGTCACCGGCGGCCGCCAGGGCGAAGGAGGCTTCGAGGCCGCGCCGCCGCTCCTCGGCGGCGGACAGGTTGATGAACATGCAGGCTTTCATCCGGTCTCTCTAACACGCGGGCCCCTAGACGCCCTTGCCACAAGATGACGCCTGCGTCAGGTTCGACCGCAACTAACCAGTGTTCAGGGACGAGTTCGGGAAGCCCATGGATCGCTACGACTACATCATCATCGGCGCGGGCTCGGCCGGCTGTGTCCTGGCCAATCGGTTGACGGAGGACGGGGCCAAGCGGGTCCTGCTGCTGGAAGCCGGCGGCAAGGACAATTCCCTGATGATCAAGATGCCGGCCGGCGTCGGCGGGTTGATCGGCAAGGCGGGGCCGGCGAACTGGGGCTTCTGGACCGAGCCGGAACCCAACCTCAACGACCGCAGGCTCTGGTGGCCGCGTGGGAAGGGCTGGGGCGGCTCGTCGTCGATCAATGGGATGATCTACATCCGTGGCCACGCCCGTGACTACGACCAGTGGCGACAGATGGGCCTGCCCGGCTGGGGCTATGCCGACGTGCTGCCCTACTTCAAGAAATCCGAGGCGTTCGAGGGCGGCGACGACGCCTGGCATGGCGGCGAGGGCCCGCTGAAGGTCACCAAGGCGCCCTCGGTCAATCCGGTCTATTGCGCGACGATCCAGGCAGGTGGTGAGGCGGGCTATCCGCTGACTAACGATTTCAATGGCTTCCAGCAGGAAGGTTTCGGGCCCTATCAACTGACGATCAGCGACGGCGTGCGCTGGAGCGCGGCGCGAGGCTACCTGCACCCGGTTCTGGACCGGCCGAACCTGACCTGCCTGACCGGCGTGCGGACCACCCGCATCATCGTCGAAGACGGCCGCGCGACTGGTGTCGAAATCTATGACGACAAGGCCAAGGCCAAGCGGATCGTCGGCGCCGACGCCGAGGTGCTGCTCTGCGCCGGCGCGGTGCAGTCGCCGCATATCCTGCAGCTCAGCGGCGTCGGCGACCCGGAGGAGCTGGCGGCCCACGGGATCAAGGTGGTCAAGGCGCTGAAGGGCGTCGGCGCCAATCTGCAGGACCACCTGGACGTCTGCATGTCGTGGATCTGCCCCAAGCCGATCACGCTCTATTCCATGCGCAAAGGCCTGCTGAAGACCCTCGGCATCGGCCTGAATTACATGCTGTTCGGTAAGGGTCTCGGGCGGACGCAGGGGCTGGAGAGCGGCGCCTTCCTGCGCTCACGGCCCGATCTCGACCGGCCCGACCTGCAGGTCCATACGGTGCTGGCGATCATGCAAGACCACGGCAAGGTCTCGGTGGAGAAGGACGGCTTCACCTTCCATGTCTGTCAGTTGCGGCCCGAGAGCCGCGGGCGGATCGGCCTGCGCTCGGCGGACCCGCTGGCCGACCCGGCGATCTTCGCCAACTACCTGGCCGCCGAGGAGGATCGCCGCGCGCTGCGCGAGGGCGTGAAGATGATGCGCAAGGTGGCGGCCCAGCCGGCGCTCGCGCCCTACATCACCGAGGAATACGCGCCGGGCTCGGCGGTGCAGACCGACGCGGAAATCGACGCCTGGATCAAGAAGATGGGCGAGACGATCTATCACCCGGTCGGCACCTGCCGCATGGGCGCGGCGGGCGATCCGATGGCGGTGGTCGATGCGGAGTGCCGGGTGCAGGGGATCGCGGCCTTACGCGTCGTGGACGCCTCGGTCATGCCGACGCTGGTGGGCGGCAACACCAACGCGCCGACGATCATGATCGCCGAGAAGATCGCCGACGCGATCCGCGGCAAAGCGTTCCTGCCGGCGCAGGATGCGCCGGTCTACGAGGACGGAAAGGTCGCGGCTTAGCCCACTTCATCGGCTCGTCCCGGCGGAAGCCGGGACGCTCAGATCATGGCGTTAGCGCCGGAGCGCCTTACGCCAGGTCGCGCCATCCCGCTCGAAGCCGTTGTCGGCGTAGAGGTGTCGCACGGGGCCATTGCGCGGGGTCTCGAGGATCTGGCCCAGCACCTCTGAGCAGCGGTCGGCCAGGGCGTCGAGGATGAAACCCAGGAACTGGTGCTCGACCTTCAGGCCGATGACCCGGCAGCTCATGACGAAAGCGGCGATCTCCGAGCCCTCGACCACGGCGGCGGCCACCAGGCCGTAGTCGCCGAACTTGTCGCGGCAGTGGGCGATGAACACGTTCCCCGCCTCGGCATGACGCGCCAGCTCGGTCTCCGAGAAGGTGCGCCCGGTGGTGTTGAACTGGGTCGTGCGCTGGAAGAGTTCGCCGACGCGGGTCAGCGTGGCGCCGTCGGTCGGCCGTTCGAAGGTGGTGACCACGCCGAGCGAGGCCAGGAAGTCCTCGCTGTCGCCGGCGGCGGCGCGCTGGCGGTCGCGGCCGAGCTGGGCCTTCACCAGATCGGTGCGGGCCGCGGACTCCTCGGTGAGCTTCAGGACCTGGAAGCGCGGATCGGTGAGCAGGATGCGGCGCAGGCCGAACGGGTCCTCGCCCAGGACGTCCACCTGCGGCAGGGCCTGGCGCACGCGCTCACGCTCCACCGGGTGGTCGTCGATGAACACGAAGGCGTCCAGCGCAAAGCCCAGCTCCTCAGCGATCGAGGCGATGTTGGAGGGCTTGTCCTCCCAGTTCACCCGCCAGGTGACGAAATCATCGGGGGTGAGCAGGCGGTCGTGCGGATAGTGGTCGGGGTATTTCCACAGGTCACGGACCAGGGCCTCGTCGTTCTTGCTGACGCAGGCCAAAAGGACGCCGCGACGCTTCAGGGCCTTCAGGGCCTCGTGGAAGCCGAAGTAGAGGCCGATGTAGGAGTTGTGGCCGCTGATCTCCGGCGTCCAGGCGAAGGGCGCGCCGGTCTCGGCCAGGACGCCCGGCCAGAGCGTGCCGTCGAGGTCGAGGATCACGCACTTCTTGCGGCCGAGGCCCATGACCACGGCCAAGAGGTCCATATGGGCGCGCGCGACGATGGCCTCGCGGCGATAAAGGTCGGGGCCGACCAGGGCTTCCAGCGGCGCGGTATCGGGGAAGATGCCGTGGACGGCCTGTAGCTCGACGGAAGGCCGCTGCAGCATCCAGCCGGGCGAGCCGAAGTGGGTGAAGCCGACCAGGCCGTCGTCCAGCAGGCGGCCCGTGCCTTCGGCGGCGAGCGCGGCGGCCACGTCGACGACGTAGACCCCGGCATATTGGTCGGCCAGCGCCTCCAGGCCCTGGTTGAGGGCGCGGAAGCGGGCGCGGTGGCCGCCCGGGCCGCGATCGGCGAGGCCGAGCGGTTGGACGGTGGGCTCGGGCAGGCCGTCGATCAGGATCGGGGCGTCGCTGACGGCGCGCAGGCCCTCGATCACCTGGCGCGCTTCGGCGAGATAGAGAGCCGAAGGATCGCCGCCGTGGTCGGCCGCCGTGCCCTTGGCCACCAGGTGGCGGGAGCGTAGGGCGCCGATGAAGATCGCCTGGTGCGGCCGCTCGGCGGCGAGGCGCAGGTCGTCGGGGAAGCTGGCGGCCACGCGCAGGTCGACGTCGCGGGCCGCGGCCTCGCGGCGCAGGAAGTCGGCCTCCATCTGCAGGTCGCAATCGCCGAACAGCAGAACATCCCAGCGATGGGTCTTGGCGCCGCCCAGGTCATCGGCGCCCAGCGCGGCTGTGACGGACCAGTAGGGATTGGAGCCTTCGCCGGCCTGGCGGCGCAGCTGGTCGAGCGCCTCGCCGGGATCGCGGCCGTGAAGTTCGGAGAGTTTCTCAGCGACCGCAGCGGCTTCGCCGGCGGCGTCCTCGGCGGTGAGCACGCCGCGCTCCATCAGGCTGGCCAGGCAACCGGCCAGGGTGTCGGCGTCGATGGTCAGATTGGCGCGCAGGTCGGCCAGGTCGCCCGGCATGTCGCGGGGCGTCTCGAACCAGGCCACGATGCCGGCCACTTCGGCGTCCACCACCAGGCGCAGGTGGCTGATGGCGTGGACGATCAGCACGCGGTCTTCGCTGAGCGGAGTCAGATGGACGTAGGTCGACCGGCGAATCAACATGCGGCAAAGCTCCGAGGACGTGCTGCGAAGCTACGGGCCGGCCCCTGCCTGATGGTTAAGATGCGATAGCTTTTTGGCTTTCGGTCCAGGCGTCGAGCTTGGCCTGCGCTGCGGCGCTGCCGAGGAAGGAGAGCAGGACGTAGCGGCTGCCCTTGGTCACGGGCGCGGCCTCATGCAGCAGGGAGGCCGAGAAGATCACCGCGCCGCCGGCCGGCGGGTTGTAGCGATGGTCGTCGTATTCCGGGAACATCAGCTCGCCGCCCTCGTATTCGTGGGTGTTGAGGTTCAGCGAGATGGCGAACTCGCGGAAGGCGGTATGCGGCGCGGCGTTGTCGCGGTGGCGTTTGAAATAGCCGCCGGTGTCGTCGTAGCGGGCGATCAGGATGCGGTCGGCGAAGGCCATGTCGACCTGGAAGGCGCGCTTGATCTCCGGGATCACCCGCTTGGCCAGCAGGTCCACGACCTCGGCATGCAGCGGCATGTCGGGGGTGAGCTCGGTGTCGCGGCGCTTCTTCTTGTCCTCGTCCAGCTTGGCGTAGGCGCCCCCGTCCTTGAATGAAGCCATGACGCCGGCCTCATGCACCGAGCCCTCGAAGTGGTCGATGAGCGCGCGGCAAAGCTCCGGCGAGGCAATGTTGGGGATCATCAGCGCCGGGGCCGTCGAGGCGCGGATCTGCGCTGGCTCGGCCCAGATGCGCCGCGCGCAGCCGTTCAGCCAGGCGGCGATGTCGGTTGTCTCGTCGAGGGCGATGATGTCCACCACCCGGCCGCTGCGGTCGATGAGCACGCCGGCCGCGACGCCATCGACGTGGGCCAGCTCGACGCCGTTGCCGGTGGTCACATAGAGAAGGTCGTCGCGGGCGGCCGGATCGGTCGCGAAACGGCCGATGAAGGCGGGCGAGGCGGGCGCCAGCGGCGCCACGTCGACGCCAGCGGCCTGAAACAGCGGAGCGGAGGCGCGCAGACGGTCCAGCAGGCGCGCGGCCGCTTCCGGCTGCAGTTCGCCCAACGAGGCCACCACCACCGGGCGACCGGCCTGGGCGTCGAGTGAGAAGAAGCGGCCCGACGCGGTGGCGCCGAGAACCACGGGCGCGCGGTCTCCAATCGAAAACGGCAAGGCGCTGGCTCCCATCCCTGGAGAATCCAGGGTCTTGGTGAATCAGGGCTTACCGATTGCGCATTCCTTTCGATTGTTACGGACGGCCCGTCGAGCCGGCGTCCGCCACCTTGCCCTCAGGCTCGACCTCCAGCCGGTAGGCCTTGTCATCTTTCAGCACCAGTTGGGCGGCGCGCTTCACGTCCTCGGCGGTGATCTTCTCGGTGCCGGGAATAATGTGGCGGATGAACTCCAGCCGCCGCGGATCGGCCTGGGCGCCCGAAAGTTCCGAGAGCCAGTACTGGTTGGTGACCCGTGACTTCGCGATCTTGTCGAGGCGGGGTTTCTTGGCGCGCTCCAGTTCGTCGGGGGTGACATCGGTGGTGCGCAGGTCGCTGGCGATCTTGGCGACGTCGCGGAAGAAGCCGTCAAGCTTGGCCGGGGGGACTTCGACGCTGGCGGCCAGATAGCCCCAACCGGTCCAGGTCAGGCTGTGGGTGTAGCTGACCGAGGGCGAATAGGTGACGCCCTGCGCCTCGCGCAGCTCGTCGATCAGCCGCAGGTCCATGACCTCGCCCAGCAAGTCGTTTTCCAGGGCCTGCTGGGGGTTGGCCCAAAGGTCGTTGGTGGGCCAGGCGACGTAGCCGATGGACTGGTCGGCGCGGCCCTTGTGGGTAAGCAGCACCGGCTTGACCGTCGCCGCGGGGAAGCCGACGGCCTTCTGGCCCGCCGGCACCGGCTCGGCCGCGCGGCGGGCCGGCAGGGAGCCGAACGTGCGGCTCACCGCCTCGATGGCCTTGTCCACCGTCACGTCGCCGACGATCACCACCTCGATGGGATCGTTGGCCAGGTGCGGGGCGATCTGGGCCTGCAGGTCGGTGAGTTGGGCCTTGGCGATGTCGTCGCGGCTGGGGAAGGTGAAGCGGCGGTCGCCGGCGTGCAGCAGGCCGGAGAGCTCGCGGCCGATCACCCCGCCGTCGGTGCCTTCCATCTGGTCGTGGACGGTTTTGCCGGCGGTCTGCTGGCGCTTGAACGCTTCGCTGCGCCAGCCGGGATCGGCGACGTAAGCCGTCAGCACCTGCATCTGGGTGGCCAAGTCGCCGGTGCGCGTAGAACCGGAGAGCACAAAGGCGTCCTCGCCCACTCCAAAGCGGGCGGCGTAGACCTTGGAGGCCAGAACCCGCTCGGTGTCCTCGTTGTCGATCTGCTTCAGGCCGCCCTCGATGAAGGCGTTGCCGAAATAGGCCAGGCTCTGGCGGTCCTTGGGCAGGTCCTGCAGGCCATCGCCGACGTTGACGCGCACCAGCACCTCGTCATCGCGGAACTTGGTCGGCTTCACTGTCAGGCGCACGCCGTTTTCGAAGCGCACGAAGACGGTGTCGAGGTCGGCGACCTCCTTGGTGTCGGCAACCTTGCCCGCCGCGCCAAAGCTCGCATAGGGCCAGGCGACTTCGTGCGGGGCCGCGGGCGCCGCCACGGCCATCTTCTGGGTCGAGGCGTATTCCGCCAGGACGGACGGCTCGCCGCCGGGGATGGTCTTGGGCGTCGAGACAAAAACCAGGGGCCCTTGACCGTCGAAGGCGTCCTTCAGAGCCGAAGACACCGTGTCGGCCTTCAGCCCCTTCACGACGGACTCGAAGAGGGCCAGGTCGTCGGCCGGGCTGGTGACGACTTCCTGGTCGCCCAGCGAGCCGACGATTTCGTCGGCGATCTGAGAAGGCCTGCGGGTGGCCGCGCCTGAGACCGCGGCCTGGGCGCTGGCGCGCTCCTCGGCGATCTCGCGGTCGAGTTCGTCCTGGCGCACGCCGTAACGGACAGCGCGCCGTTCTTCCTGGTCTACGGACGCGAGCGCAGTGCGCCAGCCATCGGCCGGCGCGGCCAGCGCCAGCGTGGTGATCTCGGCGGAATGTCCCTGGTCGGCCTTGAACGCGGCCGCGGCGATGAACGGCGGCTGCGGCGAACGGCCGATCGCCGAAAGCCGGCGATTGAGCACATTGAAGCCGAGCTGCTCGATGATGTCGGTGCGGCGCTTGGCCAGGCGGTCGGCGCGCAGGTCGGGCGGGCGGATCCAGGCGACCTGCAGGTTCAGCGCCGTGCCGGGCTGGACGACGACCTTCGCCTCGCTCTTCCGCTCGGCGACCTTGCCGAGGTCGGGCTCGGCGCCGGCTGGGCCCATGGCCTTCCAGTCGCCGAATCGGGCGCGGATCTTGGCCTCCATGGCGGCCGGGTCAAAATCGCCCACGGCCACCAGCACCGCGCGCTCCGGGCGGTAGTAGTGGTGATAGAAGTCGGCGACCAGGCTGGCAGGCGCCTTCTCGACGACCTCGACCTTGCCGATCGGCAGACGGGTCGGCATGCGCTGACCGGGCAGTTCGAAGCCAAGCCGATCCTTGAACACGCGGTAGCTGGGACTGTCGCTGGCGCGCTCCTCCGACAGCACCACGCCCCGCTCGCGGTTCAGGGCGTCCGGGGCGATGGTCAGGTTGGAGGCGGCCTCCCGCAGCAGCATCAGCGAGGTGTCGACCGTGTCGTCGTCGGTTTTGGGCAGGTCGAGCTTATAGACCGTCTGGTCGAACTCGGTCTGGGCGTTGGTGTCGGCGCCGAAGGCCAGGCCGTGGCGTTCGAGGATCTTGACCATCTCGCCTTCGGGCACGTTCTTCGAGCCGTTGAAGGCCATGTGCTCCAGGAAATGGGCTAGGCCCTGCTGGGCGTCGGTCTCCATCAGCGAGCCGGCGTCGAAGCGCAGGCGCAGCGCCGCCTGGCCCGGCGGGATCGCCTGGCGCTTGATCGCATAGCGCATGCCATTGGGCAGCGAGCCGAAGCGGATGTCGGGGTCGGCGCGGACGTCGGAATGGGCCTGCGGCCATTCGCCGGGCGGCAGCTTCTCCATCGCCGGGCCCGCGCCGGAGCCGGAGCCGGAGCCGGAGCCGGGCAGGCTGATCTTCGGCAGGTGCGGCAGACCGATGGCCTGCGCAAAGCTGGGCGCGGTGAGGGAGAGAACGGCGGCCAGGGCGGCGCCCGCGCGCAGGGAACGGATCATAGAAAGGTCCTGAAGACGTCCGAGAAAGCCAGATGGGCGCACCATCGCCAAGCGAAGTGGCCGCGGCAAGGCAAGAAGGGGGCGGTGTCGCAACTGCGACAAACCGCCTAAATGAGAGCGATGACTGAATCACGCTTCGAAGAGACGCCGCCGCAGCCTCCGCAATGGTCCCCGGGGCCTGAGCCGCAGCCGGCGGAGGAGCAACGCGGGCGCGAGCCCGTGTTCAACGCGCCCTGGCAGGCCGTGGCGGTGGTGGTGCTGATCGTCGGCGGCTATGCGGTGCAGACGCTGTTCCCGGTCGACGCGATCCTGGCGGCCTATGCCTTTGCGCCGGCGAACCTGGTTCCAGGACGCTGGGAGACGGTGATCACCTCGATCTTCCTGCACGGCGGCTGGGCGCACGCGATGATGAACGGCGCCTTCGCCCTGGCCTTCTCCGCCCCGCTGGCTCGGCTGTTCGGGCCGAAGATCGAGGGCGCGCTGTTGTTCTTCGCCTTCTATGTGCTGGCCGGCGTGCTGGCGAACCTGGGCTACGCGGCGGCCCATCCCGGCGGCCACGCCCTGGTGGTCGGCGCATCCGGGGCCGTTTCGGGACTGATGGGCGCTTCGGCGCGGCTGATCGGCGGGGAGGGCCGGGTGGGGCGCATCTTCTCCAAGCCGGTGCTGGCTATGGGCGGCGCGTGGGTGGCGATCAACCTGATCATCGCTCTCGTAGGCGGTTGGTTCCTGCCGGGGGCCGGCAACGCGGGCGTCGCCTGGGAGGCCCATATCGCCGGCTTTATCGTGGGCGTGCTGCTGATCGGACCGTTCGCGCGGCTGGCCCCCAAGGCCTGACGTCAAGTCTTCGCATCTCACGCGCATTCTCTTGACCGGGCCCGCGGGCTCTGTCCGGCTCCGCGACGGGCAGGCGCGAGCGGCGCAGGGGAGGGCAGATGAGGCGGTTTCTGGCTTGGGGACTGGCGGCGATCATCGCCGTGGCCTGGATAGGCTCCGCAGCGCCCGCGGCGGCGGCGGGGAAGCCTGACAACGGCCTGTCCAACCTCAAGCACATCATCGTCATCTTCCAGGAGAACCGCTCCTTCGATCACTATTTCGGCGTGCTGCCCTATGCGCCCGGTTCGCCTTACCACCAGGGCCGGCCATGCGCGGCGGAGGACCACGCCTGCGTCGACGGACTGAAGTGCCGGCTGGCGGCGGACGGGGCGCTGAGCTGCGACGACTGGAACGCCCACGCGGACGGGCGGAAGGTCTACGCCTTCCACGCCGCCACCCGCTGTATCGCGCCGGACCTGGATCACGAGTGGCAGGGCAGCCACCGCGACGCCAACTTCGCCCATCCGGAACGCTCGCTGAGCGATCCGAAGAACGACGGCTTCGTGATGCAGAACGACATCATGGCGCCCGACACCCACCGCACCGGGCCGGCCGACGGCGGTCGGGCCATGGCCTACTACAGCCAGGCCGACATCCCCTTTTACTATGACGTGGCCCAGAAGTTCGCGATCAGCGACCGCTATTTCGGCTCGCTCCTGGGGGCCAGCGATCCGAATCACGCCTTCCATCTGGCGGGCGGGTTCTTCGGCCACATCACCAATGAGGAGCAGTCGGCGCCGGCCGGCGGCTACCGTCCGCCCCAGGGCACGATCTACGACCTCCTGAGCGCCGCCAACGTGGACTGGGCTGAGTCCTTCCAGGACGTCCCGGAGGGCCTGGCCTACCGGCGCCTGGGCGACCCGCACTTCATCAAGCATGCTGACCTCCTGGACCGGCTGAATGGCGCGGCGGGCGCCAAGGCCTTGCCGGCCGTGGTCTGGGTCAATGCGCGCAAGGGCTATTTCCAGCACGGCTCCAACAGCGACGAGCATCCATCCAGCGACATCCAGCGCGGCCAGGTCTGGGTATCGGAGCTGCTCAACGATCTGCGCCACGGGCCGTATTGGAAGGATAGCGTGGTGCTGATCACCTACGACGAGGCCGGCGGTTTCTATGACCACGTGAAGCCGCCGCCGGCGCCGCAAGGGGGACGACGCACGCCGGACGGGTTGAACCCCGGCGACTGCGCCGAGGGGCCGGTCACGCCGGCGGCCGGGAAAACCGGCGGCGGCGTCGTCTGCGCCCGCGAGCGCAAGATCGGCACGACCTATGACGAGATCCTGGGGATCTGCCCACAGTATGACCCGGCCAAGCCCTATCCGGCGGCCTGTCCCAACTTCGACCAGCTCGGCTTCCGCGCGCCGCTGATGGTGATCTCACCCTTCGCCAGGAAGGCCTACGTCTCGCACCGGATCGCCGACCACACCTCGATGCTGGCGCTGATCGAGAAGCGGTTCCTGACCGGGCCGGACGGCAAGACGCAGCATCTGACGGCGCGCGACGCCAATGCCTGGACACTGGAGGACATGTTCGATTTCCGCGCCTCGCCGTCGCTGAACACCGCGCTCGCGCCGCCCGCGCCGCTGCCGGCGGTCGACTGCACGCCCCGGGTTTAGGCTGACCCGAGGCTCCGCGGCAGCGGAGGCTCAGTCTTTTGAACCACCAAGGACACCAAGTTCGCCAAGGGGCCGCGGGCCCATCGGGCTCCGCGCACGGGCCATCACCGCCGTCTTGGTGATCTTGGTGTCCTTGGTGGTTTGAATGACTCGCGCGCGGCCGCGCGCAGTTAGCCGGTGTCGGCCAGCGGGGGCTGGCGCGATCCTTCTTCCCCACGCTCGGTAGACGTCTCGCAGAGGCTTAAGGTGAGGTCGCCGGAGAGGTTCATGTCGGCGATCATGCGGCGGGCCAGGACCTCG
>NZ_DATAPY010000067.1:0-24413 GCF_036264965.1 Phenylobacterium sp.
CCGGTCGTGGCGTTCTTCGCCGCCGCGCCGAAGCTCGCCGCCATGGTGTTGTTCGCGCGCCTGCTGGGCCAGGGCTTCGGCGGGGCGATGATCCAGTGGCAGCAGGTGCTGGTGGCGCTGGGCCTGATCTCCGTCGGCGTCGGCGCCTTCGCGGGCCTGGCGCAGCGGAACCTGAAGCGCCTGTGGGCCTATTCCTCCATCGCCAACGTCGGCTACGCGATCATCGGCCTGTCGGCCGGCAGCGCCGAGGGCGTGCCGTCCATGCTGATCTTCATGGTGCTCTACATGGTCGACGTGACCGGCTTCTTCGCCTGCCTCGCCGCGCTCAAGCGCCAGGGCCGCGACATGGAGACCATCGAAGACATGGCGGGCCTCTTCAAGGAGCAGCCCGGCATAGCGCTGGCCATGACCGCCTTCTCGCTCTCGGCCTTGGGCCTGCCGCCGTTCTCCGGCTTCTGGGCCAAGGTGTTCGTGTTCAAGGCGGCGTTGGCGGCGGGCCTGCCGATCGCCGCGGTTCTGGGCCTCGTCGGCTCCGTCGTGGCGGCGTTCTACTATCTGCGCCTGATCAAGGTCATGTGGTTCGACGGCTCGGTCGGGGTGACGGACACGCCGCCCGTCGAGGCGCAGTTCATCGGCATGGGCCTGGCTCTATTCTCGTTCCCCGTCGTGCTCGGCGCGCTGATCTGGATCTATCCGGCCGCCGGCCGCGCCGCGCACGCCTTCGGCCTGGTCTAGCTTGTCCGACCACCCGCCGATCGAGGCCTACGCCGAGATCGACTCCACTAATGCTGAAGCGCGCCGCCGCGCGGAATCCGGGAGCGCCGGGCCCGTCTGGATCACCGCCGTGCGGCAGACGGCCGGACGAGGACGCAGAGGCCGCACGTGGTCCACCGAGACCGGCAACCTCGCCGCCACGCTCCTGACCACCACGGACGCGCCCGCCGCTGAGGCGGCGCAGCTCTCCTTCGTCGCTGCCCTGGCGGCCTGCGACCTGGCCGACACCTGCCTGGGCGCCGGCGCGGCACAGCTGAAGTGGCCCAACGACGTGCTGGTCTACGGCCGCAAGGCGGTGGGCGTCCTGGTGGAGTCCGGCGCGCGGGCTGACGGGCGGCTGTGGCTGGCCGTCGGCGTCGGCGTCAACCTGGCTCACGCGCCGGAGGGGGTCGAGCGGCCCGCAACGTCCTTCGCCGAGCACATGGCCGGGCCACCGCCTCAGCCGCTCGACGCCCTGGAAGTCCTCGCCGCCAGGTTCGAATCCTGGCGCAAGCTCTGGGCGACGCAGGGCTTTTCGCCGATCGCCGATGGCTGGACCGCCCGCGCCCATGGGCTCGGGGAGCGCTGCGAGGCGCGCCTGCCTAACCGCACCCTGACCGGGGTCGCCGAAGGCATGGACCCGGACGGCGCCCTACGGCTTCGGCTGGACGACGGCGCGCTGGAGCGCATAACGGCCGGCGACGTCTTCTTCGGAGGGGCTTGAGCCATGCTGCTGGCCATCGAACAGGGCAACACCAACACGCTCTTCGCCGTCCACGACGGCCAGGAGTGGATCGCCCAGTGGCGATCGGCGACGCATTCGACGCGGACGGCCGATGAGTACGCCGTGTGGCTGTCGCAACTGCTGTCCATGGCGGGCCTTCAGTTCGGCGTCTTCGACGGCTGCATCATCTCCAGCGTCGTGCCGCAGTCGATCTTCAACCTGCGCAATCTCGCGCGCCGCTACCTGAAGGTCGAACCCCTGGTGATCGGCGAGAACGCCGACCTCGGCATCGAGGTGCGGATCGACAAGCCCAGCGAGGCGGGCGCCGACCGACTGGTCAATGCCGTCGGCGCCCACGTGGAATACCCCGGCGACCTGATCGTCGTCGACAGCGGCACCGCCACCACCTTCGACATCATCGCCGCCGACGGCGGCTTCGAGGGCGGCCTGATCGCGCCGGGGATCAACCTTTCCATGGAGGCCCTGCACCAAGCGGCCGCGAAGTTGCCCAGGGTGGCGATCCAGAAGCCGCAGCGGATCATCGGCAAGGATACGGTCGTGGCCATGCAGTCCGGCGTCTTCTGGGGCTACATCGGCCTGATCGAAGGGCTGATCGCGCGGATCAAGGGCGAGTGGGAGCGGCCGATGACCGTCATTGGCACCGGTGGCGTCGCCTCCCTATTTCATGGGGCGACCATGGCGATCGACACCTTCGATTCCGATCTGACAATCAGGGGCCTGCTCGAGATCTGGCGCCGCAACACCAGTAAGAGCTGATGCCCAAATCCAAAGATGACGAACTCGTCTTCCTGCCGCTCGGCGGGTCGAACGAGATCGGCATGAACTTCAACCTCTACGGCTTCGGGCCGCCGCACGACCGCAAGTGGATCGTGGTCGACCTCGGCATCACCTTCGGCGACCAGACCACGCCGGGGGTCGAGGTGATCCTTCCTGATCCGACGTTTATGGAAGAGAACGCCGATCGCCTGCTGGGCATCGTGCTGACCCACGCCCATGAGGACCACATCGGCGCGGTCGCCTGGCTGTGGCCCCGGTTCAAGGCGCCCATCTACGCCACGCCCTTCACCGCCTTCATCCTGCGCGAAAAGCTGCGCGAGGCGGGCCTGATGGACGAGGCCGAGATCACTATCGTACCCCTGGGCGGCAAGATCTCGCTGGGCCCGTTCGAGCTGGAGCTGATCACGCTCACCCACTCTATCCCCGAACCCAACGGCTTGGCGATCCGCACGCCGCTGGGCACCATCCTGCACACCGGCGACTGGAAGATCGATCCGGACCCTCTGTTGGGGGCCGTCACGGACTCCGACGCGATCCAGAAGCTGGGCGACGAGGGCGTGCTGGCGATGGTCTGTGACTCGACCAACGTCTTCGTGGATGGCCATGCGGGCTCGGAAGCCGATGTCCGCAAGGCCCTGATCCCGCTGATCGCCGGCCTGAAGGGCAAGGTGGCGGTGGCCTGTTTCGCCTCCAACGTCGCGCGGATGGACTCCATCGCCCGCGCCGCCGAAGCCAATGGTCGGCGCGTGGTGCTGGCGGGCCGGTCGATGCACCGGATGTCGTCGGCTGCGAAGTCGGTGGGCCTGATGGAGGGCCTGCAGCCCTTCCTCGATGACAGCGAGGCCAAGAAATTCCCGCCGGACAAGGTGCTCTACCTCTGCACCGGCAGCCAGGGCGAGGGTAGGGCGGCGCTCTCCCGGATCGCCGACGGGACCCATCCGCACGTCAGCCTGGGCGCCGGCGACGCCTGCATCTTCTCCAGCCGCGTCATCCCCGGGAACGAGATCCCGATCCGCAACCTGCAGGACCGCCTCGCCGACCGCGGCGTGCGGCTCTACACCGAGCGCGACCACCCGGGCATCCACGTCAGCGGCCACCCGTGCCGCGACGAGCTGGCGGAGATGTACCGGTGGGCGCGACCGGAAATCTCCGTCCCGACCCATGGCGAGCGCCGCCACCTCCTGGAGCACGCCGCCTTCGCCCGCGACCTGCAGGTCCCGCAGCAGGTGACGCCGCGCAATGGCGACATGGTGCGCCTCGCGCCCGGCCGCGCCGCCATCATCGACGAGGTCCCGGCCGGCCGCCTCTACGTCGACGGCGGCATGGTGACGGCGGAAAACGGCGATGCGCTGCGCGAACGCCGCCACGCCGCCTCTAACGGCATGCTGGCGGTCTCCGTGGTGCTGGACGGCAACAGCCGCATCGCCTCCGGCCCCCAGGTCCGCGCGCTGGGGCTGCCGTCGGAGCCGGACTACCCGCTGGACGATATCCTCGACGACTTGGCCGACGAAGCCGAACAGGCGCTCGGCCGCCTGAAGGGCGAACAGCGCGAGATCGACGAGGACGTGGAAGCCGCCATCTCGCGGGCCATGAAGAAGGCCAGCCAACGCATCTGGGGCCGCCGCCCGGTCGTGGAGACGACGGTCCTTCGATTGTAGCAAGGGCCGCTGCTATTCGCCTTCGCCGTCCCCAGGGCGGCGGCCGGCTCGACAGGCGCAACCGCTTGCCGAACGCGGCGCGGGCGGCTTTCATGACCTGACGGCGAGACGCGGAAACCGCGCCGCCCCCAAAAGGCCAGGGAGGCCGCCAGAGTGTCCGCCTATCGCGGCGTCCGTATCGCCGATTTCAGCCAGGGCATCGCCGGGCCCATGGCGTCCATGTTCCTGGGTGATTTCGAGGCCGAGGTGGTCAAGATCGAGGCGCCCGGCGGCGATCGGCTGAGGGACCATCCGGGCTATCAGGTGTTCAACCGCAACAAGCAGGTCCTGACGCTGGACCTGGCGACCCCGGAGGGCCTGGCCGCCGCGCGTGAGCTGATCGCCGGCGCCGATGTCGCCCTGTTCAGCGATCCGCCGGGACATTTGGAAGCGTTGAGGCTGGACGCCGCGACCCTGACGGCGGCGCATCCCGCATTGATCCACGCCTGGATGCCGCCCTATGGCGTGCGCGGCGACTGGAGCCGCATTCCACCGCATCACAGCCTGCTCACCGCGCTCTCCGGCGTCGCCTTCCGGCAGGGCGCCTACGCCGACCAGCCGGTGCATCTGGTCCTGCCGCTGATCTGGTACGGCCAGGGCGTGCTGGGGGCCTCTGCGATCGGCGCGGCGCTGCTGGAACGCCATCGCAGCGGGCAGGGCCAGGCCGTGGTGGTCAGTGGATTGAACGCGCTCTCCGAGGTCTCTGGGCCGGTGCGCGTGCTGGAGGCGGCGCCACTGCCGCGCGGCCAGCCGCTCGGGGCCTCCCCCAGCTACCGGCTCTATCGGTGCGGCGACGGGCAGTGGTTCTTCCTGGGGACGCTGTTCGCCAACTTCTACCTCAAGTCCTTCGAAGCCATCGGGATCGCTGACCGTTGGGATGAGCTGGTGGTCGATCCATTGCGCGCCCGCGATACGCTTGCCACGATCTTCGCCAGCCGGCCGCGCACCGAGTGGCTGCAGCGCCTGCAAGACAACGGCGTGCCCTGCGCGCCGGTGGGCTCGCGCGAGGCCTGGTTCGCCGGCGAAGCCGTGGCGCAAGGCGATCTGCGCCAGGTGTTCCAGCATCCGACGCTCGGCGAGGTCGCCATCCCTGCGCCACCGGCGCGGCTGTGCGAGACCCCGGCGAGCATCCGGGGCCTGGCCCAGCCGATCGCCGCCCCGCCGGCCTGGGCGCCGCGTCCGGCGCCGAGCGGGAGCGGGCAGGGTGAGGCGGCGTCTCCGCTGGACGGCGTCCGCGTGCTCGACCTGGGCACAGTGATCGCCGGCGCCCACGCCGGCGGGGTGCTGGCCAACCTGGGCGCCGAGGTGATCAAGATCGAACCGGCGGAGGGCGACCCGTTCCGCAGCGATGGCGGCGGCTTCATGGCCTACAACCGCGGCAAACTCGGCCTGGGCCTGGACCTGAAGCAGCCGGCGGCCCGGGAGCTGTTCTACAACCTGGTCCGCCAGGCCGACGTGGTGCTCGACAACTACCGCTTCGGGGTGCGCGCCAGGCTAGGCATCGACTACGCGACGCTGAAGGCGATCAATCCGCGGATCATCTCGTGTTCGATCAACGCCTATGGCGACAAGGGACCCCGTGCGGCCCTGCCGGGGTTCGATCCGTTGCTGCAGGCGGAGGGCGGCATGCAGCAGGCGCAGGGCGGCAGCGACGAGCCGATCCTGCACACCATTCCGGTCAATGACGTCGCGACGGCGGCAGTCGTCTCGATGGCCGTGGTGGCCGCCCTGAACGCCCGCGAACGCACCGGCGAGGGGCAGGAGATCATCACCAGCCTGATGGCCCAGAGCCTGACCTTCCAGCTCGCCGAGGTGGTCGACTACGCCGCCCGCCCGCCCAACGACCTCGGCGGCCGCGACTGCCTGGGGCCACGGGCGCTGCACCGGTTCTACGAATGCGACGACGGCTGGCTGGCCCTGGTCTGCGAGACGCAAGTTGAGGCCGAGGCGCTCGCGCAAGTGCTGGGCGTGGAATGCGGCGACGATGCGCTCACCGCGCCACGCGACGGACCGCTCGCCCGGACCCTGGCGCGCGCCCTGAGCGTCCGCTCGCGAGACGCCACGGTCCACGCCCTGCTGGCGGCCGGCGTCCCGGCAGCGCCGGTCCTGCGCGCCGCGGAGGCGCTGGAAAGCGAATGGCTCTGGGAGAACCGCACCCTGGAACGCTGGACCCACCCGCGCCTGGGCGACGTCGTCGGCGTGCGCAGCTACGCCGACTTCTCGCGGACGCCCGCGGGCTTCCAGCGCCCGACGCCCGATCTCGGCGAGCATTCCAGCGCGCTCCTGACCGAACTCGGCCTTTCGCCGGAGCGGATCGCGGCCCTGATGGCCACCGGTGCGGTCTTCGAACCGGTCCACATCGCCCCGCACCTGGCCAAGTCGGCCCGCACGGGCAACGACAATGCCGCACTATCCGTGCAGTAAGCGTGCTGGAGGCGGCGCGCCCGGCGCCCTATACCGCCCGGATGATCGGAAAATTGAACCACGTCGGCGTCGCCACGCCTTCGATCGAAGCCTCGGTAAAGATGTACCGCGAGATGCTGGGGGCGACCGACTTTTCCGAACGTTTCTCCATGCCGGAGCAGGGCGTCTGGGTCTGTTTCGTCAACCTGCCCAACAGCCAGATCGAACTCATTGAGCCCTATGGCGACGCCTCGCCGATCACCGCCTTCCTGGAAAAGAACCCCAAGGGCGGCCAGCACCACGTCTGCTTCGAGGTGCCCGACATCCTGGCGGCCCGCGACGACATGCGGGCCAAGGGCGCCACCGTGCTGGGGACCGGCGAACCGCGCATCGGCGCGCACGGCGTGCCGGTGATCTTCGTCCATCCCAAGGACATGGGCGGCGTGTTGGTCGAACTGATGCAGACTCCGGAAGGAGCTCACTGATGGGCGGCCCGATCACTCTGATCGCCATCTACCTGACCATCTGGTGGACCGTGCTCTTCGCCATCCTGCCGATCGGGGTGCAAAGCCGCGCCGACGCAGGCCTGCCCAACGACGGCTCCGACCCCGGCGCGCCGGTGGATCCGAAGCTGAAGAAGAAGTTCATCACCACCACCTGGGTCTCGGCGATCGTCTTCGCGATCCTGTGGCTGGTGGTGCACTTCAAGCTGATCGACCTGGCGAAGGTGCCCTGGGGGACCTGAACGCGTTGCCAAGGTCGCAAGGCGAAGGCTATCAGAGCCGTCCGCCTGCGGATTCCTAGGAAAGCTCCCCGATCATGCGCCTGTCGCGCTACTTCATGCCCACCCTGCGCGAAGCGCCGGCCGACGCCCAGATCGTCTCCCACCAGCTGATGCTGCGCGCCGGCCTGATCCGCCAGGAGGCGGCGGGCATCTACGCCTGGCTGCCACTCGGCCTGAAGGTGCTGAAGAAGATCGAGCAGGTGGTCCGCGAGGAGATGGACCGCGCCGGCGCGATCGAGGTGCTGCTGCCGACCCTGCAGCTCGCCGACCTGTGGCGCGAGAGCGGCCGCTACGACGACTACGGCGACGAGATGCTGCGCATCAAGGACCGCCACGACCGCGACCTGCTCTACGGGCCCACGGCGGAAGAGGTGATCACCGAGATCTTCCGCGCTTATGTCAAATCCTACAAGGACTTGCCGAAGAATCTTTACAACATCCAGTGGAAGTTCCGCGACGAGCGGCGGCCGCGCTTCGGCGTGATGCGCGGCCGCGAGTTCCTGATGAAGGACGCCTACAGCTTCGACATCGACGAGGCCGCGGCGCGCAAGTCCTACAACCGCATGTTCCTGGCCTATCTGAACATCTATGCGCGGCTGGGCCTGAAGGCGATCCCGGTGAAGGCCGACCCCGGCCCGATCGGCGGCGACCTCAGCCACGAGTTCATCATCCTGGCCGACACCGGCGAGAGCGAGGTCTTCGCGCACGGCGATCTGGTGGAAATGGGCGCGCCGGGGCCCGACATCGACTGGGACGGCGACCTGGAGCCGCTGGTCACCCAGCGCGCCAGTCTCTACGCCGCCTCCGACGAGATGCACGACGCGGCCCGCTTCGAGGCGGAGGTCCCGGCCGACAAGCGGATGACCGCGCGCGGCATCGAGGTCGGCCACATTTTCTACTTCGGGGAGAAGTACTCGAAGCCGATGAAGGCCCTGGTCACCGGTCCCGACGGCAAGGACGTTCCCGTCCACGGCGGCTCCTACGGCGTCGGCGTCTCGCGCCTGGTGGCCGGGATCATCGAGGCCAGCCACGACGAGGCCGGGATCATCTGGCCGGACGCCGTGGCGCCCTTCGGCGTCGCCGTGGTCAACCTTCGGCCGGGAACCGCCGAGGTCGATGCAGTGGCGGAGCAGGCCTACAAGGCCCTCGAAGCCGCCGGCAAGGAACCCCTGCTGGACGATCGCGACGACCGTCCCGGCGCCAAGTTCGCATCCATCGATCTCGTCGGCATTCCCTGGCAGCTGATCGTCGGGCCCAAGGGCGTCGCCGAGGGCGTCGTGGAGATCAAACGCCGCGCCACGGGCGAGCGCCAGACCCTGCAGCTGGACGCCGCGCTGAAGGTGATCGCCGGGTGACCGACGCGGGGGCCGGCATGGGCGGCCGCGCACGGCCCTTCGGCCTGTGGGAGCGGATGCTGGCCGGCCGCTATCTGCGCGCCAAGCGCAGCGAGGGCGGCGTCGCCCTGATCTCGATCATCTCCTTCACCGGCGTGACGTTGGCGGTGGCGATCCTGATCATCGTCATGTCGGTGATGAACGGCTTCCGCGCCGAACTGCTGGGCAAGATCCTCGGCTTCAACGGCCACGTCTTCGTCACCGGCGGCCTGCTGGACAACGCCCGGATGCGCGACAACGCGGTCGAGAAGATCGCCAAGGTGCCGGGCGTCACCCAGGCCTTCCCGGTGATCGACGCCCAGGCCATCGCGCTCGGGCCGAACCAGGTGACCGGCGCCATGGTGCGCGGCCTGTCGCCCAAGGACCTCGCAGCCACACGCATCGTCGCGGGCAACATCACCAAGGGCAGTCTCAGCGGCTTTGGCCAGGGTGACTACGGCGGCAACGTCGTGGTCGTCGGCGCAAGGCTGGCCGAGCAATTGGGCGTCAAACCCGGCGACAACGTCACCCTGATCTCACCGGCCGGCGGCGCAACAGCCTTCGGCGGCACGCCGGTGCAGAAGGCCTACGTCGTCGGCGCGACCTTCACCGCCGGCATGAGCCAGTACGACCAGGCCTACATCTTCATGCCGCTGGAGCAGGCGCAGTTGTTCTTCGGCCGCGAGGGCACGGTCGACGCCATCGAGATTCGGGTCTCCGATCCCGACCAGGCCGGCAAGCTGAAGGCGCCGATCTCCCGCGCCGCCGGGCCCACGGCGCTGGTCGCCGACTGGACCCAGCGCGACGCCTCATACTGGGGCGCGCTGAAGGTCGAACGCAACGTCATGCGCCTGATCCTGATGATGCTGGTGGTGATCGCGGCGATGAACATCATCTCGGGCCTCGTCATGCTGGTGAAGAACAAGGGCCGCGACATCGCCATCCTGCGGACCATCGGGGCCGGGCAGGGCTCGATCATGCGGATCTTCTTTATGGCGGGCGCGGCCATCGGCGCGGCGGGCACGCTCGCGGGCCTGGCGGTGGGTATCCTGGTGTCGGTCTACATCGGCCCGCTGCAGAGCTTCGTGGAATGGGCGACCGGCCAGCAGGTCTTCGCCTCGGACGTCTATTTCCTGTCGCGCCTGCCGGCCAAGGTGGACTGGATCGAGGTGGCGATCATCGTCGCCTTCTCCCTGGTCATGTCCATGGTCTGGACCCTGCCGCCGGCCTGGCGCGCCTCACGCCTCGATCCGGTGGAAGCGCTTCGCTATGAGTGAGCCGGTGCTCTCGATCCGCGGGCTGGAACGCAGCTACGTCACCGGCGCCGGCCCGCTGACGGTTCTGCGCGGCGTGGACCTGGACGTGCAGCCGGGCGAAATCGTCGGCCTGATCGGGCCCTCCGGGTCCGGCAAGTCGTCGCTGCTGCACGCCGCGGGCCTGTTGGAGCATCCCAACGCGGGGCGGATCACCATCGAGGGCCGCGACTGCTCGGACCTGCCGGACCGCGACCGCACCCGCGTGCGCCTGGCGACCATCGGCTTCGTCTACCAGTTCCACCACCTGCTGCCGGAATTCACCGCCCTCGACAACGTGGCCCTGCCGCTGATGATCGCCGGCGTCCCCCGCGCCAAGGCCCAGGCCCGCGCCGCCGAGTTGCTCGGCGAACTGGGCCTCGCCGATCGAGTGCAGCATCAGCCGGCGCAGATGTCCGGCGGCGAGCAGCAACGGGTGGCCGTCGCCCGCGCACTGGCCAATTCGCCGCGTCTGCTGCTGGCCGACGAGCCGACCGGCAATCTCGATCCGACCACGTCCACCGCGGTGTTCGAGAATCTCTACAACCTGGCCCGCCGCACCGGCGTCGCGGCCGTCGTTGCCACGCACAATCTCGAACTCGCCCGGCACATGGACCGGGTCTTCGCGCTGAAGGATGGGCATCTGGAGCCGTCCCGGGCCGACGTAACGCTGTAAACCAAGCGATAGGCCGAAGTCTTTGTAAGGCGGGGCCTTTTCCCGCCGCGCGAGCCGGTCTATCTTGACTATGGGACGCTAACCGTTGGCCCTCTCGCGGCCTCGGCCTCCATGGAGGTCTTGTTGAAAACCATCGTTGCGGCGCTTGGATGCGCCTCTCTGCTCGCCACGGCCCTGCCGGCGGCGGCGCAGTCCTCTCATCATAGCGGCGGGTGGGGCCACAGCAGCGCGGGGTCCCCGTCCGGCGTCGGCGTCGGCAGTTCGCACAGCGGCTTCCCAGGCGGGTCTTTCGGCGGCCGTTCGGGCTTCGCCGGAGGCTTCCACCACGGATTCGGCCCTCGCCACGTTCATTTCGGCTACCCGTTCTATGCGGCGGACTTCGGCCTGGGCTTCGCCCTCGGCCTGAGCGTGATCGACCCCTGGTACTGGGACTCGCCCTACTATTACGGCGGCTACTACGCGCCCTATCCGCCGCCGGGCGGTTACTATCCGCCGCCGCCCGGGGCCTATCCGCCACCGCCGCCGGGCCAGGCTGCGCCGCCGCCTCCGGGCGCCGCCGCGCCGCCCGCCGCGGCCTGCGGGTCCTGGTCGTGGGATGCGGCGAAGCAGGCCTACAACTGGGTTCCCTGCGCCGCCTGACCTCAGCGCCGGTCGCCGCCGGCGTCTGACGGCGGCAGGGTCTCGCGGTCGAACACCTTCTGCTGGTCGGGCGTCAGCTTGCCGTAGAAGGCGTTCACCGCGGCGCTCTGGCGTTTGAAGTCGAGATTGTCCTGCGCCATCGTCGCCTCGATGAGTGCAATGCGCCGTGGCGTCGGCACGAGGGGCAGAAGTTCGCTGGTCGCCCGATGGCGGGCCAGCAGATCCTGGCTGGGCGCAACCGCCAGGGTATAGGCCTTCCAGTCGGCCTCCTGCCCGTCGCTCAGTCGCAGGTCATCGTGCAAGCGGATGAGATCAGCGGTCACCGGCTGTTCGCCCGGAGGTTGGCCGGCGAGGGCCGCGCCGCCCGTCATCACGCTCAGGCAAAAACCCAAAACAATCCAACGCATCTCACCAAATCCTCACGGCATCGCCCTCGACCGCGACTATGGCACGGCGGGCCTTACCTGGGAACGCGGCAGGGTCGTTTCCAGGGGTGGACGACGGGCGTGTGATCGAAGGCTTGACCGTGAGAACAAAAAGGGAATAAGAACGAAAACGGAACGCAATCGGCTTGTCCACAAGGCCGCCCACAGAAGGATTGCTGCGATGGTTCGTCTGGCCCGAGAATCACTGGCCTTTGCGTCGGTGGCCAGCTTTGTCTGGATGGTCTGCGCTGTGGCGGCTCACATGGGCTGACCGCCATGCGGATGGGAGAGGCGGCGAGCGTGAGCGGCGGGGACCCGAACGAGACTTCCGGGGGCTTCGTCCATCTTCGCGTCCGCTCGGCCTATTCGCTGCTGGAAGGCGCCATCAAGGCCGACAAGATCGGCGCGCTGGCCGCCGAGGCGGGGATGCCCGCCGTGGCCCTCACCGACCGGGCCAACCTGTTCGGGGCCCTGGAGTTCTCTGTCCTGACGAAAGAGGCGGGGGTCCAGCCGATCATCGGCTGCGCATTGCCGGTCACCGGCATCGGCGAGGCGCCGGCGGAGCGTTGGGCGAAGACGCCGACCATCGTGCTGCTGGCCCAGAACGAGCAGGGCTACGCCAATCTCAGCGAGCTTTCCTCGGCGGCCTTCCTCGAGATCGATCCGACCGAAGAGCCCCATGTGGCCTGGGACAAGGTCTGCGAGCACGCAGCGGGGCTGATCCTGCTGTCCGGCGGTCCCGACGGCCCGGCTGATCCGCTGTTTGCCGGCGGCAAGACCAAGGAGGGCAAAGCCGTCCTGAGCGAGATGCATCGGGTCTTCGCCGACCGGTTCTATATCGAACTGCAGCGGCACGAGATGGCGGCCGAGGCGTCCGCCGAGCCGGAGCTGGTGGCCTTCGCCTATGGGGCGGACGTCCCGCTGGTGGCCACCAACGACGTCTACTTCAAGACCGCGGCCATGCACCTGGCGCACGACGCCCTGCTGTGTATCGCCGACGGCGCCTTCATCGGCCAGGACGAGCGACGGCGCGTCAGCGGCGAGCACTGGTTCAAATCGGCCGCCGACATGCGCGCGCTGTTCGCCGACCTGCCGGAGGCCTGCGACAACACCTTGGACATCGCGCGGCGCTGCGCCTTCGCGGTGCCGAAGCGCGATCCGATCCTGCCGCGGTTCCCCACCGAGGGCGGCCGCTCGGAAAACGAAGAACTGACCCACCAGGCCCGCGAGGGGTTGAAGGCGCGGCTGCAGATCAACGGCGCCGCCCATCCGCTGGAGGTCTACGAGGAGCGCCTGGAAAAGGAGATCGGGGTCATCACCTCGATGGGCTTCGCCGGCTACTTCCTGATCGTGTCGGACTTCATGAAGTGGGCGGTGGCGCACGACGTGCCGGTGGGCCCCGGACGCGGTTCCGGCGCCGGCTCGCTGGTTGCCTGGTCGCTGATGATCACCGGCCTTGACCCCTTGAAATACGGCCTGATCTTCGAGCGCTTCCTGAACCCGGAGCGGGTGTCGATGCCCGACTTCGACATCGATTTCTGCCAGGAACGCCGCGACCAGGTGATCACCTACGTCCAGCAACGTTATGGCCGCGACCGGGTGGCTCAGATCATCACTTTCGGCACCCTGCAGGCGCGCGCGGTGCTGCGCGACGTGGGCCGGGTGCTGCAGCTCCCCCTCGGCCAGGTCGACCGGCTGGCCAAGATGGTGCCCGCCAATCCGGCCAACCCGGTGACGCTGGCCAAGGCCATTGAGATCGAGCCGCGCCTGCAGGAGGCCCGGCGTGACGATGAGGCGGTGGCGCGCCTGCTGGACATCGCCCTGCAGCTCGAAGGCCTCTACCGCAACGCCTCGACCCACGCCGCCGGCATCGTGATTTCAGACCGGCCGCTGACGCAGTTGGCGCCCCTCTACCGCGATCCGCGCTCAGACCTGCCGGCCACCCAGTTCAACATGAAATGGGTCGAAAGCGCCGGCCTGGTGAAGTTCGACTTCCTGGGCCTGAAGACGCTCACCGTCGTCAACAAGGCCATGAAGCATCTGGAGCGGCGCGGGGCGGGCTTTGCGCTGGAGACCCTGCAGCTGGACGACCCCGGCGCCTACGAGGTCATGGCCTCTGGCGCGACGGTGGGCGTGTTCCAGATGGAAGGGCAGGGGATGCGCGACACCCTGCGCCAGCTGCGTCCGCAGTCCCTGGAGGAGGTCACCGCGCTGATCTCGCTCTATCGGCCCGGGCCGATGGATTCGATCCCCGCCTATGTCGACACCAAGATGGGGCGAAAGCCCCTCGACGTGCTGCATCCGCTGCTGACCGACGTGCTCAGCCCGACCTATGGGGTGATCGTCTATCAGGAGCAGGTGATGCAGATCGCCCAGATCCTGGCCGGCTACTCCTTCGGCGAGGCGGACCTCCTGCGCCGCGCCATGGGCAAGAAGAAGAAGGAGGAGATGGACAAGCAGCGGGCGCGCTTCATGTCCGGCGCCGCCGAGCGCGGGGTCGACGGAAACCTCGCCGACCTGCTGTTCGGCCTGATGGAGAAGTTTTCCGGCTACGGCTTCAACAAGTCGCACGCCGCGCCCTATGCGCTGATCGCCTACCAGACCGCCTGGCTGAAGGCCAATGCGCCGGTGGAATTCTTCGCGGGCTCCATGAGCCTGGACCTCGCCAATACCGACAAGCTTTCGGTCTTCTACCAGGACGCCAAACGCAGTGGCGTGAAGATCCGTAGCCCCGACGTGAATCTCTCCAGCGCCGACTTCGACGTCCAGGACGGCGAGGTGCTCTATGCGCTCGGCGGCATCCGCAACGTCGGCCTGCAAGCCATGGAGCATGTGGTCGCCGAGCGGCGCGAGCACGGGCCGTTCCGCGACGTCTTCGACTTCGTCGAGCGGGTGGACCCCAAGCAGGTCAACCGCCGGACCTTCGAGACCCTGGCGCGGGCCGGCGCCTTCGACAGCCTGAACCCCAACCGTGCGCAGCTGGTCGCCGCCGCCGAGGTGCTGGTGGGCCACGGCCAGGCGCTGGCGTCCGACCGGGCGGAGGGCAAGCGCAGCCTGTTCGGCGACGATCCGTCCGGGGCGCACCGGCCGCGCCTGCCGAAGACGGAGTCCTGGTCGCCGGTGGATCGCCTGGACGAAGAGTTGTCGGCGGTCGGCTTCTATCTCTCCGGCCACCCGCTGGACGACATGGTCGAGGCCCTGCGTCGGCGGCGCACGGATCTGCTCACTGACGCCATCGCCAAGGCCGAGGCGGGCGCTGAGGCCCTGCGCATGGCCGGCGTGGTGCGCCGCCGCCAGGAGCGCGCCGCGCAGGGCTCCGGCGAGAAGTTCGCCTTCGTGACTCTCTCCGATCCGACGGGCGAATATGAGGTGCTGTTCCCGCCGGAGAGCTGGCGGCGGTGCCGCGACCTGCTGGAGCCAGGAGCGGCGGTCTCGATCACGGTGCGCGCCCGGGCCAAGGACGGCGAGGTGCGCTTCTTCGGCGATAGCGCCGAGCCGGTGGCCAAGGCAGTGGAGAATGTGGTCGCCGGCCTGCGCGTGCATCTCGCGCCGCGCAGCGCCGAGATCGAGGCGCTCAAGAAGCGCCTGGAAGGCGTCACCAACCCGCGCGGCGGCGAGATCGTGCTGGTGGCCGGCGTCGGCGCCGGGCGCGAAGTCGAGATGAAGCTGCCGGGCCGCTTCACCCTGGACGGCGCGGTGCGCGGCGCGATCAAGACCGCGCCGGGCGTGGTCTTCGTGGAAGACCTCTAGCGGTTAATGGGGACCGAAAGGGTTGAGCGCCGCGTCGTGCTTGGCGTTGGCGATGTCGCGCTTGGCGCCGCCCTCGGGCGAGAAGGGGCTTGAAGCCCGATTCGACCGACGACGAAGAGGCGCGCGGCACCCTCGGAGCCGCGGAATTGTTCGGTAGGCCGGGCAGGCTTGGCAGCCCCGGCATCGGAGTCTGCGCATGCGTCACGCCGGCGGCCAGGCTGAGACCCGCGGCCAGGACCAGGAATTGTTTCATTCATTTCCCCAAGGTTGCTAGGCGCAATAATGCAACTTCAAGGCGATCCTTCAAGCCGCCTTGCGCTTCATGCCGCGCAAACGGTTGATTTTTTCTCCCCAAGCTCTTAAGTCCGCCGCTCCAAATCCACACGCAGGTGTTTGGCGACGCGGCGGGGAGACATCCCGCCCGCTTCCATTCCGGTCCTCCCCAAGACATCCGTCGGCGGGAGGCTTGCCTGCGGCGGTCAACCGGAAGAAGGACTAGATACCCATGGCACTGCCCGATTTCTCTATGCGCCAACTGCTCGAAGCCGGCGCCCACTTCGGCCACCAGACCCACCGCTGGAACCCGAAGATGGAGCGCTACATCTTCGGCAGCCGCTCCAACATCCACATCATCGACCTCTCGCAGTCGATCCCGCTGCTCCACCAGGCCCTGGTGAAGGTGCGCGAAGTCGCCGCGTCCGGCGGCCGGATCCTGTTCGTCGGCACCAAGCGCCAGGCCTCCGAGCCGATCGCCACCGCCGCGCGCCGCTGCGCGCAGTACTATGTGAACCACCGTTGGCTGGGCGGCACGCTCACCAACTGGCGTACCGTCTCCGGCTCGATTGCGCGCCTGCGCGAATTGGAAGGCGTGCTGCAAACCGAAACCGGCCGCACCAAGAAGGAGCTGCTGCAGCTGAAGCGCGAGCACGACAAGCTCGAACTCAGCCTGGGCGGCATCAAGGACATGGGCGGCATTCCCGACCTGATGTTCGTGATCGACACCAACAAGGAAGCGATCGCCATCCAGGAAGCGCGCAAGCTCAACATCCCGGTGATCGCGATCCTGGACACCAACTGCAACCCGGACGGCATCACCTTCCCGATCCCCGGGAACGACGACGCGGCCCGCGCGATCCAGCTCTACTGCGACCTGATGGCCGACTCGATCCTCGACGGCCTGGCGGCCGGCCAATCGGCCGCAGGCGTCGACCTGGGCGCCTCGGAGGCTCCGATGGAGCCGGCCCTGGCGCGCACGGAAGCGCCGGTCGAAGCCAAGCCGAAGAAGGCCAAGGCCGAAGCTCCCGCCGCCGCGCCGGTCGCCGAAGCTGCGCCGGAACCGGTCGCCGAAGCCGCTCCTGAGGCCGCCGCCGAACCGGTGGCTGAAGCCCCGGCCGCTGAAGCGCCGGTCGCCGATACCCCCGCCGTCGAGGCGGAAGCTCCGGCGGCCGAAGCTACGAGCGAAGAACAGGCCGGCTGAGACGCCAAAAGCGTCTTATCGGCCGTCTAGAATTCCCCTTGAGGGCGGAGTCCGCGAGGCCTCCGCCCGACCTCTATAGCTTATGAAGGAGCTGACCATGGCGGAGATCACCGCTGCGCTGGTCAAGGACCTGCGCGAAAAGTCTGGCGTTGGCATGATGGACTGCAAGAACGCCTTGCAGGAAACCGGCGGCGATATGGAAGCCGCCATGGAACTGCTGCGCAAGAAGGGCCTGTCGAAGGCCGAGAAGAAGTCGGGCCGCGCCGCCGCCGAAGGCCTGGTGGCCGGCAAGGTTAGCGCTGACGGCAAGACCGGCGCGCTGATCGAGCTGAACGCCGAGACCGATTTCGTCGGCAAGAACGACACCTTCCAGGCCGCGGCGCGGGACATCGCCGAGGTCGCCCTGACCGTGGACGGCGTCGAAGCCATCTCCGCGGCCAAGACCGCCGGCGGCCAGACCGTCTCGGACATGGTCACGCACATGATCGCCACGATCGGCGAGAACATGCGCCTGCGCCGTTCGGCTCGCCTGACGGTGAGCCAGGGCGCCGTCTCCCTCTACCTGCACAATGCGCAGGGCGACGGGGTCGGCCGTCTGGGCGTGATCGTGGCGCTGGAAAGCGCCGGCGATCAAGCCGGACTGAAGGACGTCGGCCGCAAGATCGCCATGCACGTCGCCGGCACGCCGATGCCGCCGCTGGCGCTGTCGACCGACGACCTGGATCCCGCGGCTGTCGAGAAGGAAAAGAAGTTCCTTACCGAGCAGGCGCTGGAGAGCGGCAAGCCGATCGGCGTGGTCGAGAAGATGATCGAAGGCCGGATCCGCAAGTGGCAGGAAGAGGTGGTGCTCCTGAAGCAGCCCTTCGTGATGAATCCGGATCAGACCATCGAACAGCTGGTCGCCGAAACGGCCAAGGCTGTCGGCGCGCCCGTCGTGCTGAAGGGCTTCGTCCGCTTCTCGCTCGGCGAGGGCGTGGAAAAGTCCGAAGGCCCTGACTTCGCCGCGGAAGTGGCGGCGATGTCCGGCCAGAGCTAAGCTCTTCGCCGACTCAAGACCTTTGGGGGCGCGGTGCGTTCGACGCGCCGCGCCCTCAGTGTATGTTGCGTTCAAGAACAAGAGACGGGACCCTCGCCCATGCCGGACGGCCAGCCGCGCTACAAACGCATCCTCCTGAAGCTTTCGGGAGAAGCGGGTGTCGGCGGTGAGGGCTTCGGCATCGATCCCAAGACCCTAGCGGCCGTGGCCGAGGAGATCGCTGAGGTCTCCCGCGCGGGTATTCAGGTCTGTGTGGTCGTCGGCGGCGGCAACATCTTCCGTGGCGCGGCCCTGGCCGAAGCCGGCATGGAGCGCACCACCGCCGACTACATGGGCATGCTGGCCACGATCATGAACGCGCTGGCGGTGCAGGCGGCGCTTGAGAAGATCGGCGTCTACACTCGTGTCCAATCGGCGATCCCGATGGCGGCGGTCTGCGAGCCCTACATCCGCCGGCGCGCGCTGCGCCACCTGGAGAAGGGCCGCGTGGTGATCTTCGCCGCCGGTGTCGGCGCGCCGTTCTTCACCACCGATTCCGGCGCGGCGCTGCGCGCAGCGGAGATGGATGTCGACGCGCTGCTGAAGGGCACCAGCGTCGACGGCGTCTATACCGCCGACCCGAAGAAGGATCCGGACGCCAAGCGCTATGACACCCTGACCTATCAGGAAGTCCTGGCGAAGGACCTGCGGGTCATGGACACCTCAGCGGTCGGTCTGATGCGCGACAACCATATCCCGATCGTGGTCTTCTCGATCCGCGAACGGGGCAATCTCCTGAAGGTGCTGAAGGGCGAGGGCGTCTTCACGACGATCGCCTAGAAGCGCTGAAAACGACCCGCGACGAAGGGAGCGAACATCATGGCCACCGTCGAAAAGCCGGAACTGGCGAAATACCGGGACCGCATGGACAAGGCGGTCGCCGCCTTGAAGGAAGAGTTCGCGAGCCTGCGCACCGGCCGCGCCTCGGCCAGCCTACTCGACCAGATCACCGTCGACGCCTACGGCTCGACCATGCCGATCAATCAGGTGGGGGCGATCTCCGTGCCCGAACCGCGGATGATCAGCGTCAGCGTGTGGGACAAGGCCCTGGTCATCTCGGTGGAAAAGGCGATCCGCTCGGCGGGTCTTGGCCTGAACCCCGTGACCGACGGCCAGAACCTGCGCATCCCGATTCCGCCGCTCACCGAGGACCGCCGCAAGGAGCTGGTGAAGGTCGCCGGCAAGTACGCCGAACAGCAGCGCATCGCCGTGCGAAACGTGCGCCGTGACGGCAACGAGGACCTGCGCGCCGCCGAGAAGGCCCATGTGATCAGCCAGGACGAGGAAAAGCGGCTGGAGGCCGACATCCAGAAGCTGACCGATGAGGCGATTAAGCGCGTGGACGAAGCCTTGAAAACCAAAGAACAAGAGATCATGCACGTTTAGCCCCTGTTTCGGCTGAAAGACCCAGCCGAAAGCCGCAAGGATCTGTTCCACCTCCATGAACGTCCACGAGAACACGCCGCCCGCCGGTGCGTCCGATCCCGCCGAAGGCGGTCAGGCGCAGCTGCATGTGGCCATCGTCATGGACGGCAACGGGCGGTGGGCGAAGCGCCGCGGCCTGCCGCGCACCGTGGGCCACCAGGCCGGCGTCGAGGCGCTGAAGCGGATCGTCCAGTCGGCGAATGACCTGGGCATCCGCTGGCTGACCATCTTCGGCTTTTCCACCGAGAACTGGAGCCGCCCGGTCGCCGAGGTGGCCGAGCTGATGGCCCTGCCGCAGCGCTATTTCCGCAGCGACCTGCCGCGCTTGGAGCGCGAAGGCGTCCGGGTCCGGGTCATCGGCCGCGAGGACGGCCTGTCGCGCGACCTGCTGAAGATCTGCCGTGAGGCCGAGGCTCGCACGGCGCACAACGGCAAGCTTTTCCTCACCATCGCCTTCAACTACGGCGGCCAGGCCGACATCGCGGACGCCGCGCAGAAGTTCGCTGAGGATGTCGCCGCCGGCCGCGCCAAGGCCTCCGACATGAGCGAGGCCAGGTTCGCCCAATACCTGTCGACCTCGGAACTGCCGCCGCCGGACCTGATCGTGCGGCCGTCGGGGGAGCAGCGGCTCTCCAACTTCGTGCTGTGGGAAGCGGCTTACGCGGAGTTCGTCTTCCAGGACGTCCTGTGGCCCGACTATTCGCCGGAGCACCTGAAGGCCGCCATCGCCGAGTATCACACGCGTGATCGCCGGTATGGCGCGGTCGTGGCCGATGACGTCCTTGCCACAGGCTAGGCGTTTCGACTGGTCGAACCTGGGCCTGCGCATCGCCTCCGGCGTGGTCCTGGTCCCGACCGCGCTCTACGCCACCCTGGGCCAGCATCAGCACTGGGTTCCCGCCCTGCAGGGCCGCCAGGAGCCCTTGCCCTATCTGCTGATGATCTCGGTCGGGGTGGCGCTGCTGTCGATCGAATGGGGCGGGATGAGCGCGCCGGGCGCGCCGGTCCGGGTTTCTGGCGCGGTCACGGCGGCGGTCCTGGCGGCGGTGTTCCTGGGCTACAAGGACCACTTCATCCTGGGCTGGCTGGCCATTCCGGTGGGCGCGGTCGCCGCGGCCCTTGTGGCGCGCGGTGTGGCCGAGCGGCCCGCGGATGCGGCCTACGGCGTCTTCTACATCGCGCCGGCCGCGATCTGCCTGATCTGGCTGCGCGCCACGCATCAGGGGGTCTGGTGGACGCTGATGCTGTTCGCCTGCACCTGGGGCGCCGACATCGGGGCCTTCGCCGTCGGCAGCGTGCTCAAGGGCCCCAAGCTCTGGCCGCGGTTCTCGCCCAACAAGACCTGGTCGGGCTTCATCGGTGGGCTGGCGGCGGCGATGGGAGCCGGGACCCTGATGGCCTCCTTGCCCTATTTCCAGCTCAGCCTGTGGGCCGCCGCGGTGATCGGCCTGACGGTCGGTCTGGCGACCATGGCGGGCGACCTTTGGGAGTCGGCACTGAAGCGGCGCTTCGGAGTTAAGGACTCCGGCGATATCATTCCCGGGCATGGCGGCCTGCTTGACCGCGTGGACGGGTTGATGTTCGCCGTCGTAGTGATGGCCGCCGCGCGCCTCGCCAACCATCTAGGATGGGGACATTGAGTCTACCTCGCAAGATCAGCGTACTGGGATCCACCGGCTCGGTCGGGGTCTCGACCCTCGACGTGCTGAGCCAATCCGGCGTGGAGGTCGAGGTCACGGCGCTGGCCGCCGGGCGAAATGTCGAGCGGCTGGCCGAGCAGGCGCTGCGGTGGCGCCCGCGAATCGCGGTGATCGGCGACGAGGCGGGGCTGCCGCAGCTGCGGGCCCTGCTCGCCGGGTCAGGCATCGAGGCGGCGGCTGGCGCTCAGGCGACGGTCGATGCGGCCTCAGAAGACGCCCAATGGGTGATGTCGGCCATCGTCGGCTTCGCGGGCCTGGCGCCCACGCTCGCCGCCGCGCGGGCCGGCGCCGTCGTGGCCCTCGCCAACAAGGAAAGCCTGGTCTGCGCGGGCCCGGAACTGCTGCGCGCCGCGCGGCTGGCCGGCGGCATGGTGATCCCGGTGGACTCCGAGCATTCGGCGATCTTCCAGGTGCTGGAGCCCCAGAACGCCGCCCAGGTGCTGCGCCTGATCCTCACCTCGTCCGGCGGCCCATTCCGGGGCGCGAGCCGCGAAACCATGGCGAAGGCGACCCCGGCCCAGGCCGTGGCCCACCCGAACTTCGCCATGGGCGCCAAGATCTCGGTCGACTCGGCCACGATGATGAACAAGGGCCTGGAGGTGATCGAGGCCGCCTACCTCTTCTCCATGCCGGCGGAGAAGATCGAGGTGCTGGTCCATCCGCAGCAGATCATCCACAGCCTTGTGGAATACACCGACGGCTCGACCCTGGCGCAGCTCGGGCCTCCGGACATGCGCCCGCCGATCGCCTGCGCCTTCGCCTGGCCGGACCGGCTGCCCTGGCCGGCCAAGAAGCTGGACCTCGCCCGCATGGGCCCGCTGAGCTTCGAGGAACCCGATCCGGTGCGCTTCCCAGCCCTGCGCATCGCCAAGGCGGCCCTGACGGCCGGCGGCGCAGCGCCCGCGGCCATGAACGCCGCCGACGAGGTGGCCGTGGCCGCCTTCCTCGGCGAACGGATCGCCTTCCTTGATATTGCCGAAGTTGTCGAAGAAACCCTGTCGCGGATGGATAGCCAGGCCTTGCTCCGCACGCCCGTGAACGACCCGGTGGAGGCGGCGCGCCTTACCGATGCGACCGCGCGCCGCGTGGCGGAAGAGGTGGTAAGTGGCCTTATGAGCCCAGTTCACGCATGACGCGTCCGAAGGAATAGACGGCCGATGTCAGGTCTCCTCGCCAACATCTTGTTTTATATCATCCCCTTCCTGTTGGTCGTGGGCGTGGTGGTGACGGTCCACGAGTTCGGCCATTTCCTGGCCGCCAAATGGCTGGGCACCAGGATCGATCAGTTCTCCATCGGCTTTGGCAAATCCATCGCGCACTGGACAGACAAGGCGGGCGTTGAGTGGCGGCTGGGCTGGCTGCCGATCGGCGGGTTCGTGCGCTTCGCCGGCGACGACAATGCCGCCAGCGTGCCCGACCAGGACGATCTGGAAGCCATGCGCCGCGACCTGGTGGCGCGGGAAGGGGAGGCCGCCCTGGGTCAATATTATCATTTCAAGCCGATCTGGCAGCGCGCGATCATCAGCGCGGCCGGGCCGGTCGCCAACTTCGTCCTGTCGATCGCGATCTTCGCCGGCCTGCTGCTCGCCCTGGGCGAGCCGATCGCCGCGGCCCGAATCGCCAAGGTCTTCCCCAACACCCCGGCCGAGCGGGCCGGCTTCCAGCCGGGCGACATCATCGTCCAGGCCGACGGCAAGCCGGTGAAGTCGTTCGACACGGTGAAGCAGCTGATCGTCCTGCGCACCGGCGTGCCGATCAATTTCACGGTCGAGCGCGGCGGCCGCGAAGTGTTGCTGACCGCAACACCGGCCCGCGGCGCGGTCACCGACGGGGTGGGCCATGTGCACCAGCTGGGCACGGTGGGCATCCAGTTCGCCGACCTGCCGCAGGACCGCAAGATCGTCCGCTACGGCCCGATCCAGGCGCTGCGCGCCGGAGTCGTCAGGACCGCCGATGTGGTCCAGACCACGGTCTTCTACATCGGCCGCATGATCGAAGGTCGCGAGACCGCCGAGCAGCTCTCCGGCCCGCTGGGCATGGCGCAGATTTCCGGAGACCTCGCCAAACAGACCGCCGATGTGTCGAAGGACATCCCAACCTTCGCTATCAACGCCTTCCTGACCGCACTCTTGCTGGTGGCGAATATCTCGGTCGGCATCGGTTTCCTGAACCTGATGCCGATACCTGTGCTCGATGGGGGACACCTGCTCTTCTATGCCTATGAAGCCGTGGCTCGCCGCCCACTTGCTGCCAAGGTTCAAGCGGCAGGGTATCGCGTAGGCCTTGCGCTGGTTCTCGGATTGATGTTGTTCGCGACCTGGAACGATCTGCAGCGCCTGCGTGTGTTCAATTTCATCGGCGGGCTATTCTCCTAACCCCCGACTTTTCCTCAACGGCTGATTCGATGCACAGACACCGCGCCCGTAGCGCTGCGCTAGTTTCCGGTCTTGCCGGTCTTATGGCGACGACCGCTCTAGCCACGCCAGGGTTGGCGTTCGCGCAAGCCCCAGCCGCTCCACCGCCGGCCGCGCCGGCGGCTGCGCCACCTGCTGCCGGTCCGGTCGCCACGGCGCCCGCGCCGCAGGCCCCGCCACCGCCCGCGCCGGTCCAGACCGGCGTGATCCAGCGCTTCGTGGTCCGCGGCAACGAGCGGATCGAGCCCACGACGGTGATCTCCTACCTCCCGATGCAGGTGGGCGAGACGGTCGACGCGGCCAAGATCGACGCCGGCATCAAGGCGCTGTTCCGCACCGAGTTGTTCTCCGACGTGAAAATGGAGCTGAACAACGGCGACATGGTCATCACCGTCGTCGAGAACCCGATCATCAACCGGGTGCTGTTCGAGGGGAATTCCTCGATCAAGGAAGACAAGCTGAAGGACGAGGTGACCGTGCGTCCGCGCGGCATCTTCACCCGCGCCAAGGCCCAGGCCGACGTCGGCCGCATCGTTGAGCTCTATCGTCGCGCCGGCCGCATCTCGGCGGAGGTGACGCCGCAGATCGTCGAACTCCCGCAGAAGCGCGTGGACCTGATCTTCAAGATCGATGAGGGCGCCAAGAGCGGCGTGCTGCGGGTCAACTTCCTGGGCAACAAGGCCTTCTCTGACGACAACCTGCGCGACGTCGTCGTGACCGAGCAGAGCCACTGGTACAAATTCTTCTCGTCGAACGCCAACTACGACCCCGACCGGCTAGAATACGACAAGGAGCAGCTGCGCAAATACTACCGCAACCGCGGCTATTACGACTTCCGCGTCATCTCCTCCGTGGCTGAACTGGCCCCCAGCCGCAACGGCTTCGTCATCACTTACACGATCGATGAGGGGCCGAAGTATCACTTCGGCAAGATCGCCGTGACCACGGAGCTGAAGCGGCTCGATCCCAAGCTGCTGCAGCAACTGCTGCCGATCCGCGAGGGCGATC
>NZ_DATAPY010000068.1:0-31066 GCF_036264965.1 Phenylobacterium sp.
GCCCAGGCCCGATCCCGGGGCATTCTCGTCCAGGCGCTCGCCGCGGCGCAGCACCTCGTCGCGCCGCTCCGGCGGCAGGCCCGGGCCGTCGTCCTCCACCGTCAGGCGCAGGCGTTCGGGGCCCAGGGCGTGGGCGCGCACCCGCACCTTGCCCTGGCACCACTTGCAGGCGTTCTCCATGGCGTTGCCGGCCAGCTCCATGAAGTCCTGCCGCTCGCCCTGGAAGGCCAGGTGCTCGTCGGCGTCCCAGTCGATGGTCACACCCTTGTCGTGGAAGATCCGCTCCAGGGTGCGGGCCAGCTCGTCCAGCACCTCGGAGATGTCGGTGCGCTCGCCCTGGCCGCGGCTGCGGGCGGCGGCGCGGGCTCGCCTGAGGTGGTGGTCGACGTGCTGGCGCATCACCTCGGCCTGGCGGCCGACCACGTCGGCGAGCGGGCCCGGCTGCTGGCCGGCTTCGGTGATCATCACCGAGATCGGGGTCTTCAGCGCGTGGGCCAGGTTTCCGACGTGGGTCCGCTGGCGTTCGACCACCTGCTGATTGTGCTCGACCAGGGCGTTCAGCTCGGCGGCCAGAGGCATCAGTTCGGTGGGATAGGTCTCGGCCAGGCGCTGGGCCTTGCCGCGGCGCACGGCGGCCACCTCGCTCCGCAGCTCGAACAGTGGGCGCAAACCGACGCGCACCTGGATCACGATGGCCACCACCAGCAGCGCCGCCAGCAGCACGAAAGCCGCCGAGGTGGCGACGATGAAGTTCGAGACGTCGTGATCGACGGAACTGCGGTCCTCCGCCGCCAGGAAGATCACCGGCGCCTTTCGGCCCGGCAGGAAGTTCTGCTGCGCCCTGACCCGCAGCGGCTCGTCCTGGGGACCGTTTGCATTGTAGGAGACCGTGCGCCCCGGCCGGGCCTTCAGCCGCGCCTCAAGGTCGGCCGGCGTCCAGATGACGGAATCGAACAGGGAGTGGGAGCGCTGGTTCGAGAGCGGGACCACCTTGCCGCCGGACGTTGGCTCGGCGATCTCCCAGTAGCGGCCGGAATAGGTGCGAAGCGCCCTCTGGTCGGTGAACGGCGGGGCGAAGACCTCGCCGTTGTCCTCGACCTCGGAATAGGCGGCGAGATTGGTGATCAGGTCGCTCAGGGTCTCATCGACCCGCCGGATGGCCGCGCGCTGGAACAGGAGGCCCATGACGAGCGCGGTGACCACCAGTGCGCCGAGGCTCCAGGTCAGCGCCAGCAGCACCAGCCGCCGCGCCAGCGACGACGCCCCAAGCGCCGCCGGCAGTCTCATCAGGAGCCCTGGCGCATCAGGAGGCCTGAGCCTCGCCGCCGCGCTCGTCGTCCGGACAGGTCAGCCGATAGCCCAGCCCCCGCGCGGTCTCGATACGGTCGGAGCCGATCTTCTTGCGCACGCGGCCGATGAACACCTCGATGGTGTTGGAATCCCGGTCGAAATCCTGGTCGTAGAGATGCTCGACCAACTCGGTGCGGCTGATCACCCGGCCCTGGTGCATCATCATGTAGTGCAGCAGCCGGTACTCCAGCGAGGTCAGCCGCAGGGGCTCGCCGTTGACGCTCGCGCGGGCGGCCCGCGGGTCCAGGCGCAGGCCGCCGCAGGAAAGGTTCGGCGCCGCGTGCCCCGCAGACCGCCGCAGCAGCGCCCGCAGGCGCGCCAGCAGCTCCTCGGTGTGGAAGGGCTTGGTCAGATAGTCGTCGGCGCCGGCGTCGAAGCCCGCCACCTTCTCGCTCCAGGCGCCGCGCGCGGTGAGGATCAGCACCGGCGTGGCCATGTTCTCGCGCCGCCAGCGCTCCAGCACCGAGACCCCGTCCACCTTCGGCAGGCCGAGGTCGAGGATCACCGCGTCATAGGGCTCAGTCTCGCCAAGGAACTGGGCCTCTTCGCCGTCCGGGGCGTGGTCCACCGCATAGCCGGCGTCGGCCAGGGCCAGCTTGAGCTGCCGGCTCAGGTCCGGATCGTCTTCCACGAGCAGGATGCGCATCGCAGAACCCTTCCTACTGGCCCAGCACCTGGCCGGTCTGGGCGTCCACGGTGAACACCACGATCTGGCCGCTGGGGAGTTGCCATTGCACCAGGTAGACCGGCCTGCCGCCGGCCTGACCCATGGTCGTGTTGAGCTGCTTGCCCTTGTGATGCTGAGCCAGCTCTTTCAGAACGCGCGAAAGCGGCAGTTGGCCGCCCGCCGCGGCGTCCGGCGTCGCACCAGGCCGCTCCTGCGCCGCCATCGCGGAGACGGGCGCGGCGCCCAACAGCAGGGCGGCGATGAAGAGGAGGCGCATCATGGGATCAGCCTTGGCCGCCCGGGACTGAACCGGGCCTGAACGTGCAGCTTATGCGGCGTGTGGCGGCGGCTGTCACGCCAGGGCTCTAGAGGCTGTTGGACATTCATCTCAGGCCCTCGCCTCACGCTCCTCCGCCCCTTGTGGGAGGAGGTGGCGGCCGGAGGGCCGACGGAGGTGGGGTCGCACTCCGTTCGCCGGGCGAATCTGAGCTTCGGTTAGCGCGGAGAGGCGGGGAAACCCCACCTCCGACCTGCTTCGCAGGCCACCTCCTCCCACAAGGGGAGGAGGACGCCGCAAGGACAGCTTGAATGTCGATCCGTCCTAACTCCGCCGTTTCGGCGCGTAGGGCCGCGACCTGCGCCAGTCTTCGGCGAACTTTTCCAGCTCAGGATCCGGCGTGTCCGGCAGCGTCACCACCAGGCGCGCGAAGAGGTCGCCGCGCACGCCGCGCGCGTCGGCGAGACCCCGGCCCTTCAGCCGCAGGCGCGCGCCGGTGTTGGAGCCCTTGGGGATGGTCAGGGTCACCGGGCCATCCGGGGTCGGCGCCTCGACCTTGCCGCCCAGCACCGCGTCATAGGCCGTGACCGGCACGTCCATCACCAGGGTCTCGCCCTCGCGGCGATAGGTCGGGTGCGGGGCGATGGCCAGCTCAATGAACGCGTCGCCGGGCCCGGCGCGGCCGGGCGAGCCCTGGCCCTTCAGCCTGAGCGTCTGGCCCTCCTGGGCGCCCTTGGGGATTGTCACGTCGATGGTGCGGCCGTCGGAGAAGGCGATGCGCTTCTTGGCGCCCCTGATGGCGTCCTCCAGGTCGATCTCCAGGCGCGCGCGCACGTCCGAGCCGCGCTGGGAGAAGCCGCCGAAGCCGCCGCCCTGGCCGCCGGCCCGGCCGCCGCGGGCGCCGCCGAACATCTCGCCCAGGATGTCGCCCAGGTCGACGCCCTCGAAGCTCGCACCATGGGCGCCGGCGCCGCCAAAGCCGCCGCCCGGCGGCGGGCCCCAGGGGCCGCCCTGGCCGCCGCGCGCAAAGCCGCCGAAGGTCTCGCGCCCGTCGGCGTCGATCTCGCCGGCGTCGAACTTCTTCTTCTTCGCCGCGTCGCCCAGGATGTCGAAGGCGCCGGAGACCTGCTTGAAGCGTTCCTCGGCGGCCTTGTTGTTCGGATTGGTGTCGGGGTGGTTGGCCTTGGCGAGCTTGCGGAACGCCTTGCGGATCTCGTCCGCGCTCGCCGTGCGCGGAACGCCCAGGACCTGATAGGGGTCGCTCGCCAAGTCAGTTCAGCCCTTTTGGAGGTGTGGTCTCTCTGGAGGCGTAGATTGGTCGGTTCGGTTCCGTGCGCAAGAGCCGATGTGGCAGAAATGCCACATCCCTAGCCGCGCCCCCGTTCGGCAATGAGGTCCGGGGCGGCGAAATCCAGGGCGTCCTCGGCCTCCGCCAGCACCTTTTCGTTGATCGTCTGGCCGCGCACCGAGACCCCGGCGCGGTGCACGCTCTCCGGATCGCCGGAGATCAGCGGGTGCCAATCGGCCAGGTCGCGGCCTTCGTTCAGGCGGCGGTAGGCGCAGGAGTACGGCATCCAGGCCAGCTGCTCAATGTTGCCCGGCGTCAGCTTCACGCAGTCGGGCACATAGTCCTGGCGATTGGCGTAGTCGGTGCAGACGCAGGCGTGGGCGTCGAACAGCTTGCAGTGCACCCGGGTCGGGATGATGTCGCCGTCCTCGTCCTCGAAACGCACCAGGCAGCAGAGGCCGCAGCCGTCACACAGGCTCTCCCATTCGGGGACCGTCATTTCGCTCAGCGACTTGCGCCGCCAGAAGGGTTCGCCGGCCATCGCGCCTATCTAGGCCCGATCGGACGCCAATCCCAGCTTGCGCCGGACGCCAGGGCCGCTATCTGAGGCCCCTCACATGCGCGCACCCATACTCGCCCTTAAGGACGTCCGCCTGGCGGACGGTCCGCTGATGCTGTTCGACGGCGTCGACCTGGCGCTCGACGCGCGGGTCCGCGCCTGCCTGGTGGGCCGCAACGGGGCCGGCAAATCGACTCTGCTGCGCGTCCTGGCCGGCCAGATCGAGCCGGACGGCGGCGAGCGCAATATCGCCACCGGAACCCGCATCTCCTTCGTGCCGCAGGAGCCGGAGATCGTCGGGGAGACCCTGCTGGACTACGCCACCGCCGGCGGCGCCATGGACTATCAGGCGCAAGCCACCCTCACCGACTTCGGCCTCGATCCGCAGAAGGCCACGCAAGGCCTCTCCGGCGGCGAGATCCGCCGGGCCGCCCTGGCGCGGGCCTTCGCCGAGGACGCCGACGTCATTCTGCTGGACGAGCCGACCAACCACCTCGACATCCTGGCTATTGAGACTCTCGAGGACGAACTGGCCGCCTCCAAGGCCGCCGCCCTGATCGTCAGCCACGACCGCGCCTTCCTGGAACGGGTGACCAAGCGCTGCTTCTGGCTGGAGTACCGGCTCGTCAAACGCCTCGACGAAGGTTTCGCCGGCTTCGAGGACTGGGCCGAGAAGATCGCCGCCCAGGAGGCCGAGGAGGCGCGGCGTCTCGACCGCTTCATCCAGCGCGAGCAGCACTGGATGGCCCGGGGCGTCACCGCCCGGCGCGCCCGCAACGAGGGCCGCAAACGCCGCCTGGAGAGCCTGCGCCAGGACAAGGCCGACCGGCTGAAGGACACCCGCAAAGAACTGAACATGGGGCTCGCCAGCTCCGGGACCTCCGGCAAGCGGGTGGTGGAGGCCAAGAACGTCTCCAAGGCGTTCGGCGACCGCGTCCTGCTGAAGAACTTCTCGACCCGCATCCTGCGCGGCGACCGGGTGGCCGTCGTGGGCCCGAACGGAGCTGGCAAGACGACGCTGGTCAAGGTGCTGCTGGGCGAGATCCCGGCCGACGAAGGGGACATCAAGCTCGGGACCAACCTGGAGATCAGCTACATCGACCAGGCCCGCGCCAAGCTCTCGCCGGAGATGACGCTGCGCGACGTGCTGCTGCCGCTGGGCGGCGACCAGATCCTGGTGCGCGGCGAGCCGCGCCACATCGTCTCCTACGCCAAGGACTTCCTGTTCACCGAGGCCCAACTTCGCCAACCGGTCCGCAGCCTTTCAGGCGGCGAGCGCAACCGCCTGCTGCTGGCCAAGGCCCTGGCCAACCCGGCCAATGTCCTGGTCCTCGACGAGCCCACCAACGACCTCGACATGGACACCCTCGACCTGCTGGAAGACCTGCTGGCCGACTATGAGGGCACCCTGATCCTGGTCAGCCACGACCGCGACTTCGTGGACCGTCTGGCGACCTCCACCATCGGCCTCGACGGGGCCGGACGGACCGTGGAGACCCCCGGCGGCTGGCAGGACTTCATCTCCCAGAACCCGGGCTTCTTCGCCCGCCTGCCGGTCGCGGCCTTCGCTCAGGTCAAGGCCGTCGCGCCCCCGCCGGCGCCGTCCAAGCCGAAGCCGGTCGCCACGGGCAAGCTCACCTACAAGGATCAGCGCCGCCTGGAGGAGCTCGACGCCTTGATCGCCGGCGCGCCGGCGAAGATCTCGAAGCTGGAATCCAACCTCGCGGATCCCGGGCTCTATGGCCGCGACCCGGCGGCCTTCCAGCGCCTCTCCACCGACCTCGAAACCGTCCGTACCCAGCTCATCGCCGCGGAGGACGAATGGCTCGCCCTGGAGGCCCAGAGAGAGGCCCTGGAGACCGGAAAACGGGCCTGAACCCGCTTTCCTGTGGATTGATTTAAGCTTTGAAACGGCTTGGGGAATTCGGATCTATTCCCAAGTTATGCACCGGTTATACACCGGTTGTTGACGGTGGATTCACGTCCTGCCCGAAACACCCGCTTGCCGGATTTTAAGGATAGGCGCACCGTTCACTTGCCGAGAGGGACTGCGGCGCGGGCGGACGGAGAAGCCGGAAACGGGGGACCCAGAAGCAGAAGCGAGCAGGAGGTTTCTAGGGCGAGGACCGGGGCAACCCGGGACAGACCTCAAGAGACACCGGACGCGACGGAAAACCATCGGGGGCGACCCCGAGAACCGAAGGCGCGATCGACCTGGAAGGCACAGATCCCCCAACGGATCTGGATGAGAGGGCGACGCCTCGGGCAACCGGAGCGCCGCCCTCTTGCTATGGGCGTCTTCCAACGGAAGGCGCAGCGCCCTAGGTTCGCGAAAGCTTGAGCGAGGGGCGCCGATGAAATTCTTTCGACCGATGGCCGTGGCCTTGGCGCTCGCCCTCGCCGCCTGCTCGCCGGCGAAACAGACCGACGCGCCGAAGGCCGGCGGCCTCACCCCCATCCGCTTCGCCACCGACTGGCGCGCCGAGGCCGAGCACGGCGGCTTCTACGAGGCCCTGGCCGAGGGCGAATACGCCAAGCGCGGCCTGGACGTGAAGATCGTCCAGGGCGGCCCTGGCGTGAATGTGCCTCAGCTTCTGGCCGCCGGCTCCATCGACATGGGCGTCGGCTCCAACGGCTTCATCGCCCTCAACCTCGTCCAGGAGAACGTGCCGGTGAAGGCCGTGGCCGCGGTCTTCCAGAAGGACCCGCAGGTGCTGATCGCCCACCCGGACGCCGGCGTGAACAGCCTGGCCGACCTGAAGGGCCATCCGATCCTGCTGGCCGACGCCTCGGTGACCACCTTCTGGGTCTGGCTGAAGGCCAAGTACGGCCTCAGCGACGACCAGGTGCGCAAATACACGTTCAACAACGGCCCGTTCCTGGCCGACAAGCGCGCTATCCAGCAGGGCTACCTGGCGTCCGAGCCCTACACGATCGAGAAGCAGACGGGGATGAAGCCGAAGGTCTTCCTGCTCGCCGACAACGGCTACCCCGGCTACGCCACCATGATCCTCGCGCCCGACGCCCTGATCGCCAAGAACCCGGCGGCCGTGAAGGCCTTCGTCGAGGCCACCGCCAAGGGCTGGAACGACTACCTGAACGGCGACCCGAAGCCCGCCGAGGCCCTGATCATGAAGGACAACCCCGAGATGACCCAGGACATCCTCGACCAGGCCCGCGCCAAGCTGAAGGCCAACGCCATCGTCGAGGGCGGGGACGCGGCCCCAGGCGCAAAGGGAGGCGACGGCATCGGGGCCATGACCGACGCCCGCTGGCAGACCCTGTTCGACGTCGCCTCGGCCGCCGGCGTCTACCCCAAGACCCTCGACTACAGACGCGCCTACACCCTGCAGTTCGTGAGCCCGCCGGCGAAATAAGGTGACGGTCGCCGCCCTTCGAAACGTCGAGGTCGACTATCCGCGCGGCCGCGCGCTGGGGCCCTTCACGCTGGAGATCGGCGCGGGAGAGATCGTGGCCCTGGTGGGCGCCTCGGGCTGCGGCAAGTCGACGGCCATGCGGCTGCTGGCCGGGCTCGAACCGCCGACGCGAGGCGAGGTCGCCCGCACGCCGGGGCGCGGCGAGACGGCGGTGGTCTTCCAGGCCCCGACGCTGGCGCCCTGGCTGTCGGCCCGCGCCAACGCCGCCCTGCCCCTGGAGCTGGCCGGCGTCGCCCATGCCAAGGCCGCCGGCCGCGCCGACGCGGCCCTGGCGCGCGTCGGGCTGGCGGGCGCCGAGGCCGCGCGGCCCGCGCAGCTCTCCGGCGGCATGGCCATGCGCGTCTCTCTGGCCCGCGCCCTGGTCACCGGCCCCAAGCTGCTGCTGCTCGACGAGCCGTTCGCGGCCCTCGACGAGATCACCCGGCGGGCCCTCGCCGACGACGTCCTGAGCCTTTGGGCCGAGACCCGGCCCGCCATCGTCTTCGTGACCCACAATGTGGAAGAAGCCGTCTACATGGCCTCGCGCGTGGTGGTCATGACCAAGGGCCCCGGCCGCGTCGCCGGCGAGGTGGCCGTGGACGGCGCCCTGCCGCGCCCCGAGCACTTCCGCACCACCGCGACCTTCCGCGCCCAGGTGGAGGCGGTCTCGGCGATGCTGGCCAAGGGGATGGCGGCGTGAGCCGGGTCGCCCGCTTGCTGGCGCCCTTCGCGCTCATCGCCCTGCTGTTGGCGGCCTGGGAGATCGCCTGCCGCGTCCTGCATGTGGCGCCCTACTTCCTGCCGCCGCCCTCGGCCATCGCCCAGGCTCTGGCCGCCGATTGGGCGGGCCTGCTCGCCTCGGCCTGGAACACGCTCTCCATGGCCCTGATCGCGCTGGTGGTCGCCAGCCTGGTCGCCCAAGCCCTGGCGCTGGTGGTGGGCCTGAGCCCGATCCTGGAGCGCGCCGTCCGGCCCCTGGCCGTGGTGCTGCAGGTGACGCCGGTGGTGGCCATCGCGCCCCTGGTGCTGATCTGGGCGGGGCTGGACCATGCGGGCCGCGCGATCATCGCGCTCGCCGCGGTCGTGGCCTTCTTCCCGATCTTCTCCGGCGCGGTGACCGGCCTGAAGGCCGCCGACCCTGACCTGGAACGCCTGTTCGACCTCTATGGCGCGACGCGGCTGCAGCGCCTCACCCGCCTGCGCCTGCCCTCGGCCGTGCCCTACCTGCTGGAGGGCCACAAGGTGGCCGCCGGCCTGGCGGTGATCGGCGCGGTGGTGGCCGAGTTCGTGGCCGGGTCCGGCGGCGCCCAGGGCCTGGCCTGGCGCATCCTGGAGGCCGGCAACCGCCTGCAGACGGCCCGGATGTTCGCCGCCCTGGCGGTGCTGGGGTTGTTGGGCGCGGTGCTGCACGCCGTGCTCGACGCCGGCGAGAAGGCCGGCCTGCGCTGGTGGCGGGGCCGCTAGCCTACTGTTTGACGGGCGTCAGCTCGTAGCGGATCGGCAGCTTGATGTGGGCGCCGACGGTGGGCTCGCCGTCCTGGCTCCACGGCCCGACCCGGAACTTCGACGCCAGCGCCAGCGCGCCGGCGCCGTATCCCTGGCCGGGCGGGTCTTCCTGCGCCACCGTGCAACCGCCCAGGGCGCCGTCAGCCTCGACGGTGCACCCCAGCACCACGCGCACCTTGTTCACGCCGTTCTGGGTCTTCGGGAAGGTTGCATTGAAATCTTCCGGCGACGGCAGGGCGGCCCAGGCGGGCTTGGTCACCATCGCCTCGCCCTTCAACACGGCGGCGTCGAAGGTCACGGGGACGAAGATGTTCTGATTGGTCAGGCTCGGGTCGCTGGCCTTCAGACGGGTCGCGAGCTTCACCGCCGCCGCGCCGAAGCCATAGCCGCCCGGCTTTTCGGTGAGCGCCGCGCAGTCGCGCGGGTGGCCGTCGCGGGCCATCTCGCAGGTCAGCTCCACCTGGCCGCTGACGGCGCCGGCCTTGGCGCGGGCGGGATAGGCGGCGGCGATGTCGGCGACCGTCGGCGCCTCGACCCAGGTGCGTTCGCCCTCGGCGCCGGCTCGGGTCACGGCGGCGGACGCGACGATCGCGGCGCCGGCGGCGGCGAGGACGGCAAACTTGGAAGCCATGGCGGTTCTCCTGTGCGGAGAAGAGCTTGGCACGGCCCTGGGCGGCTTGAGAAGCCGCCTCTCAGCTCAGACGGCGGTGCGCTTGGGCGCCGGGCCAGCGCGCAGCCGCTCCAGGGCCTCGCTGGCCATGACGCTCAGCGAGCGCAGGCCGTGATCGCCGAAGACGTCGAGGGCGGCGTCCAGAGCCATGACCGCCGCGGCCCGCTCGCCGCGGTCACGGCCCGTGATGTCCGCGCGGGCCTCGTAGAGCCTGGCCAAGTGCAGCTGGACGAGCGCCCAGGCCACCGGGTCGCGGCGCGGCTGCAAGCCGGAGAGTTCCATCTTCAGCGCCGCCTCGGCGGTGTCGAGCACCGCCAGGTCGCCGGTCAGCTCCGCCGAGCGCGCCAGGCACATGGCCCGCTCGCCGGCGGCGAGGCCGCGCAAGGGGGTCGCCGGGGCATCCTTCAGCACCATGTTGGCGCGGTCGTAGCAGGTCACCGCCTGCTCGTAGGCGCGCTCGTCGGCGCTGGCCTCGCCCAGGGTCTGCAGGGCGTGGGCGAGCGCGATCTGGGTGCGCGCCCAGTCCAGCGGGCTGTGGTCGCGGGTCAGGTGGTCCAAGGCGCCGGCCAGCGTCGTGGCGCCGGCGGCCACCGCGTCGATGTCGCCCGTCGCCTCGCCCCACAGCGCCAGGCCCTGGCCGCGCAGGATCTCGGCGCGGGCCCAGGTCAGCGGCTCATAGGCCAGGTCCAGGCGGTCCGCGGCGGCGGACGCGTCGTCAATGGCGGCTCGCAACAGCGTCTCGTCCTTCAGCCGCGCGCCCCAGCCGCAGAGCAGGTCGGCGCGCATCAGCCGCGCCTCGGCGGCCAGCGGCCGGGCGGCGCCCGAGCGGCGGGTCATGGCCTCCATGGCCGCGATCGGGGCGTTGAAACGTTCGCTGGCGCGCCATGCGGCGGCGGCGTCGCCGCTGCCCAGGTCCTCGCGGCCGGCGACCAGGGCGACGCCCACATCGGCCAGCGCCGCGGACAGCCCGCCGCGCGCGACCCCACGGGCCTCGCGGAAGGTCGCGGCAGCCGCGGCGTCTAGGCCGGGATCGCCGAACAGCTCGGCGCCCAAGAGACCGGCGAAGGCCTGCTCACAGCGGGCGCGGGCCCAGGCGTCGGGGCGGCGATGGGGATCGAGGGCGGCGCAGGCGGTCTCCGCGGCGCAGGCGGCCTTGCGCAGCGCCACGGCGTCGCCGGACCGGCGGGCGACTTCGCGCCACACCACCGCGGCGTCCAGTCGGCGCTGGGCCTTGTCATTGGCGCTGATGCGGCCGGCGGCCACATCGGCGGCCTTGGCTTCCTGGCGCAGCAGGTTGAGATCGAGAAGTTCCAGTAGGGTGGCGTCGCCGCCGGTCAGGCCATCGGCATGGCCCTTCGGCCGATCGCCGGCGAACAGCCGCATGAACTCACGTCCCAACTCAAACATACCGTCGCTCCCGTCTGGCGTTTCGTCCCGCGATGAGACGAACGCCTCGCGTCCTGACGGATAAGAGCAAAGCCGGAGCCGGGATCGTAAACAAGTGGTTAATTTCCCAAGTATGGTTAACCGTGTCTTACGATCCACAGTAAAGCGCGACGGATTCAGCGGTTCCGTGAGAACTCGACGTCGCGGAACGTGACGCTCAGGCGAAGAGGGACGCCTGCTCGGCCGGCGCCAGGATGCGCCAGGCGCCCGCCGCCAGATCGTCCGGCAACGCCAGGCCGCCGATGCGGTCGCGGTGTAAGGCCGTGACGTGGTTGCCCACCGCGGCGAACATCCGCCGCACCTGATGGTAGCGCCCCTCGGTGATGGTCAGCTGCGCTTCCTTGGGCCCCAGGACCTCAAGCTCAGCGGGGGCCAGCGCATCGCTCTCCCCCTCCAGCATCAGGGTCCCGGCGGCGAACACCTCGCCCTCGTCCCCGCGCAGGGGCCGGTCCAGGGTCGCCACATAACGCTTGGCGACCTTGGCCTTGGGCGAGATCACCCGATGCAAGAACGGCCCGTCGTCGGTGATCAGCAGCAGGCCCGACGTGTCCTTGTCCAGCCGCCCGACCGTCGAGAGCGCCGGCATCCGCCCCTGCCAGCGGCGTGGCAGGATCTCGTAGACGCTGCGGCCCGGCTCGCGATGCGAGCAGACGACGTCCAGCGGCTTGTGCATCAGGATGGTCAGCGGCGCGGGCGGATCCAGCGGCTGGCCGGATACCGTCATCCGCTCGGCCAGGTCGGCGCTGACAGCGATCCGCGCGCCGGAGTCCTTCACCACCGCGCCATCCAGAATCACCTGTTTGCGGGCGACCAGATCGGTGACCTCGCGCCGAGAGCCGTAGCCCAGATTGGCCAGCAGACGGTCGAGCCGCGCCATGGGAGGCTTGCTCACTTGCGCGCCTCGAAGATCTTGTAGCCGCCGCCGTCGCCGCGGACCGTCACCGTCTCGAAGGCCTTCGCCAGCGCGGCCTCGTAGGGCAGGTGCCGATTGGCCACGAGCCAACAGACGCCGCGCTTGGCGAGCATCCGCGCCGCCGCCTCGATAAACGCCACGCCCAGCGCCTTGTCCTCCGCGCCACCGTCATGGAACGGCGGGTTCATCACCACGAAGTCGAGGTCGGTGAGGCCGTTCAGCGGGCGGCGCAGGTCGGCCCAGACGACCTTGGCCCGCGGATCGTCCAGATTGTGCTCGGCGCAGGCGACGGCGCGGCCATCAATGTCCGCGCAGGTCAGCGCTTTCACCTTCGGGGAGGCCAGCACGGCCCGCGCCAGCAAGCCGATCCCGCAGCCGAGGTCCGCCCCCGCGCCATAGAGCGCGGGCAGCACCTCAAGGAGCCTCAGGCTGCCCGGATCGGGCCGGTCCCAGCTGAACACGCCGGGCTGCGACCACAGTCCGAGCGACGGGACGATGCGTGGGCGCCCGGCCTCGATCGCCGCCGTCAGACCGACTGGCTCGGCCGGCCGCACGGCGCTGCAGAAGCGGTGATGCTTGCGCGCGTCCTCAGTGACCTTGCAGCCGAAGCCCTCCAGCGCCTTCTTCAGCCGCGAGCCGCCCTTGTCTTTCGGGGCGAAGGCGGTGATCGGCGCGCCGGACTTCAGCACCCTGAGCGCCTGGGCCAGCACATAGTCCCGCTCCAGGGTCCCCGGCGGCGCCAGGATCGTGGCGCTGTTCGCCGAAACGTCTGGCAGGCTCGCGATATCCGTCGAGCCCGGGATCAGCGGCGAGAGCTGCACAGCCCCGGCCGGGACCTCGATCAGCCCCGGCGCGGGCGCGCCGTAGATCATGGCGCCCGCCACCGGCCTCAGGCCCGTTCTTTCGACCGCTCGAAGGCGACCTTGGGATAGCGCTCGGAGACATAGCCGGTCTCCCAGGCGGTCTTGGCCAGGAACACCGGCTGGTCGTCGATATCGGTCGCCATCTGCATGCGGTGCTTGTTCTGGAAGTCCTCCAAGTCGGCCTTGTCGCCGGCGATCCAGCGCGCCTCGGCATAGGGGCTGGCCTCGAAGATCACCTCCAGCTGGTATTCGTTGGCCAGGCGGTCGGCCATCACCTCGAACTGAAGCTGCCCCACGGCGCCGACGATGAAGTCCGCGCCCATGGTCGGGCGGAAGAGCTGGGTCACGCCCTCCTCGGCCAGGCCCTCCAGCGCCTTCTTCAGGTGCTTGGCCTTCAGCGGATCCTTCACTCGCACCCGCTGCAGGATTTCCGGTGCGAAGTTGGGCAGGCCGGCGAAGCGCAGGGTTCCGCTCTCCGACAGGCTGTCGCCGACCCGCAGGACGCCGTGGTTCGGGATGCCGATGACATCGCCGGCGAAGGCGTCCTCGGCCAGCTCGCGGTCGGAGGCGAAGAACATGATCGGCGCGTTCACGCTGAGCTGCCGGCCGGTGTTCTGCACCTTCAGCTTCATGCCCCGCTCGAACTCGCCGGAGGTCAGCCGCAGGAAGGCGATCCGGTCGCGATGGTTGGGGTCCATGTTCGCCTGGACCTTGAAGATGAAGCCGGACACCTCGCGGTCGCCGGGCGCGACGTGCGTGGCCTCTCCGTTCTTCACCGCCGCCACCGCCTTCGGCGGCGGGGCGTAGGCGCCGATGCCTTCCAGAAGCTGGTCGACGCCGAAGTGGCGCAGCGCCGAGCCGAAGAACACCGGCGTCATGTGGCCCTCCAGGAAGGCCTGCGGATCGAAGGTCTTCAGGCCACCCCGCGCCAGCTCGGCGTTCTCGCTGAGCTCCTCCTGCTCGTCGGGGTCGAGGTAGCTGACGATGGCGTTACCGCGGAACGCGATGGCCGGCGGGTGGCCCTCGTCGGCTTCCCCGCCCTTCGGGGCCGCGCCGCCGGTCTTCTTGGCGAAGGGGATGAACTTGTCGGTGCGCAGGTCCAGCATGCCCTTGAACCGGCCGCCCGAACCCGCCGGCCAGTAAAGCGGCGCCGGGTCCAGCGCCAGCTTCGAGGCCACCTCGTCCAGCAGCTCGAACGGGTCCTGGGCCTCGCGGTCCATCTTGTTGATGAAGGTGATAATCGGGATATCGCGCAGGCGGCAGACCTCGAACAGCTTCAGCGTCTGCGGCTCGATCCCCTTAGCGGCGTCCAGCACCATCACCGCGGCGTCGGCGGCGGTCAGGGTCCGGTAGGTGTCCTCCGAGAAGTCCTCGTGGCCCGGCGTGTCCAGCAGGTTGAACATCAGCCCGTCGTGGTCGAACGTCATCACGCTGGCCGAGACCGAAATGCCCCGCTCGCGCTCGATCTTCATCCAGTCCGACCGGGTGCGGCGGTTCTCGCCGCGCGCGCGCACGGCGCCGGCCGCGCGGATCGCCCCGCCGGCCAGCAGCAGGTTCTCGGTCAGCGTGGTCTTGCCGGCGTCAGGATGGGAGATGATCGCGAAGGTCCGCCGGCGGGCGGCCTCGGCGGCGGGGGAGCTGGTCATTTACGGTCTCTAGCAATACCTGTCCGGTTGACGCAATGAAATAAAAGGATTATTTTCCTATAAGTTTACAGGAATTCGCAATGAAGCGCCTAATTCGCCGAAAGACATTGCCTGACGGTCGGGTGGAAGTTTTCACTCCCAAGATGACCGATGGCTACTACACGCTCGCCGACCGCGCCGTCGATCCGAAGAAGCACAACACGGCGGCCAACCAATTCTTCGTGCGGGATATTGACGCCGTCATTGCGCGCCTCAAGCGCGGTGGCGTCAGTGTGAGGATGCGTGGCGATATCACGGGCCAGGAGAATCTGCTTAGCGCCGGCACGATCGAAATCGAGGAAGAACCTGTCGCCGCTTCCGGCGTCGCCGAAGACGACGACCCCTTCGCGGCCTTCACCGAATGGAGCAGCGCGGCTGACGACGCAGCCTACAAAGACCTTTGACCTTCATCACATTCGATATCGTCGTGGTCCCGTTCCCCTATAGTGATCAGCTGGCGGAGAAACGGCGGCCGGCCCTGGTCGTGTCGGCCCCCATACTTGGCGACCAGCTTGATCGTCTCTGGGTGGCGATGATCACCACCGACCGCGGCCGGCGACTGCACGGCGATGCTGCGATCAAGGACCTGGCCGCGGCGGGTCTTCCTGCCGAGTCCTTGGTCCGCGCCAGCAAGATCGCGACAATCGAAGTCGAGCGGGTCGTCCGCCGCGCCGGGCGCTTGTCAGAGGGCGATATCGCCGCTGCGACGGACGCCTTGCGAGCTTGCGCCGGATTTTGACGTTCAAGCCGCCGGCAGGTTCAGCTGCCAGGACACCCCGAAGCGATCGTCCACCCAGCCGAACCTCAGGCTGAGCCCGTAGTTGTCCAGCGGCATGCGAACGACGCCGCCCTCGGCCAGCGCCGCGAACAAACGCTCGATCTCCGCCTCGTCCGCGCAGTCCACGAAGAGTGAGATCGACGGGGTGAAGCTGAAGGCGTGATGCACGGAGCTGTCGATGCAGATGAACTCCTGCCCGGCGAGGCTGAAGAAGGCGACGCGCACCTTGCCCTCGGTCCCGGGTTCGCCCCGGCCATAGCGCTCCAGCCTCTTCACCTCGGCCCCGGGGATCAGGCCGACATAGAAGTCGAGCGCCGCTTCCGCCTGGCCCTCGAACATCAGAAAAGGGGTGATCTTGTCGACCATGGGAACCTCGCACACCGATCAGGCGGCGAGGTAAGCACGCGCGGCCCTCAGGCCGCCAGTCTTCGCCAGATCATCCGGTCGACGCTCACCGGATCGAGGCGCCCCTCGCGGTGCAGGGTCTGCAGCTGGGCCATGGTCTCGAACTCGCAGGCGACGAACCGCACAGTCACCTCGCCCGGCGAGCAGTCCAGCGCCGGCGCCACGAAGAGTGCGGCGTTGATCATCGGGGCCTTGGCGGTGATCAGGGACGCCAGCCGGCGCGCCCGCTCTGGATTGGTCCGCTGCAGCATAGGCTCGCGGGCGAACAGCTCCTGGCCCATCCTGAGGATCTCCGGGAACGAGAGCCGCAGCATCCGCTCGCCGCCGAGGTGGGCCTCCATGGCGACGCCGTCGAGGCGCAGGACGACATCGTTGAGCAGGAACATCATGGCGGCGGCGGAGGGCTTCTTGAGGGACCTTTTGGGCGAGGCGCGACCTGTCGCACGCGCAGGCTTACATCGGCGTGCACGAAGGCGGTTAATCCGCGAAGAAACGCCGGACTTTCAGCCGCCCTCGACCGGCTCGGTCAGGAAGTGGCGGCCCTGGCGGTCGTCGATCTCCACGACCCAAATGTCGGGGTCCACCCGCACCGCACGCTCGATATAGGCGTCGAGGTCAGGTTCCTGATCGGACGGCGCCGGCTGCATCCACACCCGCTCGCCATCCAGACGCGTCGCCTCGGCATAGAGCCTGGCCGTGCCCTGCGGGCGGTTCAGCACCTTGACCAGCACCGCGCCGGCCCGCGCATCGCCCTTGCGGATCACCATGCCGAAGGCCCCGGACAGTTCGGCCCGGCGGATCAGGGCGCTGACCCAGATGTCGGTGGAAAGCAGCATGCGGCAAGTTGTCCGGCGTCCGCTAACGGAACAGCAACGCTAACTGCGCTACCCCACGCCACGGTCCTGTGACCAGAACGAAAACGGACGACGCATGAAGAGCTCGCGCAGAAAAGCGCGGCCGGCGTCTCGGTGGATGGGGTGTCTAGCGGCGGCTTCGGCCGTTCTGCCCGGCTTCGCGCAAGCGCAGCCGGCTGACCTTTTCTACGAGCGTGCGGTGATGTCGGCGGCGGATCAGCGCTGCGGACTGTTCGCGCCTGACGTGGCCGCGGCGCTGGCCGCCGGCGTGGCGCAGGCTCGTGGCGCGGCGTTGCGCGCCGGGACCTCGCCGGCGTCGCTGCGCCAGACCGAGCTCGCCGCCCGCGCCAAGGCCAATGCCGCCGACTGCCGATCCCCCGACATCGTCACCGCCGCCGCCCGGGTGAAGACCGCCTTCTCCGGCTACGCCAAGATGACCCGGCTCAACTACGCCGGCGACGTGGCCGGCTGGGCCGCCGACCGCAACCTCGGCCGCGCCGCCCGCTGGCGGTTGGCGCAGGAGACCAGCTTCGGGGGCGACCGGATGGCCTTTGGCCTGGCCGGGCGCGAGGGCCAGGAAGGCCTGGTCGCCGTGGCCAGCTTCGCCGACGGGGCCCAGCCCTACGCCGCGCGCCTGGTGCTGCGCGACGACGCGCGCGCCGGCCAACCCTATCTCGACCGTTTCGGCGGCGGCGCGACCGCCGGCCTGCCCCTGGCGCGCCGCCTGCCGCCGGCGAGCGCGCAGAAGGCCTTCAACGCCACCGCCCGCTCGGCGGCCGGGCCGGACCTCCTGCCCAAGGGCGAGACCGCCGGCTGGGCCTTCCGCTTCCCGGACGCCGCCTCGGTCGAACTGGCCGCCCTCGACCCGCGCGAAGCCGTGGCTGTCGACTTCCTGTTCCCGGGGGACGTGGTGCGCCGCGCTTACGTGGAGGTCGGCGACTTCGCCGCCGGCCGAGCGTTCCTACAGGTCGCGGGTCACTAGCCTTCCGCGATCCGCGACACGCGCGGTTCAACCTGGGGGATCAGGACCGGCATCCTGACGGTCACGGTGGTGCCCTCGCCGAGCGTGCTCGCCATCGTCATGTCGCCGCCGTGCAGGCGCGCGAAGGCCCTGACCAGCGAGAGCCCCAGACCCGCGCCGGCCTGCCTCTGCTCCGCGCCGCCGGCCTGCTCGTAAGGCCGGCCCAGGCGCGCCAGGTCCTCCGACGAGATGCCGACCCCGGTGTCGGTCACGGAAATCTCCAGCACCTCCTCGTCCCGCCGCGCCGAGACGGTCACCGAACCGCCCCTCGGCGTGAACTTCAGCGCATTGGAGACCAGGTTGAAGGCGATCTGCTTGATCGCGCGCCGGTCGGCCTCGGCTTCCAGGGAGTCCGCCGACAGTTCGCCCTTGAGGTTGATCCCGGCGCGGTCCGCCTGGCCGCGCATCAGGCGCAGGACCGCGGCGATCGCGTCGCGGGCGTCGAAGTCTTCGCGCGCCAGCTCGAACCGCTCGGCCTCGATCTTCGACATGTCGAGCACGTCGTTGATCAGCTCCAGCAGGTGGGCGCCGCTCTCGTGGATCAGGTCGGCGTATTCGGCGTAGCGGTCCGACATGGGCCCGAACAGCCGCTGCCGCATGATGTCGGAGAAGCCCATGATGGCGTTCAGCGGCGTGCGCAGCTCGTGGCTCATATTGGCCAGGAAGCGCGACTTGCCGGCGTTCTGCTGTTCGGCCACCAGGCGCGCCTCGTCCAGCTCGGTCTCGCGGCGGCGCTGGGCGCGGGCGTCGCGCAGGGCGCCGACCAGGCGCGAGGCGCCCATCCGGCGCAGGGTCAGCACGCACCACCCCTGCGGGTCGTGGGCCGGAACGAACACCACCTCCGCCGAGCCCTCCGCGGCCGCACGCATCAGGGCGTCCTCGACCGCGGTGCGATCCTCCGCGCCGACCATCTCGGCCAGGTTGCGGCCGGTCATCTCGTGGGTCTGCAGCCCGATGGGCGCCTCGCCGAACGCCTCGAGGATGCGGCCGCCCGGGTAGAGCGACATCAGGAGCTGCGGCTGGTGATCCAGCGCCTCGCGCAGCGAGAGTTCCGTGTCGCGCGCGAGGGCGCCCTCGCCGCGCACCCTGCCCTGCAGGGCCACCAGGCCGGCCGCAAAGCCCAGGCCGGTCGTCCCCAGCGCCAGCAGGCTCAGCCAGGTCGCCAGCGGCTCGGCGTTCTTCGGCAGAAGCGCAAACGCCCCGCCCATCGCCGCCACAGCGGCGGCTGCGACGCCCGCCGCCGCGCCCAGGCCCAGAAGCTTCGGCCGCCCGAACGCCGCACCGGCCGCCAGCGGCGCCAGGCACAGGGCCGCCATCGGCCCGCCGGTGCCGCCGGTCAGCAGGCAGGCGCTCGCCCCGGCCGCCGCCCAGGCCACGACCGCGGTCGCCGCCCCGGACTCGCCGCCGATCCCCGCCAGGAACGCGCCGATGACGCTGGCGGCGACCACCGCGCCCAGGGCCGCCAGATCCACGACGGGCGCGCCGCCGCGCAAGACCAGCGCCCCGGCCGCCGCCGCCATGGCCAGCGCCCAGGCCAGGTGCCAGATCACGGCGAAGCGCTGCCCGGCGTCCGCCGGTGCGCGCCCGCGCGGCCGTCTCTTGGGGCTGGTCAGCGTCGAGCCTTCGTCTTCTGTTCGCCGGACATCACAATCAAGTTTAGCGGCTGCGGTGAGTCCAAGTAAGGGCGCTCGCCTATGGCGCGATCCCGCTATCCACAGGCTGCTTGCAGTCGTGAAAGGAAATCGTAAGCGCGCGGTCGCAAAATCGAGGCTCTTGGAACGAGGGCGCCTCAGCCTGCATGCCGTCAGCGCCCGACCCCGCCAGCGCACCCGAAACGCCTGAACCGCCCGAACCCGCCGCGCGGACGCGGCGGCGCGCGGTCGTCGGCCTCGAGGATCAGAAGCGCGCCTTCCTGCGCCTGGTCAGTCACGAACTGCGCACGCCGCTCAATTCGATCCTCGGATTCTCCGAAATCCTCTCGGCCGAGCTCTACGGCCCGCTGGGCGCGCCGCAGTACAAGGAATACGCCGAGATCATCCGCGGCAGCGGCAAGAAGCTGCTCAAGCTGGTCAACCAGGTGCTGGAGATCGGCCGTCTTGAGGGCCTGGAGCTCGACGTCGGCCCGGAAGCGCTGGAGCCGGCCTTTGAATCCGCCATTTCGTCCGCCGCCGCCGATTTCACCCGCGGCGTGCGGCCGCGCATCGTCGAGCACGGCGACCTGCCGCTCGTCTTGGCCGACCCTTGGGGCCTGCGCACCGTGCTGACCCACCTGTTGCAGAACGCCGCCATGTTCGCCCCCGACGAGAGCGAGGTCCGCATCCGCGCCGAGATCGGCCCGGGCCACGTCGACGTGCTGATCGAGGACGATGGAGAGGGCGTCGACCCCGCCGACCTGCCACGCCTGATGTTGCCCTTCGAGCAGGGCCAGAACGCACTGGTCCGCCGGGTCGAGGGCGGCGGCCTGGGCCTGCCGATCTGCGAGCTCACCTGCCGCGCCATGGGCGCCCCGCTGCAGCTCACCTCCGAGCCGGGAAAGGGCCTCACCGCCCGCGTGCGCCTGAAGACAGCCTAGAGAAGACCGCCTGAAGCAGTTGCGGCGGGGGTCGCCGCCCCCTAAGTCCCGCGCATGGTCGCGCCCCTGCTTCAAGACGGAATCCCGGACGAACTCGCGGAACTCGCCGCCGAGTTCGAGGTCCTGGGCGACTGGGAAGAGCGCTATCGCTATGTGATCGACCTGGGCAAGGACCTGGCGCCCCTGACCGACGCCGAACGCTCCGACGCCAACAAGGTGCGCGGTTGCGCGAGCCAGGTCTGGCTGGTGACCGAGCCGCACGCCGACGGGACGCTGACGTTCCGCGGCGACAGCGACGCCCACATCGTGCGCGGCCTGATCGCCATCGTCCTGCGCCTCTTCTCCGGCCGAAGGCCCGCCGAAATCCTGGCCTTCGACGCCCCGGCCGCCTTCGAGACCCTCGGCCTCAAGGGCGCGCTCTCGCAACAGCGGTCGAATGGCCTGGCGTCGATGGTGGCCCGCATCCGGACCGACGCGGAGCGGGCGCGGAGCTAGCGCCGCCGGCTCAGCCCGGAATTGCGGCCCGGGCGCGATCTGTCTGCAGGACCCGGTGCAGCATCACCGCAATCGCCAGGCCTGCGCCCTGCAGCGCGACGCCGAGGATCAGCACGCCATGGACGTTCTGGTTGGTGACCGCGAACGAGGCCAGCAAGGGCCCGAAGGCGCCCGCGAGAAGCTGGACTGCGCCGCTCTGCATGGCGGCGCGCCGGGAGGGATCGGCCTCCACCGTCATGGGGACCAGGAAAGGCCCCGCCACGAAGGCGGCCATGCCTGCAAGCCCCGTCATGGCGACGAATAGCCAGGCCGGCGCGTGGACGGCGTAGGTCGCCCAGGTCGCCGCGAAGACCGCCGCGCAGACCCAGAAGACGGTGATGTAGCGGACCCGGCCTGCCACCGCGGTCGCCAGCGCGCCGCCGGCCATCTGGCAGGCGAGCCCGACCGAGATGGCCGTGCGTCCCACGGCGACGCTGAGCCCCGCCTGGCCCGCCAGCGGGACGACATAGACCGCCACGGCGGTGAGGGAGGCGGCCATACACAGGGTGCCGGCCAGCGCGACCCAGCCCCGGAATGGCGGCGCGCCCGAGCTCGGCGCCCCGGCCGCGGCGACGTCGCCCAGGCTGCGAGGAATGAAGAAAGCAACGGGCAGCGCCAGGGCCGCACCGACCGCGACGGCCACATAGCCGCCGTTGGCGCCGAAGCGCGGCAGGATCACGGCGGAGAGCGCGGCGGCCACCGCAAGCTGGGTCAGGCCCATGCCGGTGAACAGGACCGCCGCCCAGCGCTCCGGAGTCGCGGTGCGGGAGATGAAGCCGATGGAGATCCACAACAGGACGCCCTCGGGTAGGCCGGCCAACGCTCGGACGATCATCACGCCCTGTCCGCTGGTCCGCGTCGTGGCGAGGTCCAGGGCGACGAGGACGACAGCGGCGATGGCGGCGATGGTGCGCAGCCGCACAGGCCGCAGCACGATGCCCGCAGCGGCGGTCACCAGCCCGGTCGTCAGCGCCTCCAGCATGGCGGTCAGGCCGATGCCGGGCGCGGAAAGGCGTCCCTCCTCCGCCAGCGTCGCCAGCAGAAGGCCCATCAGGCCCGTGATCAGCAGCGCAAGCAGACCCAGCGCGATCGCCGCGGCCGCCTCGGATGGGACGAACGGAGGGCCTGCCACTTCATCGACGAGATCGTCGGGCGCAGAGCCCGCGGCGGACGAAGGCGGACGAGGCCGAGGGCTCATGGGCTGGATTCCGCGCGGTTGAGGCTCGGGAGGATCGCCCTGAATTGGCCCGGGCGCCTAGCGCTGATCGCTCGACCCAGGTTCGCCAACCCGTGTTGCGATACCGGGAACCAGACCGTTTGCGACACGGATATCGCCTCGAACATGATTCGTCGCACTTCGGCCGGCTCCGACGGAGCGCAGCGGCGAGAACATATCAAATCCTGAGAACGATGTTCTCAAGGTTTTTCTGCATAATGTCACAGGTCCAACAGCGTCTCATGGAAGCGTTGAGCGCCTGCCCCGCGCCAGGAGCGGATGTTTGATCTGGCCGCCTGGCGATCGCCAGGCGGCCAACTGAGGCTCAGAAGCTCCTGCGCACGGTCAGACCCGCTTCACGCGGCCGCCCCAGGAAGCGCATGAATTCGGGATCGGTGAAGCCGAAGAGGGGCGAGACGGCGTCCTGCACGGTGTAGGTCGTGTTGAAGACGTTGTTGGCCCACAGCGACATGTCCCAGCCGCCGTCGAACTTGATCCCGCCGCGCAGGGCCACCAGCGAATAGGCCGGCTGCAGGCTGCGCGGATCGAGGTTGGTGTTGGTCAGGTCTTTCGACTGCCACGTCCAGTCGACGCGGCCGTACAGGCTGCCCCATTGGGTGGGCTGCTTGTACTGGAGCCCCACGACGCTGCGCCAGTGCGGGACCAGCGGGAGGTTCTCGCCCGTCATGTTCCCGCTGGAGGGGCCGGCCGCGGTGAAGAAGGGCGAGCCATTGGGATAGCTGTCGTAGGTCGCGTCGACATAGGTCACGCCGGCATTGGCGTTGAAGCCGTGGCCGAGCGCGAAATTCCCGTTGGCCTCGAAGCCTTTGACCGAAACCTTCGGCGCGTTGTTGACCAGAAACTGCAGGCCGATGAGGCCGGCGTTCTGGTAGTTCCGGTAGTCGGCGTAGAAGGCGTCCGCCGAAACCTGGGCGCGGCCGTCCAGCAGTTTCGACTTCACGCCGATCTCGTAGCTGGTGACGTATTCGTCCTTGAACTCGCGCACGCCGGGCGTGGCGCTGCCGAAGCCGATGTTGTAGCCGAACGACTTTCCGCCCCGCGAGACGGTCGCATAGAGCATGGTGTCCGTTGTCGGGTGGTATTCGCCCGTCAGGTTCCAGGTCAGCATGCTGGTGCGATGGTCAAACGCCGCGTTGATCGGGACCAGTGGGCAGGCCGGCAGGTTGACCGGCGTGAGGCTGGCGGTGATCAGGTTGAGCGGGAAATTCCCGCAGGGCCCTAGCGGTAGATTGGGGGTCGCGGCCGACACCTTGTAGGCGTTGTCGACCGAGGCGTGTTTCTCCTCGGTCTGAACCCGCAGGCCGGCCGTCACCGAGAGCTTGTCGTTGATGTGGTAGCTCGACTGGCCGAACACGGCTTCGTAGCTCGATCGTGACTTGGAGTTCAGGAATCCTTCGTCGCCGGGCTGGCCCAGCACGAAGGCCGCCGGCAGGGCGGGTGTGTGCGGCAGTGGGATATGGGCCGCCGCCGGGTCCAGGGTGAAGGTCGGCGAATCACCGTCGTCGCCGCGGGCGAAGCCCACATGCTGGAAATAGAGGCCGCCCAGCCACTCGAGCTTGTCGCCGGTCGGCGAGGCCAGGCGAATCTCCTGCGAGAACGTTCCGCCCTGCTGGGTGTCGGTGTAGTTCACCACCGGCATCACGACCAGCGCCGCGTCGGCCCAGTCGAGCCGGTCGCCGTAGTCGGACAGGGCGGTGATCGAGGTCAGGGTGTTGCGGCCGATCTTGCTGTTCAGCGTCGCCGACACGACGTTGCTGAATGTCGAGGTCCGGATCGGGCTCGACGTGCAGATCACTCGGTTGTTCGGGTTGTTGTCCGCACAGGGCGTGATGCCTTCAACCGCACCCAGCGGGCCGAAGTCCAGCTTGTAGGCGTTGTTCGGTCCGCCCGGCTGACCTGGCGCGGCGTAGTACATCACGTCCGGGTCGTTGCTCTTGGTGTTGTAGACCTCGCTGCGGCTGGCCGCGACGCGAAGCGTCGTGTCCTGCCACAGGTCGGCTTCGATCTGGCCGCGCACCGAATAGCGGTTCATGTCGTTGGCATTGCCTGCGCCGGGGAAGAGGTTCTTGAAGGTGTCACCCTGGCTGTAGTTGACCGCGCTGAGGCTGTAGCGCAGCCGGTCGTTGATCGGCCCCGACACATAGCCGGCGAAGCGCCAGACCGAGGCGGACAGGCCGCCGTCGAGGTTGGAATAGGAGCCTTCGAGACTGCCCGTCAGGGTGTGCGACGGCGCCTCGGTGACGACGTTGATGACGCCTGCGGTGGCGTTCTTACCGTAGAGGGTGGACTGCGGGCCCTCCAGCACCTCGACGCGGGCGACAGCGCCCAGATCGTCGACGCTCATGCCCGAGCGCGGGAGGTAAACGCCGTCGACGAACAGCGCCACGTCCGGCTCGAAGGTCGGCGTGTTCGCGTCCGAGCCGATCCCGCGGATCTTGTAGCTCTGGTTGGCGGCGCTGTTGGTCTCCTGCGCCGAGAGCGCCGGCACCAGGTTCGCGACGCCGGACATGTCGATGACGCCGGCCTGTTTCAGGGTGGCCGAGCTCAAGGCGGTGACCGCTATGGGCACGTTCTGCAGGGTCTGCTCGCGCAACTGGGCGGTGACGACCACCTCCTCGACGGCGATGCCGCCGCCGGCGCTAGCGGCGGCGTCGGCGGCGAGAGCCGGCGCGGCGAAGGCGGCCAGGACGAAGCAGGACGCGCCTGAAAAGAATAGATTGCGATAGGTCATGGGGTCCCCCCGTTGGCCGCTTTAGGCCGTGCTTTTTTTGGTTGAACGCTGGGTACTGCCGGTGATCCAGAACACGGCCGCGGCGATGAGCGCGGCGACGGGCGTGAGCTGGATTGCGGTTGGAAGGCCGAACCTGTCGGCCAGAAAGCCGGTGACAAGCGGACCCGGCGCGAGGCCGATGAGGTTGTTGGAGAGCGTCAGGACCGCCAGCGCCGCCCCGTGCAGGGCCGCCGGCGTGCGCTCCGCCACCATGGCGCCCGCCGGTCCCGTGGTCCCGCCGGCGCAGAACAGGCCGAGCAATGCGCAGACGACCTGCGGCGGCCCGGGCGGGAGATGGAACGCTGCTTCGAGGAAGACGAACGTGACCACGCCATAGGCGGCGGCCAGGGCGGGTCGGCGGTGCGGCCGCCCGGCGCAGAACCGGTCGGCGAATCCGCCGCAAACGACCATGCCGATGCCGGCCGCGAACAGAAGCGTCGCCGCCGACGCCGCGGCGGCCTGGAGCGAGAGGCTTTGGAACCGATTGAGGTAGCTGGGCGCCCACGCGGTCAGCGAGCCCAGGACGAACAGCTGCAGGCCGCTGGCGACATAGGTGAGCACGACCCCGGGCGAGCCGAACAGGCCGCGGGCGATCCCGTTCAGGCCGTGCGGCGCGACGCCACCCGCTTCGGCATTCGGCAGGGGCGCGGGGCCGTCGCGCACGAAAACCGCGTAAGCCGCCGCCAGCGCCAGGCCGAACACAGCCATCCCCGCGAAGGCGCCGCGCCAGCCGAGGTGCGCAGCCATGGCGCCGCCGAGGGCCAGGCCGATGAACGAGCCGAAGACGCCGCCGGCCATGAAGACGCCGGTGATCGTGGCGCGCAGGCTCTTCGGAAAATAGGTGAAGACCACCGCCAGGCCGACGCTACCGTAGGCGGCTTCGCCGACGCCCAGCACGAAACGGGCCGCGAGCAGCTGGCCATAGCTGGCGCAGGCCGCGCAGGCGAGCGTCGCCAGGCTCCAGGTCAGCGCCATGACAGCGACGCTGCGCGCCCGTCCCACGCGGTCGGCGACCAGGGACAGTGGAACGGTGAGGATGCCCACCATCAGGGCGACCACGCCGCTGAGCGCGCCCAGGCGGGTGTCGGACAGACCCCAGTCCACCTTCAGCAGCGGGAAGGCCGCCGACAGCACCTGCCGGGACATGTGGTCCGAAAGCAGAAGCGCGAAGGATACGCAAAGGACCAGCCAGCCGCGGCTAGTGGCCCGGGCCTCGAGCCGCAAGCCGTTCCCGGCCGAAGGAACGAGGACGATGCTCATGAGACCAACACGTCGTCGAGCTGCCGGAGGAGTTCGAGCGCACGAGGCCAGGGTCCATAGCCCGAGGTCGGATTGAGGTGTCCCACGGGTCCCAAGGGGACCAGGAGGCTGTTCCAGGCGCGCGCCAGGTCGGTCGTCCGTTCTGCGCTCGCCAGGGGATCGTTATCGCTGCTGGCGACAATGCTCGGGAATGCAAGCCGCGTCCGCGGGATCGGCAGCCAGCCGCCCAGCCGAAGATCCTCCGGTGTCGGATAGCCGGCGGGCAGCGGGGTCTCGATGTCGGCCGGCGTCGCCAGCAGCGCGCCGCGGATCGGTCGGCTGTGCGTCTGGGCCCAGTGGACCACGGTGAGCACGCCGGCGCTGTGGGCCGCCAGGATCAGCGGCCCTTCGATCGCACGGATTTCGCGGTCCAATGCCTCGACGCGCGACGCGCGGCTGAGCTTATCGCGTTCAAGGGGAGGCACAGTGCGCGACCCCGGCAGTTCCCCGGCGAGGAGGGTCTGCCAGTGGTCGGGCATGTGATCGCGGAGACCGGGAACGATCAGGACAGTGGCGTGCAAAGGAAAGCTTTCTGTCAGGCTGTCTGGCTGGCGGGATGTGTGTGCGTGTGGCCTGCGAGCGCCTCAGGCGTGCAGCAGGAAGCCCTTCTGGCCGGGTTGGCGATTGGGCGGGAAGCCGTTCTTGGCGAGGGTCTCATCGACGCTCTGGTAGAACTCGCCGATCCGGTAGATGCGTTTGGCTTCCTTGCCAGTGGCGATCTCGCGGCCGAACTCGCGCGAGATCCGCACCAGCTGCTCGACCTGCTCGACCGAGCTCATCTTGTTGCGCTTATCCTGGGTCCAGAGGTTGTCTTCGTTGCCGCAGCGCACATGCAGGCCCATAGCGATGGCCATCATGTTCAGCGGCAGGACGTGGCGCATGGAAGACTCCAGCGTCAGCACCGCCCCGTCCGGCACCTGACGGATGAAGTTCATCATGGTGTAGGGGTTGGGCGCGTCGAAGCCGCCGCCGATCGCGACCCAGGTGAGGATAAGCGGCCCATAGAACTTACCCCGGCGCATCATGCGCTCCAGCGTCTCCAGCTGTGAGATCTGCGCCAGCTGGAAGTGCGACTGGATGCCGTTGGCGCTGAGCCGGCGGACATGCTCCTCAAGCCAGCCGGGGCCGGCCGGAACCGTCATTTCGCGATAGGCCTCGTAGAGCGCCGGATCCGCGAGCGACGTGCCCTTCAGGTCGTCTTCGTCCATCAGTTCGACGATGTTGAACTGGCTGGTGTTGACCGCCACCGTCACCTGGTCAGGCCGCGGCGTCAGCTCGGCCAGCATGTGGCGGGTGTCGTCGGACAGCCACTTCGCCGCCTCGCCCTCGCTCTCGGGCGCGAACGAGATCGAGCCGCCCACCTGCAGGATCATGTCCGGCACAGCGCTCCGGAGGCGGTCCAGAAACTCGTTGAACATGGAGAGGCGCTTGGACCCCGTGCCATCCTCCTCGCGTACGTGGAGGTGGAGGACCGTCGCGCCTGCATTGTAGCAGTCGACCGCCTTCTGGACGTGCTCCTGCATGCTGATCGGCAGGTCCTCGGGGAAGTCCGCCGGCATCCACTCCGGGCCATAAGGCGCGGCGGTGATCACCAGGTCTTCCTGGTTTTCCGGGAGGAGGGAGTCGTCGATGAAGTTCATAACGGGTGCTCCTTGAGGGGCTCGGCACGGCGTGAATGAGCTGGTCTGAGGCGGGCGTCAGACCGGGCGGTCGCCCATGATCCCGGCGCGCTCCATCTTGCGGACCGCCGGCCAGTAGTCCTGGACCGCGTAGTGCTGGGTGCAGCGGTTGTCCCAGATGGCCACGCTGTTCGGCGTCCAGCGCCAGCGCACCTGGTATTCCGGGATGGCAGCGCGGCCGATCAGGTAGCTCAGCAGGTTGGCGCTCCCCGGCGCGAAGTCCTGCCCAAACCGGACGTTGGCCGGCGTGTGGAAGTTGACGAAGTGGGTCGCAAACCCGCTGACGAACAGCACCTTCTCGCCGGTCTCGGGATGGATGCGAACCACCGGGTGCTCCGCGTCCGGGAAGCGGGCCTTGAGGGCATGGCGCTGCTCCATAGGCAGCGCAGCGCCAAAGGTGGCCTCGATCGAGTGCCGCGCCCGGAGCGGGGCGATCTGGTCCTTGATCGGCTGGGCCAGGTCCTCGTAGGCCTTGGCCATATTCGCCCAGATGGTGTCGCCGCCGGCCTCAGGGCCTTCGATGCAGCGCAGGACGCAGCCCATGGGCGGGGCCTCGCGCCAGGTGGCGTCGCAGTGCCAACCATTCTCATAGTGCTCGGGCGGGCTGTCGAGGTCCTTGTAGATGCGCACCAGGCCCGGATTCTCGGGGTCGCTGCCGAGCGCCGGATGGTCCTCCAGGGCGCCGAACCGGCTGGCGAAGGCCACGTGCTCGGCGCGGGTGATGTCCTGGTCGCGCAGGAAGAGGACCTTGTGCTGCAGGAGCAGGCCCTTGAGTTCTGCGAACAGGGCGTCGTCTCGCGAGGCTGCGCCGAGATCGACGTTGGAAAGCTGGGCGCCGATGCTGCAGGTCAGACGCTCGACCTGGACGGAACCAAGGGCGGCGGCCTTCACGACCGCGGGCGCTTTCACATCGGTGGTCATCAATTGTCCTCCTGAGTGGGCGGCCCTAGAGCACGAAGATCGAAGAGCCGGTCGTCTTGCGCCCTTCGAGGTCGCTGTGAGCACGGGCGGCGTCGGCCAGGTCGTACTGCTGGTTGACTTCGATGCGGATGCGGCCGGCGGCGACGTGACCGAACAGTTCACCCGCCAGCTCCGCGCGCTCCACGGGGTCGGCGATGTAGTCGGCGAGCGCCGGGCGGGTGACATAAAGCGAGCCCTTCATCGCCAGCTGCATGGCCTGGATCGGCGGCTGAGGGCCCGAGGCGGTGCCGAAGCAGACCAGCAGGCCGCGCCGGCGCAGGGAGTCCAAGGAACCGGCGAAGGTGTCCTTGCCGACGCTGTCGAAGACCACCGGAACGCCGGCGCCGCCGGTCAGGGCGCGCACCCGCGAGGGCACGTCCTCGCGGTCGTAGCGGACGACGTGGTCGCAGCCGTGGGCGCGGGCGAGTTCGGCCTTGGCGTCGCTGGACACCGTCCCGATGACCGTCAGGCCCAGCAGCTTGGCCCATTGGGATACGATCAGGCCGACGCCGCCGGCCGCCGCGTGTAGCAGGATGGTGTCGCCGTCGTTGAGCGGCCAGATCCGGCGCAGCAGGTAGGAGGCTGTCAGGCCGCGCATCATCATGGCTGCGGCGGTCTCGAAGGCGATCTCGTCCGGAAGCTTGACCAGTGAGTCCGCAGGCATGACCCGGGCGGTGGAATACGCGCCCAGGGGGCTGCCGGTGTAGGCGACCCGGTCGCCCGGCGCGAAGCCGGTGACGCCCGGCCCGACGGCCTCGACGACGCCCGCCGCTTCCACGCCCAGGCCTGAAGGCAGGGCTGCGGGATAGAGGCCGGAGCGGAAGTAGGTGTCTGCGAAGTTCAGCCCGACAGCGACGTGGCGAACGCGGACCTCGCCAAGCTCCGGCTCGCCGACCGTGATGTCCTCGAGGCGCATGACCTCGGGCCCACCGGTCTCATAGAACCGAACCGCCTTCTGCACCTGATCCTCCCAGCGCACGGGCCGCGTCGGACCCGGTGTCGTTGACGGCACGCTAGACTCCTGGCGGCGTGTGGCTTTTCATTTGACGACAGCGAATTTTCATTTGACGACAATGACGGTCGAGGAGGAGCGCCATGCAGCCCTTTGTCCGGGGCGCGACTTTGGCGAACTACGCCGAGGTCGCCGCCCAGGTCGGCCTGGATGCGAGTGCGATGCTGCGCCTAGCCGGGATCGACCGCCGGGCGCTCGCTGACCCGGACATGCGCATCACGGCGGACAGCGTCGTCGAACTTCTGGAGGCCTCGGCCGACGCAGCAAGGTGCCCCACGTTCGGCCTGCGCATGGCCGAGTCGCGCCAGCTCTCCGACTTCGGGGCGATCAGCCTGCTCATCACCCATCAGGCGACGATGCGCGACGCGCTGAAGACCCTGGTCCAGTACCGCCAGATCCTGAACCCTTCCTTGCTCGTGCAGATGGAGGAGCATGGCGACGTGGTGGTCGTCCGCGAAGAGCTCGCCGTGCGGGGCCACAGATCGATGCGGCAGGCCTACGACTTGGCCATCGGCGTGCTCTACCGACTGTTCCGCGCGGTGCTGGGATCGCGCTGGCGGGCCGCCAGCGTGAATTTCACCCACGCGGCCCCGGACGATCTCCTGATCCATCGGCGTGTTTTCGGGCCTATCTGCGAGTTCGGCAGCGACTTCAACGGGCTCACCTGCAGTCGGGCAGACCTCGACGCCCCCAACCCGACAGCGGATCCGATCCTTGCCAGGCACGCGGAGCGCTACCTGCGCACCCTGCCGGGCGCCGACGGCCGCACGCTGTCACAGGAAATCCAGAAGGCGATCTATCTGCTCTTGCCAGTCGGCGAAGTTTCGATCGGCCGCGTGGCGGCCAGCCTCGGCTTCAACGAACGAACCCTCCAGCGGCGCCTGGTGGCAGAGGGCGCGGACTACACTGCGGTCCTCAACGATGTCCGCCGCGAGCTGACCCTCCGCTACGTCGCGAATGAAGACCTGCCGCTGGCCCGGATCGCCGGACTGGTCGGCTATGCCCGCCAGAGTTCGTTTAACCGCTGGTTCGCCGAGGAGTTCGGCGCCGCGCCTGGGCGATGGCGGCGGGAAGCACACCGTCGAGCCGGCGGCGGCGAGCTATGATGCCGCGCTAAGAGTCAGAACGCGACACTGGGCGCATTCAGGTCGAACGTCCGCATCTCACCGAGCCCGTGTGGAAACGCGCTGGCGCGCAGGTCGCGGGAGGTTGATCTTCGCGGGCTCTATGAGGCCGGACGTTGGAGGCGGCGTTTTGGCACGTGACGAGGGAGGGCTGCGTCAAGCCCGCATCGCCGCCATGAGC
>NZ_DATAPY010000069.1:0-29448 GCF_036264965.1 Phenylobacterium sp.
GATGCGGCGGCGGCCACGGCGGTAGACGCTGGCCCGGTCCACATCGATCCGGAAACTCCGGACTTCGGCCACAAGGTCGAGGAGCTGGTGGTCACCGGCGTCAGCGCCAACAGCCCGCAGGCCACCGCGCCGTCGAAGTCCTCGCTGAAGGCCACCGAGCCGCAGTCGATCGTCGACCGCAAGGCGATCGACCAGTTCATCCCGGCGACCGCCGACTACACCCAGATCGTCAACCTGACGCCGAGCGCGTCTGGCACCTCGACCAACGGCCCGGGCCTGGGCGAGTCCAAGACCACGCTACGCGGCTTCCAGGACGGTCAGTACAACATCACCTACGACGGCATTCCGTGGGGCGACGCCAACGGCCCGACGCACCACTCCACCTCATTCTTCCCGTCCTCGACGATCGGCGCCGTGGTGGTGGACCGCGGTCCCGGCGAAGCCAGTCAGATGGGCGTCGCCAATTTCGGCGGCTCGGTGAACATCTTCTCGCCGGAAGTGAGCGACGAGAGGGGCGGCTCACAATCGCTGACCACCGGCTCGTGGAGCACTTTCGAGTCGGTGACCAAGCTCTCGACGGGCGATATCGATCAGCTGAACGGCGCCCACTTCCTGTTCAACTTCCAGGAGCTGCAGACGGCCGGCGCGCAGTCGCTCAGCAAGGCCGTGGCCTCCAACCAGTTCGTCCGTGGCGTCATCCCGATCATGGACAGCTGGAAGCTGACGGTGCTGGGGACCTGGAACTACACACGCGTCCACGTCAACGACAACGCGGGCGCGACCCTGACCCAGGTGGCGCTGTACGGAAAGAATTTCGCGCTCGACAACAACAAGGCGGACCCGACCTACTATGGGTACAACCTGGTCGATAAGCACACCTACTTCAATTACGCCAAGCTCAACGGCGACGTCACGTCGACGACGCACCTCGAAGACACGGTCTATTCCTACTACTATAAGAACGACACGGAATCTGCACTCGACCCGACCCTATCGCCGACCGACATCATCAACAAAAAGGGCCTGCAGATCACCCAGGTCCCGGGCGGTAAGCCCGTCGTCAACGGGGACGTCCCCGGCTACACCAAGCTCAACGTCTACAAGATCTACGGCGACATCCTGCACGTCGACCAGGACCTGCCGTTCGGGACGATCAAGGCGGGCGTCTGGCTGGAGACGGCGCAAACGGGACCTCGGGCCCGCTACGACTACGACGCGACGCTCAGCCTGAACAACTGGACCAACAAGGTCGTCGACTACCGCCAGCCGGTGCTCGCCGGCGTCCCGCAGTACGAAGAGTATCTGCAGAACTCAGGCTGGCACCAGTACGAGCCCTTCATCGACTTCGAGTGGAAGGTCACGCCGGACCTGACGCTGACGCCCGGCATCAAGTACGTGCACGAAAACCTTTTCGTGGAATCCCAGGTCAACCAGAAGTCGCGCCAGCCGTTCAACGACTCGCACCTCTTCACCCAGACGCTCTATTTCTTCACGGCGAACTATAGGATCCGCGACAACCTGTCGGCCTATGCTCAGTACGCCACCGGCTTCCTGATCCCCGACGTGAGCGTGACCCAGGTGGTCAATCCATCGCTTAGCCAGCTTCAGCCGCAGAAGTCGACGAACTACCAGACCGGTGTGGTCTACCACGGCTCGCGCCTGACGCTCGACGCGGACCTCTACTACATCGACTTCAAGAACAAGCTGCAGACGGTGTCGGTGACCGACCCGCTCGCCGGCCTCGAGACGGTCAACTTCAACCTCGGCGGCGCCATCTACAAGGGCGTCGAAGGTTCTGCGACCTTCCAGGCCACCGATCGGATCTTCGTCTTCGCCAACGGCTCGCTCAACTCGGCCAAGGCCCAGGGCGCCAACACCACGATCAATGGAACGCCGGTGACCATCGTCGGCGGCAAGCAGATCGCCAGCGCGCCGGAATCCACCGCCGCGGTCGGCGTCTACTATCAGGACGAGCACTGGACCGCCTCGCTGATCGACAAATACACGGGCACTCAGTGGGGCGCAGAGGGCGAGCCGGCCGCCTACAAGATCAACGGCTACCACTCCGCCGATCTCACCTTGGTCTACCGCTTCGGCCGCTACCGGCTGGAGGGCGCGGTCTACAACCTGACCGACAGCCAACAGGTGACCTCGATCAAGCCCGGCAAGACGGTCCCCTACGACCAGTATTACTTCCAGCCGGAACGGAACTATCAGTTGTCGCTGAAGGTGAACTTCTAGGGCCGAGGCCGGACGGGACGGCGTCAACCTGGCCGTCGGCAGGAAAGGCCCAGGGCGCTATGGCATCGGGACGCAGGCGAGGCGGTTGGCGGGCGGCAATGGCCGTCGGCCTGGCGGTGGCTTTCGGCTGGGCGGTCCCGGCCTGGGCCACCGAAGCGCCGCTTGCGGCCTATGTGATCCTGGGCGACGGCGGACGGGCCGTCGCCCGGGTGATCACCGCCGCGCCGTCCTGCCCACGGATCAGCGTCGACAACCACGCCCGGCCGATGAGCCTGCGGGCGCCGGCAGAGACCGAGCCTCAGCGGCCGACCGCATCGACGCCGGATAACTCCAAGCCCTCGGCGTTTCCGGCCCTGACCTGCGAGGCGCAGCTGCCCGCAGGCGCCCGCGCAGTCAGCGTCCAGGGCGTGCGCCTGCCGATGCCGGCCGCAGCCGCCCGCCGGATCGTGGTGATCGGCGACACCGGCTGCCGGGTGAAGCAAAGCGATCACGCCTGGCAGGCCTGCAACGACCCGGTGAAGTATCCGTTCGCCACCGTGGCGGCGAAAGCCGCGGCCTGGAAGCCCGACCTGGTGGTGCACGTCGGCGACCTGCTCTACCGGGAAAATCCGTGCCCGGAGGGGAACGCCGGCTGCGCCGGCTCGCCCTGGGGCTACGGTCTGGACGCCTGGCGCGCCGACTTTTTCGAGCCCGCCGCGCCTTTGCTGCGGGCCGCGCCCTGGGTCATGACCCGCGGCAATCACGAGACCTGCAACCGGGCGGGCCAAGGGTGGTGGCGGTTCATCGAGCCTCGTCCGCTGACCGCTGGACACAGCTGCAACGATCCTGCGCAGGATGTGACCGGCGACTATGCGCCGCCCTACGCCGTCCCGCTCGGCGCCGGCGCCCAGATCGTCGTCCTGGACCTGTCGGCCCTGGGGACAAAGGCGATGGCCGATACCGATCCCAGGGCGGCGCAATATCGCGAGACCTACGCCAAGCTCGACGCCTTCGCGCGCCGCGCCGCCTACACCTTCGCCCTGGACCACTATCCGATGCTGGGCGTCGCCGCCGAGGACAAGAAGGGCCCCGTGACCCTGAAGCCGGGCAACGCAGCCATCCAGTCGGTGTTCGGACCGCTCAATCCGGGACTGCTGCCGGCCAAGGTCGATGTGCTGCTGGCCGGGCACGTGCACCTGTGGGAGCAGGTCGGCTTCTCCACCGACCATCCTTCTCAGTTCATCGCCGGGTTCTCGGGCACCGAGGAGGATGTGGTGCCGATCCCCGCCGAGCTGCCGCCTGACGTGGCGCCGGCGCCCGGCGCGCGCATCGCCCACTTCAGCTCATGGGTCGACGGGTTCGGCTACATGACCCTGGAACGTCGCGGGACCAGGTCCTGGAAGGTCACCGTCTGGAACACCCGCGGTGAGGCGGTGAACCGCTGCACGATCGTGGGGCGCCGCTCGCAATGCGAAATCCCCCAGGTCGTCGTCCGATGACCGGCATCGCCCTCGCGTCGCCCAGTTGACGGCGACGCGGCTGGCGACCCTGGAGCGCCGGCCACGAGCACGCGACATTGGTAAATCGTATGGGTCGGGTCATGACGGCGGAAGGCGGCGGGCAGGCACTGTGTGATCTGCTGGGCGGCTTTCCCCGGAGGTCCCATGAAGACGATCATCATCCTATCGGCCGCCGCGCTGGCGATCGTTGCGCCGGCGGCCCAGGCGCTCGCGGCCGCCGCGCCCTATCTAGGCTACGAGCTTGCTTCGAGGGCCAAGGTCCAATTGGCGCAGGCCGAAGCCATCGCGGCCAAGGCGCGGCCCGGGCGGATCATCGACCGCGAACTGGAGAAGGAGGCCGGGGGCAGCGGTCTGCGGTGGTCCTTCAACGTCAGTTCCCGTGGCAAGGCGTTCGAGGTCGGAGTGGACGCCCAGACCGGCAAGGTGCTTGAGAACAGGGTCGAGGGCGCCCACCCCGACTAAGGCATGACACTGCGCCACCCTTTCCGCCGACCGCGGTTCAAGGCAGGTTCGCCGCCATGAAGTTGCTGATCGTTGAGGACGATAGGGAAGCCGCCGGCTATTTGAAGCGGGCGCTGAATGAGGCCGGCCATGCCGTCGACTGGGCGGCCGCCGGACGCGACGGCCTGCTGCTGGCGGCCGGCGAGACCTATGACGTGATCATCCTCGACCGGATGCTGCCGGAAGTCGACGGCCTGGCGATCTTGCGCACCATCCGCACCTCCGGCGTGAAGACCCCGGTGCTGCTCCTGACCGCGCTGGGCGGCATCGACGACCGGGTCGAGGGCCTGGAGGCCGGCGCCGACGACTATCTGGTCAAGCCCTTCGCCTTCGCGGAGCTGCAGGCGCGGGTGAACGCCCTGGCGCGGCGCCCGCCAACCCAGGACCTGCGCGTCGAGCTGGTGGTGGCCGACCTGAAGCTCGACCTCCTGAAACGCACGGTGAGCCGGGCCGGCCGCCGCATCGAACTGCAGCCGCGTGAGTTCCAGCTGCTCGAATATCTGTTGCGCCACGCCGGGCGTGTGGTGACGCGCACCATGTTGCTGGAGAGCGTCTGGGATTTCCACTTCGATCCCAAGACCAACATCGTTGAGACCCATATGAGCCGGCTGCGCGGCAAGGTGGACCGCGGCCACGGCTGCGAGCTGATCCACACGGTGCGCGGCGCCGGCTACGTCCTGCGCGAGCCGGATTAGATGTTCCGCTCCACCAGCCTGCGGCTGGCGACGCTCTACACGGCGGTCTTCGCCCTGTCGGTGGTCGTGCTCGGGATCATCACCTTGTTCACCACGCGCCAAGCCCTGTCGCGGCAGGTGGAGGCGCGGATCGGCGCGGAATCGGCAGCCCTCGTCCAAGAGTACCGCTCCGAGGGGCTGCAGGGCGTCATCGATGCCGTGCACGAGCGCGACGGCGCCGTAGGTTCGCTGGATTTCGGCCTGCAGGGGCCGCAGGGCGAGCCGCTGGCCGGACGGCTCGGGGCGACGCGGGCCCCCATCGGCTGGTCGATGGAAAGCCACCGTGACCGGCGCGGCGACGACGAGGCGATCCGGATCCTCACCGTCGGCCTGCCGGACGGTCACAAGCTGCTGGTCGGCGACGACGAGGAGCGGATCGAGGCCCTTGATGGCGTCGTGATGCGCGGCTTCGGCCTGGCGTTCGTCGGCGTCGTGGTGCTGGGCGTACTGGGCGGATATGCGCTGAGCGGCGACGTCCACCGAAGGCTGGCCGCGATCTCCGGCACTGCCGAGGCGATCATTGACGGCGATCTGGCGCGACGCGTGCCGGTGCGCGGGTCGGACGACGACCTCGACCGCCTGGCGCTGACCTTCAACCGGATGCTCGACCGGATCGCGGCCCTGATGGAGAGCCTGAAGCAGGTGTCGAACGACATCGCCCACGACATGCGCACGCCGCTGACCCGCCTGCGTCAGCGGCTGGAGGCGGGCCTGGCCGCGCCGACGGAACAGGGGTTGGCGCTGGAGGGCGCGCTGGGCGACCTGGACTCCATCCTCGACACCTTCGCCGCCCTGTTGCGGATCGCGCAGATCGAGGGCGGCGCCCGGCGGGCCGCCTTCCAGCCCTGCGATCTGGCCGCCCTGGCCCAGACCGTCGCCGAGGCCTTCTCGCCGTCGGCGGAGGACAATCACCAGTCGCTCAGCCTGGTGGTCGAGCGGCCGGCCTCGGTGGACGGCGACGCGGAGCTGCTGACCCAGATGCTGGTCAATCTGGTGGAGAACGCCCTGCGCCACGCCGGGCCGCAGGCGCGGATTGTCGTGACGGCGGGTCGGGTGGGCCGTTCGCCCATGCTTTCGGTGACGGACAACGGGCCCGGCGTGCCGGAGGCCGAGCGCGAGAGGCTGTTCGATCGCTTCTATCGCCTTGAGCGCAGCCGCTCGACGCCGGGCAGCGGTTTGGGCCTTGCCCTGGTGGCGGCCGTGGCGAAACTTCACGGAGCGGACGTAAGTCTGATACCCGCCGGACCCGGGTTGGAGGCGCGTGTCACCTTCCCCGAACCGGCGTAGGATTCGAATTATTGGGGTTCGGCAATCTGGCCGTCATCAACCGGTCAGCCGACAGGGTTTAGCGAGGGGCAAAGGGAGGACATCTCATGACCGTTTCTCGCATCGCCGCGCTTTGCCTTGGCCTTTGCGCCGCCGTTCCGATCACCGCCCAGGCGGCGGGTTCGGGCTATCACGTCATCGATCACATCTCCGGCCCCGACGGCGGCTGGGACTATGTGCGGGTCGACCCGGCCAACAATCGGGTGCTCGTCGCGCACGGCGGCTCGGTGGTGGCGCTCGACATCGCCACCAAGGCGGTGACGGCGGATCTGGCCCGAGGCGCGATCCTGCACGATCCGCTGCCAGTCAACGGCGGGACGGAGGTGATGGTCACCAACGGCGGGACCGCCGAGGCGGTGTTCTACAACGCCAAGACCTGGGCCGAGGTCGCCCGGGTCAAGACCGGCGCCGGGCCTGACGCAGCGGCCTTCGACGCCCATTCCGGCCTGGTGCTGGTGATGGATCACCGGGGCGGCGACATCACCCTGATCGACCCCAAGGCGCACAAGGCGGTCGGCGCGATCCCGGTCGGCGGCGACCTGGAGGCCGCGGCGGTCGACGGCGCCGGCAAGGCGTGGGTGAATGTTGAGAACAAGAACGAGGTCGTCGCCATCGACATCGCCGGCAGGAAGGCGCTCGCGCACTATCCGTTGGCCGGCTGCGACGGCCCGACGGGCCTGGCCTACGACGCCGCCGACAAGCAGTTGATCGCCGCCTGCGACGGGGCGACCGTCGTCGTCGACGCGACCAGCGGCAAGGTCGTCGCCACCCTGGCGACCGGCAAGGGCGCCGACGGCATCGCCTACGACCCGGGCCAAAAGCTGGCCTTTGTGTCGGCCGGCCAGGACGGAACCCTGGCCATCGTCTCGGTGGGCAAGGGCAAGGCCAGCATCGTGGACACCGTCAAGACCCAGGTCAGCGCCCGGACCGTTGCGATCGACCTGCGCAGCGGCCGGGTCTACCTGCCGGCCGCCGAATTCGGCCCGCGTCCGGCCGGCGGCGGTCGTCCGCCCCTGGTCCCCGGCAGCTTCAAGATCCTCGTCGTCGGCAAGTGAGGCGAGGGGCTCTCAGCGCAGCGGTCCTGGCTCTGGGCTTGAGCGGGTGCATAGCTTATGCACCCGCGCCGCCGCACCCTGAGGCCTTTCCCGCCGCGGTGGCGGCGCGAACCCTGACACAGAAGCCGCCGGGCCAGGTCTGGAGCGGCGCGGACCTGTTGACAGCGGCCCTGACCAACAATCCCCAGATCGCTGAGGCGCGGGCCAAGTATCTGACCGCGCTGGCCGGGGTGCGCGCGGCCAAGGCGCCGCCGGGGCCCAGCCTGACGCTCACCGCCGAATACGCCACCGAGCAGCCGCGCTGGGGCTACACTGCCGCCAGCAACATCCCGCTCGACTACGGCGCGCGGCGCAGCACGCGGATCGACACCGCTGAACTGCAGGCGCTGCAGGCCTACTATGACCTGGGCGAGACGATCTGGAGCGTGCGCACCGACCTGGAGAAGGCCCGGATCGACGCTGACGCGGCTCGGGCCGAGATCATCCTGGCGACGGTTTCCGTGGGCATGCGCGCCGACCGGGCCCAGCGCCTGGAGCGTCGTGTTGAGGCGGGGCAGGACGCGCGCACCCTCGCCATCACCGCCAACGCCGACCTGACCGCCGCCAGGCGTCGGCTGGCTGCCGCCTCCGGTCGCCGGGACGCTGCGGTCGCTGCGCTGGCCAAGGCGTTGGGGGTCAGCGTGGCGGCGGCCAGGGACCTGCCGTTGGCGCCGATGGAGGAGGCCGCGCCGTCGCTGGCCGACCTGCCAAGCTGGCGGCGCGATGCGGCGGTCTCGCGCCGCGATGTGCTGCGCGCGGTGGCCGACTACGACATCGCCGAGCAGGCCCTGCGCCTGCAGGTGGCGATCCAGTATCCGGCGATCAGCATCAGCCCGACCTATTTCTACGACCACGGGGTCCAGAAGTACCCCTTCGACGTGGGGCTGGCCCTGCCGCCCTGGGACCTGAACCGCAACGCCATCCGCCAGGCGGAGGCCACGCGCGCCGCCGCGGGCCGCTCGCTGGAGCTGGCGCAGGCCAATGTGCTGGCCGCGGTCGACATTGCCGGCGCCGCCTTCGCCACCGCCTGGGACGACCTGAAGCGCAACCGCGAGCAGGACGTGCCCCTGGCCGGCGCGGCGGCGGCGGCGGCGCTGCGGTCGCAGCAGGCGGGCGCGACCGACAAGGTCGACACCCTGGCGGCCCAGGCCGCCGCGGTCGACGCCGGCCTGGCGGTGAACGACGCCCAGCACGCCGCGGCCTCGGCCTCGGCGGACCTGGAAGACGCGCTGCGGCGGTCCTTCGATCCGGCGGAGACGGCGGTGATCGGCAAGGCGATGACGGAACAGCCCGCGCCGCGGGCGGGAGGGGCGCGATGAAGTCTTCTGTGGGGGCCTGGGCGATGGGCCTGGCCCTGCTGGCCGCGCCGGCTGTGGCCGCGCCTGAGGCCGCCCTGCTCAAGATGGACGCCGCCACCCAGGCGCGGCTCGGGGTGATGACTGTCCCCCTGCCGGCGGGCCGGCGACGCGTGACGCTGAGCGGCTTCGCCCGCGCCATGGATTCCGGGCCGCTGGCCCAGCTCGACTCTGACATCTCCACGGCGATCGCCGCCTATGAGGCCTCGCGCGCCGAGGCGCTGCGCACGCGGCATCTGAGCGACGCGGACCACACCGTCTCCGATCAGGCGGCCGAGGCCGCGGAATCCCAATCGCGGCAGGACGCGGCCAAGCTGTCGCTGCTGCGCCGCCGGGTCGGGCTGGAATGGAGCCCCGCGCTGGCCAGGCTGTCCGACGGCAAGCGCGGCAAGCTGGTCGCCGACATCGCCGCCGGTCGCGCCGCCCTGGTGCGGATCGACTCCGCCCAGGGCCTGGCCACGGCCCACGGCGTGGCGGACATCGACCTGGCCAGCGGCCACGTGCGCGCCGCGATCCTCGGCCCGACCCGGGTTGGCGATCCGCGCCTGCAGTCGACTGGTGTCCTGGCCCTGGTGAGCGGGCCGCAAGCCGTCCAGTTCGGGACCGGCACGGTCGCCCCCGCCGTCATCGACGAGGGCCCTGGCGGCGACGGCGTGGTGATCCCGCAGGCGGCGCTGATGCGCAACGCCGGCCAGATCTTCGTCTATGTCCGGCGAGACGCCACCGACTTCGAACGGCGCGCCGTGACCGGCGCGCTGACCGATCCTGCGGGCCTGTTCGTGGCCTCCGGCTTCCGCCCCGGCGAGCCGGTGGTCACCGCCGGGGCCGCGCAGCTCTTTGCCGCCCAATCGAAGCCGGCCGGCAAGGACGCCGACTAGATGCTCTCGAGGATCGTCGCCTGGACGCTCGACCGGCCGCGTCTGATGGTGGCCGCCGCGGTGCTGCTGCTGATCTATGGCGGCATCGTGCTGGGCCGAGCCAAGCTCGACGTCTTCCCCGACTTCGTGCCGGCCCAGGTGGAGGTGCAAACCAACGCGCCGGGCCTGACCGCCGAACAGGTGGAGAAACTGGTCACCAGGCCGGTGGAACAGGCGATCAGCGGCTCGGCCGGCGTGGCCTCGATCCGCTCTGAATCGACGGCGGCGCTCTCCACCATCACGGTCAACTTCGCCGAGGGCTCCCAGCCGTTCCGCGACCGTCAGATCGTCTCCGAGGCGTTGAACGAACTGGATCCCCTGCCGCAGGGCGTGACGCCGCCACACGTCTCACCTTTGACTTCGTCGACCATGGACCTGCTGAAGCTGGGCTTCACGAGCGACAAGCTGACGCCGATGCAACTTCGCGATCTGGTGGACTGGACGGTACGGCCGCAGATCCTCGCCACGGACGGCGTGGCGCGCGCCACCGTATTCGGCGGCCAGGTGCGGCGCATCGAGGTGCGGGTTCGGCCCGGTGAACTGGCCGCGCGAGGGCTTGGGCTGTCCGACGTTCTGGCCGCGGTGACCGCCGCCACCGGCGTTTCCGGCGCGGGCTATATCGACACCCCGCAACAGCGCGTGTTGATCGAGTCCCACGGCCAGGTTCAGAGCGCCGCCGACGTCGCCGCCGCGCCCCTGCCGTCGGTGGACGGAGCCGCGCCGGCCCGCATCGGCGACATCGCCGACGTGGTGGACGGCGCCGGCCCGCTGGATGGGGACGCCCTGATCATGGGCAAGCCCGGCGTCATGATGGCGATCTCCAGCCAGTATGGGGCGAACACCCTGGAGGCGACCCATTCGGTGGAGAAGGCGCTGGCCGACATGGCGCCGGCGCTCAAAGCCCAGGGAGTCAGCGTCAACGCCGGCCTGCATCGCCCGGCGAACTTCATCGGCACGGCGCTGAAGGGCATCGGCGAGGACCTGGCCATCGGGGCGGTGCTGATTGCGCTCGTGTTGTTCGTGTTCATGCGGGACCTGCGCACCGTGATGATCGCCTTCGTGTCGATCCCGCTGGCCCTGCTGACCGCGGTGATTGTGCTCGACCGAATGGGCTCGACCCTGAACACCATGACGCTGGGCGGCCTGGCGGTGGCGCTGGGCGTGGTGGTCGACGACGCCGTCATCGGCACGGAGAATATCGTGCGGCGCATCCGCACGGCGACGCCGGGGGCCCGCGCCCGTGACGTGGTGCTGGCCGCCTCGGTGGAGGTGCGCGCACCGGTGGTCTACGCGACGCTGATGCTGATCATGGTGCTGCTGCCGGTGCTGCTGTTGCACGGCCTGCAGGGGGCCTTCTTCTCGCCCCTGGCGGCCTCGTTCATCATCGCCACTCTGGCGTCCTTGGCGGTGGCGGTGGTGCTGACGCCGCCGCTGGCCCTGCTGATGCTGCGCCGCGCCCACCTCAAGATCGAGCCGGGCTGGCTGCGGCACGCCAAGCACGGGCACGAGCGCATCCTCAAGCGGGCCATCGCCGCGCCGGGTTGGTCGCTGATCGCCGCGGCTGTGGCGCTGGCGATCACGGTGGGCGGCTTCATGCTCTTCGATTCCGAGCTGCTACCCAGCTTCCGCGAAGGCCATTTCGTGCTGGGCGTTTCTGGGCCGCCGGGGACCTCGCTCGCGGTGATGCGCGACTACGGGGCGAAGATCAGCCGCGACGTGCTGGCCATCAAAGGCGTCAGCTCCATCGAGCAGCAGATCGGCCGCGCCCAAGGCGGCGAGGACCCCTTCGGGACCGAACGCACCGAGTTCCATGTCGAGCTGAAGCCAGACCTCTCCGGCGGCGACCAGGACCGGATCGAGAAGTCCATCCATGGGGTCCTGGACAGCTACCCGGGCCTGAAGACCGAAGTTCTGACCTTCCTCGGCGACCGGATCGGCGAGTCGTTGTCGGGCGAGACGGCCGCCTTGGTGGTGGGCATCTACGGCGCCGATCTCGACACGCTGGACAAGGTGGCCGACCAGATCTCCGACGTCACGAAGACCGTGAAGGGCGCCGTCGACGTCCAGGTGCAGACACCGCCCAAGACGCCGGTGGTCCGCGTCGATCTCGACTTTCCCGCCATGGCGCGGTTCGGGGTGGCGCCCGCCGACGCGCTGGCGGCCATCGGTGCGGCCTATCAAGGATCGGCCGGCGCGAAGATCTTCCAAGAGACCCGCACCATTGATGTCGCCGTCACCACGCCGCCTGACATGAAGCGCAACCCGGAAGCGGTGGGCGAGTTGCTGGTCCGCTCGGCGACGGGAACGACCGTGCCGCTGAATTCGATCGCTAAGGTCTACCTGACCGACGGCCGTACCATGGTGGCCCACGACGGCGGGCGGCCGCGCCAGGCGGTGACCGCCAATCCCGCGCCGCGCGATGTGGCCCGGGTCTCCAAGGAGGTTCAGGCGGCTGTGGCGGCCAAGGTGAAGCTGCCGCCTGGCGTTTTCCTGGAATATAGCGGCGCCGCCCAGGGCGCGGCCGAGGCGCGCAAGGAGCTGCTCTTCAACACCGTGCTGGCCGTCGGCGGAGTGATCGCCCTGCTGCTGCTGGCGTTCCGCAGCGGCCGGGCGACCGTGCTGATCCTGGGGTCGACGCCCTTCGCCTTGGTCGGTGGCGTGATCGCTGTCGGGCTCACCGGCGGCAGCCTGTCGCTGGGCTCGCTGGTGGGCTTCGTGACCCTGTTCGGGGTCGCGGCGCGCAACGCCATCCTGCTCGTCGCGCGCCTGCAACAGCTCACTGAGGACGAGGGCCACGACTGGACCGTCGAGACGGTGCTGCTGGGCACGCGCGAGCGGCTGACGCCGATCCTGATGACCGCGCTGGTCACCGGGCTGGGCGTCCTGCCGCTGGCGCTGGCCACCGGTCAGGCGGGCCGGGAAATCCAGGGGCCGATGGCGATCGTCATCCTGGGCGGGCTGATCACCTCGACGGTGGCGAGCCTGGTCCTGCTCCCAGCGCTGGCATGGCGGTTCGGGCGCGGGGCCGTGACTGCGGCCTAAGCTCGCTTCTTCAACGCCTGGGCCACCACCGGCGCCAGCCTGCCAGCGATGATCTGCACGCCCTTGGCGTTGGGATGGATGGCGTCGCCCTGGTTCAGGGCCGGATTGCGGGCCACGCCGGCCAGCAGGTCGGGATAGAGGGTGACGCGCTCCGCCTTGGCCACGCCCGGAAACACCGCGTCGAAGTCGCGCGCGTAGCCGGCGCCCAGCTCCGGCGGCGCATGCAGGCCGCAGAGGATCACGGCCATGTGGCGCGCCTTCAGCCGCCGCACGATGTGCTCGAGGTTGGCGTGGGTGGTCTTGGGATCGACCCCTTGCAGCAGGTCGTTGCCGCCCAGGGCCACGACCACCACCTGGCTGTCGGGCCGGATGCTGAAGTCGACGCGCGCCGCGCCGTCCTGGGTGGTGTCGCCGGAAACCCCGGCGCCGCGCACCAGGTTGGCGACGCCCAGATTCTGCAGCGCCAGATGCAGCTGGATCGGCAGCGACGCGGCCTGCGGCAGGCCGTAGCCCGCGGTGATGGAATCCCCCAGCATGGTCACCACCTGCCCGTTCGCGGCCAGGGCCCAGGAGGGCAGGGCGCCGGGCACGGCGGCCAGCCCGGCGGCGACCAGGGTTCGGCGAGAAACAAAGTGGGGTCGTGTATCGGCCATACGCCTGTCCTATCTAGGGGATCGTGTACGCGACTTGAACGCTTGAAGGGTCCGCCTTGACCGATATTGACGCCGCCGATCCGCTGGTCCTCGACAACGTCTCCCTCACCCTTCCCTCGACAGCCGGGCCGGTGGAGATCCTGCGTGGGCTCGATGTCGCCGTGCGGCGTGGCGAGCGTGTGGCGCTGGTCGGGCCGTCGGGGTCGGGCAAGTCGTCGCTGATCGCGGTGGCGGCGGGTCTGGAGCGGCCCACGGGCGGCCGCGTGCTGCTGTTCGGCCAGGACGTGGCGAGCCTCGATGAGGACGGCCGCGCGCGGCTGCGCCGGGGCCGTGTCTCCCTGGTGTTCCAGAGCTTCCACCTGCTGCCGAACATGACCGCGGCGGAGAATGTCGCCGCGCCACTGGAGATCGCCCGGGTGCCCGGAGCGACGGAAACCGCGAAGGCCTGGCTTGACCGCGTGGGCCTGTCCGCGCGGGGCGGCCACTATCCGCACCAGCTCTCAGGCGGCGAGCAGCAGCGGGTGGCGCTGGCGCGCGCGCTGGCCTCGCGGCCGGCCCTGCTGTTCGCCGACGAGCCCACCGGCAACCTCGACGCCGTCAACGCCGCCCATGTGGCCGACCTGATGTTCGATCTGGTCGCCGAGACCGGCGCGGCCCTGGTGCTGGTCACCCACGACGAGGCCCTGGCCAGGCGAGCCGGGCGCACCGTTCGGCTGCGGGATGGACGCGTGGCTCAGGAAAGCGCCGCAAGCGCATGACGCCGCTCAGTTTCCGGTTCGCCGCGCGCGAGCTGCGCGGTGGCGTGCGCGGCTTCCGCATCTTCCTCGCCTGCCTGGCGCTGGGGGTGGCGGCCATCGCCGCGGCGGGCTCGACGGCGGAGGCCTTTCGCCGCGGCCTGGCCAGTCAGGCCAGCGAGATCCTCGGCGGCGACCTGGCGCTGACCGTCCGCCAGCGCGGCTTCAATCCGGCGGAGCAGGCGATCCTCAGCCGCGCGGGGCAGGTGTCCTATTCGGTGGCGTCCATGGCCATGGCGCAGTCGCCGGCCGGCGAGCGCCGCCTGATCGAGCTGCGCGGGGTCAATTCCAGTTATCCGCTCGCCGGCAAGGTGACGCTCAAGGGCGCGTCCTCGTTGCAGGCGGCCATCGCGCCGGTCGGCGGCGTCGCGGGCGCGGTCGTCGAGCAGCCCCTGCTCGACAGGCTGCACATGCAGGTCGGCGACACCTTCCTGGCGGGCAACCTGCCGCTGGTGGTCCGCGGCGTCCTGCTGGAGGAGCCCGACCGCCTGTCGCGCGGCTTTGCGCTGGGCCCGCGGGTGATCACCAATCTGGCGGCGGTACAGAAGGGCGGCTTCATGGCGGTCGGCCTGCCGTTCGGTGAGACAGCCCGGGTCGAGCTGCCGGCGGGAACGCCGCTGGCGGCGGCCAAGGCGGATCTGCATCGGCAGCTGGGCGGCCTGGTGCGCATCCGCGACCGCGAGGACGCCGCGCCCGGCATCCATCGGCTGATCGACCAGCTGGAGTACTTCCTGGGCTTCATCGGCCTGGCCTCGCTGGTAGCCGGCGGCCTGGGCGTGTTCGGAGCGGTCAGCGCCTATCTCGAGGCCCGCAAACCGGTGATTGCCACGCTCAAGGCGCTGGGCGCCGAGGGCCAGCTGGTCCGCGACGTCTATCTGATCCAGATCGGCTTCCTGGCCGCGCTCGGCGTCGCCATCGGCCTGACGATCGGGGCCGCAGCGCCGCTGGCGATGGGCGAGATCATCAAGAACAGCCTGCCGATCCCGGCGCTGTTCGCCGTCTATCCGGCGCCGCTCATCAAGGCCGCCGCCTTCGGCCTGCTGTCGGCGGCCGCCTTTTCCCTGGCGCCGCTGGGCCGGGCGCGGTCCACGCCGCCGGCCAGCCTGTTCCGCAGCGACCTCTCCGGGACGTTCAAGATCGGGCCGGAGATCGTGGGCGCCGTCCTGGCCGCAATCGGGTTGGCGGCCATGGCGGTGATCACCGCGCCGACGCCGCTGGCCGCGACGATCATGATCGCCGGCGTGGCGGTCTCCTTCGGCCTGCTGTGGGCCCTGGGTTGGGGCTCGGCGGTGCTGGCGGGCAGGGCGCGCGCCTGGGCGAGGGGGCCCTTGCGCATCGGCCTGGCCAACCTCTCCGGACCGCATTCGGCGGCACGCACCGCCTCGCCGGCGATCGGCCTGGGCGTCGCCTTGCTGGCGGCGGTGGTGCTGATCCAGTCTGCGCTCCTGAACCAGGTGGCGGAGGTGGCCCCGCGCACCGCGCCGGCCCTGGTCTTCACCGACATCCCCGGCGACCGGCCGGCCGAGTTCGACGCCGCGGTCCGGCGCGGCTTCGACGCGCCCCTGACCTCCAAGAACTATCTGCGCGAGCCCTTTGTGACGGGGCGGATCACCAAGGTGCGCGGGCAGCCAGTGGACGTGCAGAAGATCGCGAAATCCGACCGCTGGGCTTACGACAGCGACATCTCCATGTCGGCCATCGGCTCGGAGCCGGAAGGCGCGGGGATCGAGGAGGGCCGCTGGTGGTCCGCGAGCTATTCAGGGCCGGCGCAGGTGGCCATGGACGTCGACGTCGCGCGCGGCGAGCAGATCAAGGTGGGCGACGAGATCACGCTCTCCGTGCTCGGGAACGACATCGACGCGAGGGTGGCGGTGTTGCGCAAGGTCGACTTCGGCGGCTTCGGCGCGAGCTTTCCGCTGGTGATCACGCCCTCGGCCATGGAAGGCGCGAACCTGCGGCAGGTGGCCATCGCCAAGGCGTCGAAGGCGCAGGAGGCCGCGGTCATCCGCGAACTGGGCCACAGCTTCCCAACCGTGAACGTCATTTCCGTGCGCGAGCAGCTGGAGGCCGCCACTGACCTCTTCGACCGGCTTGCCCTGGCGGTGCGTGGGGCCGCCGCGGTTGCCGCGCTCGCCGGCCTGCTGGTGCTGACCGGCGCCATCGCCGCGCGCGCACGGGCCCGAACGCGGGAAGCCGCGATCCTCAAGGTGCTGGGCGCCTCGCGCCGGCAGATCCTCAGCGCCTATGTTCTGGAGTATGGCGCGGTGGGCGTCATCGCTGGCGCGGCCGGCGTGGCCCTGGGCTACGCCGCCGCCTGGCCGGTGGTGGTGAAGGTCTTCCACGCCAAGTGGAGCATGGACTGGGCAGGCGTCGCGGCCCTACTGGCGGCGGCCTCTGTGGTGGCCGGCGTTGGCGGTTTGCTCGCCGCCTTCCAGGCGCTATCCAAACGGCCGGCGCCAGCGTTGCGCGCCGAGTAGGCATCCTCGCGGAGGAACCATGGTCGATCACGCCACCGTCCGCCGGCTGGCGATGGCCCTGCCGGAGGTGATCGAAACCTCGCGCGGCGGCGACCACATCGCCTTCGAGGTGGCCGGCGGCAAGGGCCTGGTCTGGAGCTTCATGCTGCGGGTCCATCCGAAGAAGGCGCGCGTGCCCGATCCGACGTCGGTGGCCATCCGCTGCCTGATCGAACGCCGGGAGGTGCTCAACGCGGCCGCGCCCGATCGCTTCTTCGAGGACGACCACTACCGCGGCTATCCGGGGTGCTGGTGCGGCTGGCGGCCATCGATGAGGACGAGCTGACGGCGCTGCTGAAGGGCGCCTGGCGGCTGTCCGCCCCGAAGACGCTGCTGGACCGGCTGCCGCCGGACGAAGATGGTCTCCGATCGGAAATCTGGTAAGTGCGATCCAACTAGGTGACGCTGGCGTCAGGCTGATTCAGGGGATCCGGAATATGAAACGTCGTATCGCTGCGGGCCTGATCGCCGGCGCTGTCGCTCTGGTCGCGCCCGCCGTCACTTCAGCCCACTTCATCCTGCAAACGCCGGCGTCCTGGATCGAGGAGAACCAGCTCGGCGACCCGCAGAAGCTCGGGCCTTGTGGTGGGACGACCGCCAATCCGGGGAAGCCCACCGGCGCGGTCACCGAGGTCGCCGGCGGCGAGCTCCTGCGCATCAAGGTCAAGGAGACCGTCTACCACCCGGGCCACTTCCGTGTGGCGCTGTCGGTGCTCGACCGCTCGGAGCTGCCGCCGGACCCTGAGGACGTGACCAAGGAAGGGCCGAACGGGAAGCCGTGGTCGGTCTCCGGCAAGGTCGATCCGAACCCCAAGCCGCCGGTGCTGACAGACGGCATCTTCGATCATCACACCCGCGTGCCAGGCCAGGAGTTCGACACCTACGTCAAGATTCCCAACATCAACTGCGATCATTGCTCGCTGCAGATCATCCAGTTCATGGAGGAGCATCCGATCAACCCGGATGGACGCTTCACCTATCACCACTGCGCCGACCTGAAGGTCACGGCCAATCCGCGCCTGCCCATCGACGCCGGCTGGCCGGGTCAGACGAAGACCAAGGCCAAGAAGAAGGCCAAGGCCAAGACCTGATCCCCACTCAGCCGAAGCCTGACATGTCGGGGCGGCGGCCGTTCCAGCCGCTGACCTTCTCGAAGGCCGCGCCCAGGGCGACGACCGTCGCTTCGTCGCGCGGGCGGCCGATGATCTGCAGGCCCGCCGGCATGCCTTCGCCGGTGAGGCCGCAGGGCACGCTGATGCCCGGCAGGTCGAGGTAGTTGGCGGCGCGGGTCAGGCGGCTGAGCGGCGAGGTGGTCTCGTCCACCTTGTCCATCGGAGGGCCGGGGATCGGGCAGGTGGGCGTGGCTAGGCCGTCGTAGGCGGCGAGCCAGGCATGGAACTCCCGCTGGTCGACGGCCCGCTGGGCCTGCGCCTCGGCGAGGCGGTCGTCGGAGATGTCGCGGCCGACCTCGAAGCGCTTGACGATCCAGGGGTCCATGACCTTGCGGTGGCGCTCGATCCGCTCGCGCCATATCCGCCAGCCTTCGCCGGCCATCAAGAGGCCGTTGGGGGCGAAGCTTTCGTCCAGGGCCTTGGGCGGGCGGACCATCTGCACGGTGACGCCGGCCTTCCTCAGCTTGTCGAGGGCGGCGAGGTAGAGGCGGCCCACGTCGGCGTCCACCTCGCCCAGGTGGTCTAAGGGGATCGCGGCGACGCGACGGCCCTCGACCTCGCCGGTCAGGGCGGCCTCCGCATCGAAGGGCCCGCGATCCGCGGTCGCGCCGTCCGGGCCCGAGATGATCCCTAGCATCCGCGCCGCGGTGGCTACGTCCTTGGCCAGGGCGCCCACCGTATCCAGCGACGGCGCCAGCGGATGGACTCCTTTGAGGCTGACCAGCCCGCGCCCGGCTTTCAGGCCCACCACGCCGCAGGTCGCCGCCGGGATGCGCACGGAACCCCCGGTGTCGCTGCCCAGGGCCGCGTCGCAGAAGCCGGCGGCCACCGCCGCCGCCGAGCCGGACGAGGAGCCGCCGGGCGCCCTGTGGACCTTGGCGTCCCAGGGGTTCCAGGGCGCGCCGACCGCGCGGTTGGTGCCCCAGCCGCCGTAGGCCAGCTCGACCGTCTGGGTCTTGCCGATCGCTCGCCAGCCGGCGGCGAGCAGCTTGTCGACGACCACCGCGTTGGCCGTCGGGTTCTCGGCTAGCGGGACCTGCGCCCCGCCGCCGGTAGGGACGCCCTGGACGTCGAACAGGTCCTTGATGGCGAAGACCGGTCCGGAACCATCGCCCCACGGCGGGTCGAAGACGCGGACAAAGGCGTTCAAGCGGCCGTCGTAGCGGCGGATCCGGGCGAGCGCGTCGTCAGGCGTCATGGAGGTTCCTTAGCGGAAGAAATGACTATCGCCGCTATGGCGTCAGGAAACCAGATGACGCACGCAAGCCTCTGTGGCCATCGTTGAGGTCATGACCGCACCGATGCCCGACCAGCTCCGCACCACCATCCGGTTCCTGGGCCGCGTCTTGGGCGATGTGATCCGCGCCGAGGACGGCGAGGCGGTGTTCAACCAGATCGAGGAGACCCGTAAGGCCTCGGTCGCCTTTCACCGGGAGGGCACGAACGCCGCCGCCAAGGCCATGGCCGAGCGGCTGGGCGCGCTCAGCCTGCCGGACACGGTGCGCTTCGCCCATTCCTTCGCCTGCTTCCTGCAGATCACCAACATCGCCGAGGACCAGATCCAGCGCCGCCGCGGCCGTGGCGGGGACAGCCGCCCCGACACTCTGGCCGGGGCGATCCGTACCTTGGCCACCGAAGGCGTGGGGCTCGACCGAGTGATCGACCTGCTGCAGGGCGCGCTGGTGGCGCCGGTGATCACCGCGCACCCCAGCGAGGTGCGCCGCAAGAGCGTGCTCGACCGCGTGGGCGCGATCGCCGACGACCTGGACGCCTATGAGCAGGCCCGGACCGAGCTCGAGCGCGCCGCCATCGAGCGCGAACTGAAGCGCCAGGTGTCGATCTTCTGGCGCACGCGGCTGCTGCGTTCGGTGAAGCCGGGTGTCGAGGATGAGGTCGAGAACGCCGTCTCCTACTTCGAGCGCAGTTTCCTGCCGGAGCTGCCGCGGCTCTACGCTCATTGGGTCGAAGTCCTGGGCCATCCGCCAGCGCTGAACAGTTTTCTGCGGGTCGGTTCCTGGGTCGGGGGCGACCGGGACGGCAATCCATTCGTGACCGCGGACGTCATGCGGGCGGCCTTGGCGCGGCAGGCCCGCGCGGTGATGACCGACTACCTCGACGGGGTGCACGCGCTCGGCGCCGAGCTGTCGCAGTCGGCGCGGCTGGCCAAGGTGAGCGACGAACTTCAAGCCCTGGCCGGCCTGGCGCATGACGCCTCGGCCCAGCGGGCGGACGAGCCCTACCGCCAGGCCCTGACCGGCGTCTACGCGCGGCTGGCGGCGACCTATCAGCTTCTGGTGGGCGAGGCGCCGGCGCGGCCGCCCGCGGTCCACGCCGAGGCCTACGGCTCGCCCGACGCTTTCAAGGCCGACCTGGAGACGGTGTTGGCCAGCCTGATCGCCAGCCACGGCGATCTCTTCGCCCAGGGCCCGTTGCCGGACCTGATCCGCGCGGCCGACACCTTCGGCTTCCACCTGGCCCGCCTGGACATGCGTCAGAATTCCTCGGCCCACGAGCGCGTGGTGGCCGAGCTGATGAAGGTCGCCGGGGTCTGCGACGACTACCTGGGCCTGGACGAACAGGCGCGCCGCGACCTGCTGGTCGCCGAGCTGAGCCACGGCCGGCTGCTGCATTCACCGTTCGCGACCTATGGCGAGGAGACGGTTCGCGAGTACGCCATCCTGCAGGCTGCCGCGGACGTGAAGCGGCTCTATGGCCGCGACGCCATCCGCTCCTACATCGTCTCGAACACCACCTCGGTCTCCGATCTGCTGGAGGTCTACCTGCTGCTGAAGGAGGTGGGCCTGTTCACCCCGGGCGAGGGCGCGGAGCGGCCGCCGACCACGCAGATCTTCGCCGAGCCGCTGTTCGAGACCATCGTCGACCTACGCGCCGCGCCTGAGACCCTGAAGGCCTATCTGGCCCTGCCGCTGATCCGCAAGCTGGTCGAGCCGATCGGCCTGCAGGAGGTGATGATCGGCTACTCGGATAGCAACAAGGACGGCAGCTATCTGACCTCGACCTGGGAGCTCTATCAAACCTCCCGCGCCCTGGGCCGGGTCGCCCGCGACGAGGGGCTGCGCCTGCAGCTGTTCCACGGCCGCGGCGGCGCTGTGGGCCGGGGCGGCGGCTCCAGCTTCGAGGCGATCCTGGCCCAGCCCGGCGGCACGGTGAACGGGCGCATCCGCATCACCGAGCAGGGCGAGGTGGTGGCCAACAAATACGCTGATCCCGAGCTCGCCCGACAGAGTCTGGAGACGCTCACAGCCGGCATGGTGCTGGCCTCGTTCCGCGACGAGGCGGGCTCGGTGGTCGCCCAGCCGCACGCCGAGGCCATGGAGGCGCTGAGCCGGGGTTCCATGGCCGCCTACCGCGCCCTGGTCCACGACACCCCGGGCTTCGTCGACTATTTCTACGGCGCGACCCCGATCACCGAGATCGCCGACCTGAACATCGGAAGCCGACCCACGTCGCGGCAGACGACGCGCAGCATCGCGGGCCTGCGGGCCATCCCGTGGGTGTTCTCCTGGGCCCAGGCGCGGACCATGCTGCCGGGCTGGTTCGGCTTCGGCTCGGCGGTGCGCGACGCAGGCGTTCCGATGGCGCAGCTCGCCGAACTTCGCGCCAGCTGGCCGTTCTTTTCCTCGGCGCTGGCCAATATGGAGATGGTGCTGGCCAAGTCCGACATGGCCATCGCCGGGCGTTACGCGGGCCTGGTCGAGGACAAGGCGCTGGGCGATCACATCTTCGGGGAGATCAAGGCGGAGTGGGAGCGCACCTGCGAGGCGCTGCTGGCCATCACCGGCCAGTCGCAGGTGCTGGAGAAGGACCCGGACCTGGCCGCGGCGATCCGCTCGCGGCTGCCCTACATTGACCCGCTGAATCATCTGCAGATCGAGCTGATCCGCCGCCGGCGCCGCGGCGATCAGGACGACGCGGTCAAGGAAGGCATCCACCTGACCATCAACGGCGTGGCGGCGGGCCTGCGGAACACCGGTTGAGCCGGGAGGGGACATCCATGGCGGCAACACGGCGCGATCATCTGAAGCTGGGCGCCGGTGCGCTGGCTGCCCTGGCAATGTCCGGCGCGGCGGCGCATGCGGCGGAGCGCAAGCCCAGGAAGCTGCGCATCCTGATCCTGGGCGGCACCGGGTTCATCGGCCCACACGAAGTCCGCTATGCGCTGAGCCGCGGTCACGAGGTGACGATCTTCAATCGCGGCCGCCAGAAGGAGGACTGGCCAGGCCCGGTCGAGGAATTGCTCGGCGACCGCAACACCGGCGACCTGAAGTCCCTGGAGGGCCGCGAGTGGGACGTCTGCATCGACAATCCCACCACCCTGCCGTTTTGGGTCCGCGACGCGGCCAAGGTGCTGAAGGGCAAGGTCAAACACTACGTCTTCATCTCGACGATCTCGGTCTACGAGAAGAACGACATCCCGGCCGATGAGACCGCGGCCGTGGCAGCCTACAAGGGCGCCGATCCCATGGCCGAGACGGCCCAGACGCTGGCCAAGGACGCGGGGCTCTACGGCCAGCTCAAGGCGGTCAGCGAGGCGGAGGCGCGCCGCCAGTTCGGCGAGCCCGCCACCACTGTCATCCGCCCCGGTCTGATCGTCGGGCCGGGCGATGAGACCGATCGCTTCACCTACTGGCTCGTGCGGCTGGCCAATCCCGGCGGACGCTGGGGCGCGGACGTCGCCGCGCCGGGCGACGGGACCGATCCGGTGCAGTTCGTCGACGCCCGCGACCTGGCCGAATGGGTCGTGCGCATGGCCGAGCAGCGCACCGCCGGGACCTTCAACGGCGCGGGGCCGGCCCGGCCGATGACGACCAAGGCGTTCCTCGACGGCGTCGCCGCTGGCGTCCCCGCCACGCCGAAGCTGACCTGGATCGCCACGCCGTTCCTGCGGGCCCAGAAGGTCAACGCCTGGAGCGACATGCCGGTGTGGATTCCGGGGCAGGGCGAGACAATGGGTTTCCATCGCCGCAGCATCGCCGCGGCGTTGAGGGCGGGGCTGACTTATCGCCCGCTTCCGGTCACGGCGGGCGACACCCTGGCCTGGTTCAAGACCCTGCCGGCGGACCGGCAGGCGAAGCTGCGCTCCGGCCTGACGCCGGAGCGCGAGACGGCGCTCCTGGCCGCCTGGAAGGCCTAGGGGCGACCAAAGCCGTTGAAAGGCATGACCTCCATTTGAGGCATCTGCCGGCGCGTGGCGTCGAGCCTGTGGACCGTCGCCGCTTCCGGAGATCTCGCAGCCAATGATTTGCTTCCGTCGTGTCGGGCGGGGCGCTCGCGTATGAGCGCCTATATCGTCGTCTTCGAGTGGCCAGCCGCCGCGAAGATCGCCGCCCGCACCGAACGGCTCGAGGCCGAGGGCTCTGAGGACGCCAAGCTGCAGGCCGCGGTGATGTACGGCCGCGAGCCGTTCGAGCACGGCCTGCCGTTCCGCTACATGGTCTTCGATGGCCGCGGCGGCCTGATCTTCCGCTATCCCGACGCCGGCTGACGCTTGGCAAGACTGGCGCAGCGAAGGCGCCGGCCATAAGGGAGAGGCATGAACCTCTACGACCTCCTGGCGGGCGGCTTTCCGGCGGATCGATCCCAGCCCGCGTTCCTGATGAGCGACGGCGCCGAGGTGAGCTACGCTGAGCTGGAGGCGGGCGCCGCCCAGATCGCGGGCCACCTGCGGGCGCTGGGCGTAAAGCCCGGCGACCGGGTCGGGCTACAGGCCGAGAAATCGGTCGATGCGGTCATGATCTATCTTGGCGTGCTGAAGGCCGGGGCGGTGTTCCTGCCGCTCAACTCCGCCTACACCCGCCCGGAGGTGGACTACTTTGTCCACGACGCTCAGCCCCGGGTCTTCGTGACCGACGCCCAGGCCTTCCGCGCCGAGGCCGACGCCGCCGACCCGCTGGTCAAAGCGATCGCGCGCGCGGAGACCGACCTCGCCGCCCTGATCTACACCAGCGGGACGACCGGGCGCTCCAAGGGCGCCATGCTGAGCCACGGCGCCCTGGCGGAGAATGCGCTGGCGCTGCACAAGGCCTGGGGCTTCACGCCGGATGACGTGCTGCTGCACGCCCTGCCGATCTTCCACGTCCACGGCCTGTTCGTGGCTCTGCACTGTGTGTTCCTCAGCGGCGCGCCGATGGTCTGGCTGCCGAAGTTCGTGGACGCCGAGGTGATGGCAGGTCTGGCGAAGTCCACGGTGATGATGGGCGTGCCGACCTTCTACACGCGCCTGCTGGCCAATCCCGAGTTCACCCGCGAACGCGCGGCGCACATGCGTCTGTTCATCAGCGGCTCCGCGCCTCTGCTGGAATCGACCTTCGCCGAGTTCGAAGCGCGGACCGGCATGCGCATCCTGGAACGCTATGGGATGAGCGAGGCGGTGATCATCACCTCCAACCCGCTGGACGGCGACCGCATCCCCGGCAGCGTCGGCTATCCGCTGCCGGGCGTGGAGCTGCGCATCGGCGGCGACGCGGAGACCGGCGTCATCGAGATCAAAGGCCCCAGCGTCTTTTCCGGCTACTGGGAGATGCCGGAAAAGACCGCCCAGGAGTTCACCGCCGACGGCTATTTCATGACGGGCGATGTGGGCCGCCAAGATCCTGACGGACGCGTCTGGATCAGCGGACGGGCCAAAGACCTGATCATCTCCGGCGGCTACAACGTCTATCCCAAGGAGATCGAGCTGGTGCTCGACGAACTGGCCGGCGTCACCGAGAGTGCCGTGGTTGGCGTCCCGCACCCCGATTTCGGCGAGGGCGTGGTGGCCGTGGTGATCGCGGCCAAAGACCATTGGGGTGACGAGGCGGCGATGATCGCCGAATGCCGCCGCCAGCTCGCGCCCTACAAATCGCCCAAACGGATCGTCTTCGTCGACGAGCTGCCGCGCAACGCCATGGGCAAGGTGCAGAAGAACCTGCTACGCGACCGGTACGGAGACCTGTTCAAGACAGGCTGATTTCAGGCGAGGGACGGCGATGGATCTGCAGCTTAAGGGCAAGACCGCGGTGGTGACCGGCGGCACGCGCGGCATCGGCCGCGCCATCGCCGATTGCTTCGCCGACGAGGGCGCCAACGTCGCCGTCTGCGCCCGCAACGCCGAGCAGATCGCCGAGACCGTCAAGGCGCTGCAAGGCCGCGGCGTGAAGGCCTGGGGCGAAGTGGTCGACATCGCCGACGGCGCGGCCCTGCAGGCGTTCGTCAGGAGCGCCGGCGAAAAGCTGGGTGGTATCGACGTCCTCGTCTCCAACGCCAGCGCCCTGGTGCAGGGCAACGCCGAGGCCGACTGGCAGGCGATGTTCGACATCGACATGCTGGGCGCCGTGCGCACCTGGGAAGCCGCCCAACCCTTCCTCGGCGCCGCAGCGGCCAAGACCGGCGACGCCGCTTTCCTGATCATCTCGTCGGTGTCCTCAGTGAATTCGGACAATCCGTCGGCCTATGGCGCGATGAAAGCGGCGCTGATCCACTTCGCCAAGGGCGTCGCGCGGCAGAACGCGGCGGCCAAGGTTCGCTGCAACGTCATTTCGCCGGGGACGGTCTACTTCGACGACGGCGTCTGGGGTCGGGTGAAGGTCGGCATGCCGGGCTTCTTCGATCAGATGATCAAGCGCAATCCGACTGGCCGCATGGCCACGCCGGAGGAGATCGCCGCGGCGACGGTGTTCCTGGCCAGCCCCCGCTCGGCCTTCACGACGGGCATCAACATGATCGTCGACGGCGCGATCACCCAGCGGGTGAACTACTAAGGGTAAGCCCATGGAATATAATTATTTTGAACTACGCCTGAAGCGCGACCGGACGGCCCAGAAGGCGGTGGCCGACCACGTCCGCGCGGCGTCGGGCGCCCAGGCGGTCGCGGTGTTCGCCCCTCTGCTGGGCTTCGCCTCCAACCAGGCCCTGGTGTTGACCACGGGCGACGCCGCCGTCGAGGCGGTGATGCGCGCGCCGGGGGTCGTCTCCGCGGAGCGCCACCGGCTGACGCCGACCATCCGGCCCGCCGATGGCGCGAAGCCCGCGGCCATGGGCGTCTATGTCCACAACTGGTTCACGATCGACGCCACCGGCTTCGACGAGTTCGTGAAGCTGTCCGGCGAGGCTTGGCCGGATTTCGAGGGCCACTTCGAGACCAGGATCTTCGGCCTGTTCGCCGCCCAGCCCAGCAAGGACGACCTGATGGAAGGCGCGCGACGCCTCCTGCTGATGACCGGCTACAAGGACCTGAACGAGTGGCAGCGCAGCCGCAATCCGGCGGAGACGGCGCGCAACGCCTTCGCGCGCCGCCGCGACCTGACCCGCGTCTCGCTGGCCCGCGCCACCGTCCTGGCCCCGGTCGGGTAGGGCGGCCGGCGATGGGCGCGCTCACCGGCCTCAAGGTGCTGGACTGCACTCACGTCATCGCCGGGGCCTATTGCTCGATGGTGTTGGCCGACCTGGGCGCCGACGTGGTCAAGATCGAGCCGCCAAGCGGCGAGAGCACCCGCGGATTGGGCGGAACGGGCAGCAGCGCCGCCTTCCGCGCCTTCGACTTCGTCAACCGCAACAAGCGCGCCATCGCGCTGGACCTCTCGACGGAAGCGGGGGCCGCGGTGGTGCGCAAACTCGCCGAGACGGCGGACGTCTTCGTCGAGAATTATCGCCCCGGATCACTAGACCGCATGGGCCTGGGCTACGCAGAGCTTTCGAAGGTCAACCCGCGGCTGGTCTATTGCTCGGTCTCCGGCTTCGGCCTCGACGGACCCTACCGCAACCGCGGCGGCTTCGACCTGATCGCCCAGGCGATGAGCGGGATTATGAGCTTCGTGGGCGAGGCGGGGAGCGAGAAACCCTGCTCCACGGCGGTGCCGATCTCCGACCTTAACGCCGGCCTGTTCGCGGCGATCGGCGTGCTGGCGGCGATCCAGAGCCGGCACGCGACCGGCAAGGGCCAGCAGGTCGAAAGCTCGCTGCTGGAATCGGCGCTCGCCTACACGATCTGGGAGACGGGCCAGTTCCTGACCACCGGCGCGGTGGCCCAGCGCAACGGCACGCGCCACCGGCTCGCCGCGCCCTATGAGGCGCTAAAAACGGCCGATGGGCACATGGTGGTCGGCGTGAACAGCCAGCGCCTGTGGCGGCGTTTCTGCGAAGCGCTTGGCGATCCGACCCTGGTCGGCGAGGCCGGCTTCGAGACGACCGGCGGGCGCATGAAGAACCGCAATGCTCTGCAGGCGAGGATCGAGGCGATCCTGACCACCGACACCTCCGCCAACTGGGTCAAGAAGCTGGAAGCCAAGGGCGTGCCGGCCGGGCCCCTGAACACCATCGCGCAGGCCTGGGACGACCCGCAGATCAAGGCCCGCGGCCTGCTGGCGGAAGTCGGTGGGCGGCCATTTCCTCGCACGCCGATCAAGCTGCACGACACGCCCGTGGCGCTGACCTGCGGGCCAGCCGAGGTAGGCGAACACACCCGCGAGGTGCTGGGCGAGGCCGGATTCCCAGCGGCGGAGATCGACGCTCTGATCGCGAGCGGCGCAGCGGCCACAGAACGGAAAGTGGAGGTCCCCGCATGAGCGGCCAGGTGCATGTCCAGCCGGTCAGCGAGGCCGTCGTCCTGCTGGAGATCGACAATCCGCCGATGAATCCGTTGGGCGAGGCGATGCGCCAGACCTTCATGGCGGCGCTCGACGAGGTTGAGGCGAACGACGCGCTGCGCTGCCTGATCGTCACCGGCAAGGGCCGCGCCTTCTGCGCCGGCGACGACCTGAAGAACACCGGCCCCGGCGGCGAGGATCTGGCCGGGTTCGGCCGCCTGCTGGACCGCCTGGAAGCGACGCGGGTTCCGGTGGTGGCGGCGGTGAACGGCTGGTGCGTCGGCGGCGGGTTCGAGCTGGCGCTCTGCTGCGACATCCGCCTGGCTGCGACCGAGGCCAGGTTCGTCTGCGCCGGGGTGAATGTGGGGCTGATGGCCTCGACCTATCGCCTGCCGCGCCTGATCGGCGTCAGCCGCGCCAAGGCGATGCTGCTGACCGGTCTGCCGCACGACGCCGAGACGGCCGAGCGCTATGGCCTGGTCACCGGCCTGCACGCGCCGGATGAGCTGCGCACCGCCGCCATCGCACTCGCCGAACGGATCGCCAGCCGCGCGCCGCTATCGGTGGAGGCCAGTAAGCGCACCGCCAACCGCGCCCCGGACCTGTCGCCGGAGGAATTCAACGCGATGGCCGCGCCCGAACTGCGCGTCCTGCGTCGATCGGCCGACCACAAGGCTGCCGTCGCCGCCTTCCGCGAGCGCCGCGACCCCGTCTTCACCCGCAGCTAGGAGCGGTTCCGCGTGCGCTATGTCCGAATGCCGATCGAGGTGGAGAGCCCGGAGGAATACGGCTATGCGCGCATCCGCTGGAACCTCTCCGAGAGCTCGGTGGCCGACCAGAAGCTCTCCGATCTCGGCCTCACCATTCCCGACATGCCGCTGCTCTATGGCGAACACCGCGGCCGCGAGCGGCTGCGGCAGCTGATCGCCGCGGACGGCCCGGGGCTGTCCGCCGCCGACGTGCTGGTGACCACCGGCGCGGCCGGGGCGCTGTTCATCATCGCCACCTCGCTGCTTGGACCGAGCGACCACCTGGTGGTGATCCGGCCCAACTACGCGACCAATCTGGAGACGCCGCGGGCCATTGGCTGTCCCACGACCCACATCGACCTCGCCTTCGAAGATGGCTTCCGCGTCGACCTGGAGAGGGTCGCCGCGGCCATCACGCCCACCACCCGGATCGTCAGCATCACCTGCCCGCACAATCCGACCGGGGTGATGCTGAGCGAGGCGGAACTGCGCGGCTTGGTCGAGCTCACCGCGCGCCGTGGGTGCCGCCTGCTGGTCGACGAGACCTATCGCGACCTCAGCTTTGACGGACCCCTGCCGCCGGCGGCGTCGCTGGGCGACCACGTGATCAGCGTCTCGTCACTGTCGAAGGCCTATGGCGTGCCGGGCATCCGCATCGGCTGGCTGATCACCAAGGACCCGGCCCTGCAGGAGGTGTTCCTGGCGGCCAGCGAGCAGATCAGCATCTGCGGCAGTGTGATGGACGAATGGGTGGCCGAGCAGATCATGGAGAACCGCGCCGCGATCCTGGGTCCGCGCCTGTTCGAGATGCGGCGGCGGCTTCAGCAGGTCAGCGACTGGATGGCCGGCGAGGACCGCCTGGAATGGGTGAAGCCCGGCGGCGGGGTGGTCTGCTTCCCGCGCATGACCGTCGAGCCCGCGGGCGGGACAGAAGGCTTCTACCGCCGCCTGCTGGAAGATCACGGCGCCTATGTCGGCCCCGGCCACTGGTTCGAGCAGCCCGACAGCTATTTCCGCGTGGGCTATGGCTGGCCAACGGCCGACGAGCTCGAGGCCGGCCTGGCGGCGATTTCGGCGGCCCTGCGAGGCTAGAGCCCTTCCTACTCAGGTTGGATCAACCTGAGTGGACAAGAAGGGCTCCAGATATAGCCGACGACCCTGTTCTTTCCCGGCTGACTTGGACCAAGTCAGCCGGGACAGGGTCTAGGCCGTCAGGCCGCCGCCGGCTCCGTGAACATCGGCGTCGAGCGGAAGATGGCCTGCTCTTCCTC
>NZ_DATAPY010000070.1:0-9717 GCF_036264965.1 Phenylobacterium sp.
GCTCGTCAGAACCTCCGTGCGCCGCATCAAGATCGCCATGGCCTCGGCCTATCCCTGGAAACGTGAATGGGCCCTGGCCTATGGGCGCCTCGCCAAAGCCGCCTGACTGCGCCCCGCCAAAACCCGTCCCCGAAACAGAACTCGCACCCAGACGATCACAGCCCCCCGCCGCAAGCGGCCGACGGCGGCCGCCTTCAAGATAACTCCAACGCCGATGCCAGGCCTCGCCCCCCCAACCGTGAGCCGTGTGAGATATCCGGGTTAGGGCTGGCCTCGCGGTAAATCTTCAGGCCGAACCGCATCACGACGAAGCCGGTAAATGAGGGAATGCCCCCCGCGACGAGGGCGATGCCCGACAGCGTGTGGTCCTCGTGCGGCATCAATCCGGTGATCAGGAAGACGCCGGTGCAAAGGCCGCAGAGCGCGAACACTAGACCGCCGATGGCGGTCAGCGCCGCGCCGAAGAAGCGCTTCGTCGGGTCGGACTGAGCGTCAGACATCGGGTTTCGAGTCCGGCGGCGGGGCCCGGCTTCGCTTGATCGTGCGACCGATCCAAAGGCTCGCGCCGCCGGACGCCAGCATGCCGGCTGGCAGGCCCCAGTCTTCGAGGCTGGCGTGGCCCCCGCTATCGCCGACGCCGGTCACGGACAGCACCCCGATCACCACGGTGCAGAGCCCGCCCAGCGTCAGCACCAACCAGCCGATGGCGATGAAGGCGTTGCCGAAGAAGCCGATGACCGCGTCGTCGCGTTGCGGCGCGCTCACCCCGGATCCTCCCGATCGGATGGCGGCCTGAGACTGCGCCATAAGCGCAAGCCCCATATCAAGAACACCAGACCAACCATCACGCAGCCGCCGCCAACGACAATCGCGAAGCTCGCGATTCCGGCTGGATGCTGCATGACATGGAAGGTGCACGTGCCGCAGAGCGTCATGATCAGGACGCCGACCGTCATCACGACAAGCGCATTGACCTTCTCCCGGCTCATCGCCCTTGACCCCGCCTCAACGCCCCTTCGCCCGCCGCGCCGGGGCGGTAGAAGGTGTTGTAGGTGTCGAAGGGGATGATCCGGCCGTCCGGCTCGACGAAGTGCACGCAGGACCGCTTCACCGTGCCCAGGTCGAAATTGAACCGGTCGAGGAACTGGGAAATCACCACGCGGAAGGTATTTTCATAGGCCACTTCCTGCGGAACCACGGCCTCGGGCAGGCAGCAGAGCAGGCCGGCGAGCTTGTCGGTGGTGTCGGCCTGGGCGGTGGACAGCGACAGCAGGTTGAAGACCGCGGCCCGTAGCTGCGGATAGGCCTCGAAGGTCACCGTGTTGGGGACGGCGGCCACGAACAGCTCGCGCGGCAGCATGGCGGTGATTGGCTGGACGGCGGTCCCATTGCGCAGGCCATAGCCTATGCAGATCTGGTCCGGGTTGCAGGGCAGGGGGATCAGGTCTTCCAGCGCGAAGACCCCGGCCTCGGCGATGCGACGGCGGATTTCGGTCAAGACGATGCGGTGGGCCTTGGGGTCGAAGCCGTCGTTGCGGCCGGCGTCCTGGATCGGCTGGAAGGTCACCCCGCGCACGCAGCGCCAGGTCAGGGCATGGCGCACGATCTCGGCGATCTCGCCGTCGTTGACGCCCTTTTTCAACGTCACCACCAGGGTGGTGGAGATGTTGTGCGCCTCCAGGGCCTCCAGCGCCTGCTGCCGGATCGAGGTCAGGTCCGCGCCGCGCAGCTCCATGAGCGCATCGCGCTTGAGGCTGTCGAACTGCAGATAGACCTCGAACCGCGGCATATAGCCGGCGAGCCGCTCGGCGAAGCCCGGCTCGCGGGCGATGCGCAGGCCGTTGGTGTTGATCATCAGGTGGCGCACGGGCCGGGCGCGGGCCGCGTCGAGGATCTCGAAGAACTGCGGATGGATCGTGGGCTCGCCGCCGGAGATCTGCACCAGGTCCGGCTCGCCTTCGGACTCCACAAGGATGTCCAGCATCCGCTCGATCTCGGCCAGGGGCCGGTGAGCCGCGCGCCTCACCGACGAGTCGGCGAAGCAGACGGGGCAGGACAGGTTGCAGGCCTCGTTGACCTCGATGATCGCCAGGCAGGAGTGCTGCTCGTGGTCGGGGCAAAGGCCGCAGTCGTAGGGGCAGCCGTGGTCGGTGCGGGTCTGCACGCGCAGCGGCCGGTCGCCGGGCTTCAGCCAGTCCTTCTGGGCTTTCCAGTAGCCGAGGTCATCGCTGATCAGGGTCTTCTGGACGCCATGCTCCCGACAGCGCTTCAGGTAGAAGACCTCATTGCCCTCGGAGATGATCTTGGCCGGGACCAGGCTAAGGCAGGTCTCGCACAGGCTCGTGGTCTGCCCCTGGAACAGGTAGGGCGCGACCTTGCGCTGCGCGCTCGCGTCGGAGGTCGCCGAGCCAATAGAGCCATCCATAGGCGACCAGACCCCCGCACAGAACGTGGAACAGGTTAAACGGCCCGATCAGCGCCGGATAGGGCTTCAGGAACTCCCAGGCGAACCGCTGGACGCCATACCAGACGCACATGGCGTAGAAGCCGCGCCGCATCGCCCAGGGGCTGCGATGGGCGAGGCCCGTTAGGTAGAGGGCGAGGAACACCGCCATGGCGGCGCTCTCGTAGAGCGCCACGGGATGGCGTCCGATCCCGTCGCCGAGGTCGACGGCCCAGGGCAGGCGGGTGGGCGTCCCATAGGTCCCATCCGGCAGGCCCGCGAAGAAACAGCCGAAGCGGCCGACGACCACGCCCAGGGAGAACGAGCCCACGAAGACCCCGCCGGTCGAGCCGGTGACGCCGCGCAGGCGCTTGTAGACCTCCACCGCCACGATGGCGCCGACCAGGGCGCCGACCACGCTGTGCGACAGGGCCGGGTGGCTGTCGCGCAGGGTGTTCAGCGAACCCGCCAGCCACGCGCCCGGGATCGCGCCCGCGACGAGAGCCGCGAAATAGCCGCTGTCCACCCTGCGCGCCACGTCCTGGGTCAGCTCGCGAAGCCGCCAGCGGTAGAGGACGGCCGAGAGGCCGAGCCCGCTCGCCCAGGCGGCCAGGTCGAAGGCCGTGTGGGCCCAGACCGCGGTGGGGACGTGGATCACCTAGAGCGCCGACAGCCGGGCGGTCCTAGGCTCCTTGACCAGGCCGATCAGCACCGCCAGGCCGACGCCCAGGACGCCGAGCGAGAGGCCGAAGACGGTTCCATAGCCAAGCAGGTCGGCGACCTGGCCGCCGATCAGGGGCGCGAGCGTGGCGGTGATGCTCTCGGCGGTGGCCGAGACGGCGATGCGCATCGGCAGGTCGTCGCGGGCGCCGAACTCCAGGATCATGGTCTGGGCCGACATCATGTAGCCCGCCTGGCCCGCGCCGAGGCCGAAGAAGGCCAGGAAGATCGCCCAGGGCGTGTGGACTTCCAGCAAGAGGACGGTCGAGGCCGCCCACGCCGCCAGCGAGAACAGCAGGACCAGGCGAAAGCCGGTCTTGTCGCCCAGATAGCCCCAGATCAGGTTCGACAGGGCGTCCGCCCCGATGAACGCGAACGACAGTGCGCCCAGCAGTTTGCCGGTCATGTGCATCGAGGACCCGACGTACAGGATGTAGAACGGCGTCGCGATGCGGGCCGAGCTCGACAGCATCTGCACCACCAGAAACCAGGCGTAGGCGCGGTCCTCGGTGATCAGGCGCGGAAATTCGCGCAGCCGGTCGCGGAACCGGGCCTGGGTGCGCGTGGTCGGCGGCTCAGGCTCCCTCAGCAGCAGCTGCAGCGCCCAGAGGCCCATGCTGGTCAGGATGAAGGCGAAGATGAAGGTCGTGCCGTAGCCGTTGCCGAATAGGTTCGGGCCGATGAAGTAGCGCCCGGCCACATAGGCCAGGGCGGCGGCGATCACGCTGCCGGTGAAGTTGCGCCAGGCCTGTAGGCGACCGCGCCGGCTGATGGGGATCACCTTGGCCATCAGCAGCGAGAACACCACCCGCTGGGCGCCCATGAAGAGGCCGAACATCAGCATGAAGCCGAGGATCGAGCCGACCAGCACCTGGCCCTTGAGCAGCCACCCTGAAAGCGCGATGCCGAGCACGGCGGTGCGCGCCAGCCCGCCCATCCACATGGCCGCCGGCATCACCTTGGTGCGATGTTCGATCCGGCTGGCCCCGAAGATCGGCGAGATCACGCCGCCCACCTGCTGCAGCGCCAGGCCCAGGCCCACGATCCCGTTGGAACCGGAGATCATGTGCAGATAGGCGGGCAGGAAAGTCGGCGTGTTGACCAGTCGAAAGCCGGTCATCCCCAGCATGCCGTGCAGGTAGTTGCCGAGGTAGTTCCGCTTCAGATTGTCCCAGACGAACTTCTCATAGGCCGCCTCACGTGCGGCGAGATCGGTCGTGTCGGCGCCTGAGGCGGCGGCTTCAATCTTGGCGTCCAAATGACCCAACGCCGCGCGGGTTCGACCAACAGACGGCCGGCTGCGGCGTCCTTCAGCAAAGGAATGACTTCAATCCTGCTGGTCTATCAGAGTCCGGAGGACGGGCGAAAGCCCAGACGGGGCCAGGCGTCAGACGCGGCGGTACTCGATGTGGGAGCCGTCATCCAGCTTGCCGGTCAGCGACTGCCAGGCGCCGGCCTCGTCGTAGAAATCGTCGATCTCGGCCTCGCCGCGGATGGCTACGTGACCCGGGGTGAGTTTGGCAGTGCGGACCTTCAGGATCTTGCCGGTCTGCGGATTGAACAGCGGCGGGCCGCCGAAGACCTGCGGGTTCCAGTGGGTCATGGGATTGGCGTCGGCGGCGAGCATGGTCTTGCCGTAGGAGCAATCGACGCGGACGCCGGCGCCGGTGCGCTCGGCCTCGACATGCTCGGCCTTGCCATTGCTGTTGGTCGAGGTTTCCAGCGAGGCGAAGACGCCGTCGGTGCGGTGCTCGACCGCGTGGTGATGGTACTTGAAGACCGGCACCGGACCGAGCTTCACGGTCATGATCGCATCGGTGGTCGCCGTCAGTGTCGGGCCCTCGCCGGCGAAGTTGATGTAGTGTTCGCCGATCTTCGAGCCATTGCGGTAGACGGCGAAGGTCAGGCTGCGCGGCGCGGCGCGGACCAAGCTGGGGAGCAAAGGCAAGACCAGTCCGCCGGCCAGGATCGCGCGGCGGGACAGGACGGCGAACTCGGACATTACGGACCTCGTAGCGGACATCGCAACCAGGCGCCGGAACGCCGGGTCGCGGGGAATACGAGGCCCGATGGGTTAAGGATGCGCTAGGGCCGCTGCGGTTTTGCCGCAGCCGCCCTGAGGCGTCGTCAGTGGCCCGGCCTTGGCTCGAACGAGCGCGGCGGCTTTCTGGGCTGGACCGGCTTGCTATCCGTCTTGCCGCCGTGCTGCGGCGTGGGCGCGGACTTCGGGAAGCTGAAGTTCAGCCCGGAGTCCTGCTGCTGGAAGCCGTGCGTCATGGTCGCATCTCCCTTCCTTCTTTTTGGCCCCCTCTGAACTTGCCTCAGGCGGCGGCGGAAATCATTTCAGCCGGGCGCACGAGTACGTGAACCGCGAGCTCGCTCTTGCCGCCGTCGCCGTAGATTGCGCCCGAGACCGGGGCGGCCTCGGCCGGCGTGCGGGTGACCGCCACCGGGATTAGGTCCGGGCTTTCCGCCAGCGCATTGGTGGGGTCGAACTCTGTCCAGCCCAGTTCGGGCAGGAAGACCTCGCACCACGCATGGGTGGCGCCGGCGCCGCGCACGCCCGAGGCGGCTGTCTTGGGCGAATAGAGGTAGCCGGTGACGAAACGCGCGGCGTAGCCCAGCCGCCGCAGGGCCTCGACCATCAGCCAAGCGAAGTCGCGGCAGGCGCCGGAGCCGGTGGCCACGGTCTGACCAGGCTCCTGAGCCGTCCCGATGTCCCGGGTGGAATAGTCGAAGTCGGCGCGGATGGCGCGGTTCAGCCGCAGCAGGAACTCCAGCGCCGGCTCCCTGGGGCTCCCGATCTGGTCGCGCAGCCAGTTGAGCAAGCGGCCGTCGCGGTCCTCGCTCACCGGGTCGATGAAGGGCGCCAGCACCGCACGGTCGCCGGCCGAATAGAAGATCGGCGTGACCGTCTGCGGGTCGGCCACGTCGCGCCGCGTCAGCGAAGCCGGGAACCGCTCGATGGTGAGGTCGCTGACGATGGACAACACCCGGCTCTCGCCGTCCGGCGTGAAGCAGCAGACCGAGTTGCCCAGGGCGTCGTAGAGCCAGCGCGTCTGGCCCGGCGGCGACACGGTCAGGTGCGCCTCCACCACCCGCGTCGCATGGCTGTCGCGGGGGCGCACCAGCAGCCGGTGAGGCGCAAAACGGACCGGGCGCTCATAGGTGTAGAGCGTCTCGTGGCGGATGCTGAGGCGGACCATCCCTGGGGAACCGCCGGGCCGGCGGCAGGTTCCCGCGCTGGAGCGCGATCAGGCCGCCACGCTCTGCGCCTCGGCGCCAGCAGGATAGAACCGCGCCCGCATCCGGTCGTGATAGGCGACGAGGTTCGCGTGGCCGAGGATCGCGTCGCGCACCGGGGTGTCGAAATGCGGCGACAGGGCCGCGGTCAGCCCCGCGAACAGGGTCGCGTCGGCGCCGCAGATCAGCTCGCCCGAAAGGTAGGGACCGTCCCCCACGATCTCGGCCAGCGCGGTGACTGAGCGGGCGGCGAGGTCGCCGACCTCCTCCGCCGAGTGCCGCCCGAACCCCTGGCCGTGGAGCACCGCACCCATATGTTTCCGGCCTCCCTCGCGCACCTCGTCCGGCGCTCCGGCGAAGAAGGCCGCGCCGGCCCCCTTGTCGAAGTTCTCGGGCGCCGCCCACCGGAAGTAGACGATGGCCCAGTAGAGGTGATCTTCCACGACCCGCTCCACCGTCCAGGCGAGCGCGCGCTGGCGCGGCGACAGGCCGGCGTCGAGGTCCAGCCCATGCTTCCACTGGATGTAGTCGCGGATGAAGGTCGAATCTCCGACCTGGACCCCGTCGTCGTCGATGAACGGCAGTTTGCCCTTGGGCGCCTCGGGCGGACGGGCCCGGAAGGTGCGGTAGGGCAGGCCGGCCATCTTCAACTGCACCTCGGTCTTGATGACGAAGGGGCTGGGATCGGGCACGCCCCAAAGCGGGCCAAAGGCGGACAGGTTGATCATGGCGGGGCTCCGCGTCGAAGAAGGAACCCCACTGTCGCCCAGGTCTGCTGACAGCCTGTTGTCAGCAACAGCTAGCCGTCGTCGCGTTCACCGGTCGGACTGACGGGCAGCAGGACGCCGCAGTCTGAACAGGTGAAGCCGACGACGGTAGGCACGCGCCCCTTCCACGCCGCGGAGTCCGGGTCCGCGGCGATGCGCACGGGCTTCACCTTGTAGATCGACGCCTTGCAGTTGGGACACATCGGAGCAGCCATCCCGCGACCCTAGGCCCTATCGCCGCCTGGCGCGATGCGCTTGGCCGTCGGGCGCCAAATGAGGCGGATGCGACGGCGGCGGCGGCCACGATTGGGTCACATATCCGCCGCGCCCCAAGGTTCAGCTTGCCTGGGTTAAGGGGACGGGGATGCGGGGTTTGGCGATCCTTGGCGTGGGGCTGGCGTGTGCGGGCTGCGGCCAGGTCGCCGACGCCCAGGCCAAGCTGATCGGCAGCGTGCGCATCCATGACGCCATCGGCGCCTACGAGAAGGCGACCCGGCCAGTGGATCGCTGCGTGAAGGCCAAGAGCGTGGTCATCGCCTATTCCGACGCCCACGACGCGGCCGAGACGGACGCCTGGTCGGCGCGGGAGCGGGAAGATTGTCGGGCGGCCGTCGCGGCCTTGCACGTGACCGCGCCGGCGAAGCCTTAGGCCGCGTTGAAGCCGGCCTCGGCGAAATCGAGCATCCGGGCCAGCAGGCCCGCCACGTCGCCCTCACGGGTCAGGCCACCGGACAGGTGATGCAGGCGGTCGAACTCCACGAAGCGGTTGTTGTGGACCATGCCCAGCACGAAATGCAGCCGCCAATAGACGGCCTCCGGCGGCAGTTCGGGCCGCGCCTTCTTCAGCGCCTCGGCGAAGCGCGCCAGGTGGGAGACGTCGTTCTGCAGCGCCTCACGCATCTCCGCGGTGCCCTCGGAGCGGGCGCGGATGATGAACTGCACGCTGATCCGCCGGTCGTTGGCCGGATCGGCCCAGCGCAGCGGTGGGGCGAACAGCGCCTCCAGGATCTCGCGCACCGGCGGGCTGCCGCCATGACGGTCGGTGGCCTCGTGCAGCATGCGCGCCCGCTCGCGGTTCAGCTCGCCGGTGCGGCGGCGGAAGATTTCGAACAGCAGGGCGTCCTTGGATCCGAAATGGTAGTTCACGCTCGCCAGGTTCACCCCGGCCTCGGCGGTGATGTCGCGCACCGAGACGTTCTGGAACCCATGCAGGGCGAACAGCCGCTCGGCGGCGTTGAATACGGCGGCCTTGGTGGCGGCCTGGTCCTGATCGGCGTCATGGCCGGCCTCGGGGACCTCGTGGGTCAGGTCGTCGCTCATCGCAGCCCCGCCTAGCGGGCGAGCTCCTTCATGGCCTTCTCCAGCCCCGCCAGGGTCAGCGGGTACATCCGCTCGCCCACCAGCTGCTTCAGCAGGCCCACCGACGGGGTGTAGTCCCAGTGCCGCTCGGCGGTCGGGTTCAGCCAGATCATGCTCTCGAAGATGTTGGAAACCCGGTCCATCCAGACCGCGCCGGCTTCCTCGTTCCAGTGCTCCACCGAGCCGCCCGGATAGGTGACCTCATAGGGGCTCATGGTCGCGTCACCCACGAAGATGACTTTGTAATCGTGGGGGAATTTGTGGAGGATGTCCCAGGTGTTCAGCTTCTCGGCGTGACGGCGCCGATTGTCCTTCCACACGCTCTCATAGAGGCAGTTGTGGAAGTAGTAGAACTCCATGTTCTTGAACTCGGAGCGGGCCGCGCTGAACAGCTCCTCGCAGATCTTGATGTGCGAATCCATCGAGCCGCCGATGTCGAAGAAGATCAGCACACTGATCTTGTTGCGGCGCTCCGGGCGCATCTGGATATCGAGATAGCCCTTCTCGGCGGTGCCCTTGATGGTGCCGCTCATGTCGAGTTCGTCGGGCGAGCCGTCGCGGACCCATTTGCGCAGACGGCGCAGCGCCACCTTGATGTTGCGGGTGCCCAGCTCGACCTGGTCGTCGAGGTTCTTGTACTCGCGCTTGTCCCAGACCTTGATCGCCTTGCCCTGGCGGCCCTTGTCCTGGCCGATGCGCACGCCCTCGGGATGGTAGCCGTTGGCCCCGAACGGCGAGGTCCCGCCGGTGCCGATCGCCTTGTCGCCCTTTTCGTGGCGCTCCTTCTGCTCGCGGATGCGCTCGGCCAGCGCCTCCATCAGCTTGTCGAAGCCGCCCATGGCCTCGATCTGCGCCTTCTCCTCGTCGGTGAGGAACTGGTCACTCATCTTCTTGAGCCATTCGGCCGGGATGTCGGCGGTGATCCCGTCGTCCAGCTTCTCCAGGCCCTTGAAGACGTGGCCGAACACCTGGTCGAACTTGTCGAGGTTCTTCTCGTCCTTCACCAGAGAGGCGCGCGAGAGGTAGTAGAAGTCGTCCACCGAGCGGTCGATCACCTGCTTGTCGAGCCCCTCCATCAGCACGAGGTACTCTTTCAGCGTCACCGGGACCTTGGCTTCCCTAAGCTCGGTGAAGAAGCGCATGAACATGGGCGGGCGCGTCCTGAGAAGAAGGCCGAACAATCGT
>NZ_DATAPY010000071.1:0-16474 GCF_036264965.1 Phenylobacterium sp.
ACATCTATGTCCGGTCGGCCAACAACACACAGGTGCCGCTCAGCGACTTCACGCATTTCGAAACCACCAACACGCCGCTGGCGATCAACCACCAGGGACAGTTTCCGGTGGTGACTCTGTCGTTCAACCTGGCGCCGGGCGTCTCGCTGGGCGAGGCGGTGGATGTGATTCACCAGGCGGAGCAGCAGATCGGCTTTCCGGCCAGCATCCAGGCGAGCTTTCAGGGCACGGCTCAGGCGTTTCAGAACTCGCTGGCGAATGAGCCGATGCTGATTTTGGCGGCGGTGGTGACGGTGTACATCGTGCTCGGCGTGCTGTACGAGAGTTACATCCATCCGCTCACGATTCTCTCGACGCTGCCTTCCGCCGGCGTGGGCGCGATCCTGGCGCTGCTGATCACGCACAACGACTTCAATGTGATTTCGCTCATCGGCGTCATCCTGCTGATCGGCATCGTGAAGAAGAACGCGATCATGATGATCGACTTCGCGCTGGACGCGGAGCGCGAGCAGGGCATGAGCGCCCGCGACGCCATTCACCAGGCCGCCCTGCTGCGCTTCCGCCCGATCCTGATGACCACCATGGCGGCCCTGTTCGCCGCGGTGCCGCTGATGCTCGGCGTCGGCCAGGGCGCGGAGCTGCGCCGGCCGCTGGGCATCGCCATCTTCGGCGGCCTGATCGTCAGCCAGCTGCTGACCATCTTCACGACGCCGGTCGTCTATCTGGCCTTCGATCGCCTGGCGCCGAAGAAGGCCAAGACGGGCGCCGCCCAGGGTGAGCCACCGCTCGCGCCGGAGCCGGCCGAATGAACCTCTCGGCCCCGTTCATCAAACGGCCCATCGCCACCATCCTCCTGACCATCGGCCTGGCGCTGTCCGGGGTGGCGGGCTTCCTGGTGCTGCCGGTGGCGCCGCTGCCGATGGTCGACTTCCCGGTGATCAACGTGCGCGCTAGCCTGGCCGGCGCCAGTCCCACGACCATGGCCTCCGACGTCGCGACCCCGCTGGAGCGCCGGCTGGGCACCATCGCCGGCGTCAACGAGATCACCTCGGGCAGCTCCACGGGTTCGACGAACGTCACCCTGCAGTTCGACATCTCCAAGAACATCGACGCCGCCGCGCGCGCGGTGCAGGCGGCGATCAACGCCGCGCGCGCCGACCTGCCGCCGACGCTGCGGCAGAACCCGACCTACAATAAGGTCAACCCGGCCGCGCAGCCGGTGATGATCCTGGCGTTGACCTCCGACACCCGCACGCCCGGCCAGATCTACGATGCGGTGAACAACATCGTGCAGCAGCGGCTGAGCCAGGTGAGCGGCGTCGGCCTGGTCGAGATCGGCGGCGGGTCGCAACCGGCGGTGCGGGTCGAGGTGTCGCCCTTCGCCCTCAACCGTTTCGGGATCAGCCTCGAAGATGTGCGCACGGCGATCCAGTCGGCCAACGCCAACCGGCCCAAGGGCATGGTGGAGGACGAAGGCGGCCAGCGGTTCCAGATCTACACCTCCACCGGCGGCACCAAGGCGGCCGACTATGCGCCGCTGATCATCGCCTATCGCCGCGGATCGGCCGTGCGGCTGTCCGACGTGGCCAACGTGATCGACAGCGTGGCGGACACCCGCACGATCGGCCTCATCAACGGCAAATCCTGCATCGTGGTGCTGATCACCCAGCAGCCGGCCGCCAACGTCATCGCCATGGTGGATTCGGTGCGTAGGGCCCTGCCCCTGCTGCAGGCTCAGATGCCCGCCGACGTGAAGATGCAGGTGGCGTCGGACTCCACCACCAGCATCCGCGCCTCGCTGCGGGAGATCGAGATCACGCTGGCGATCGCCATCGCCCTGGTGGTGATCGTGGTCAGCATCTTCCTGCGCCGATGGAAAGCGACGCTGATCCCCGCGGTGGCCACGGTCGTGTCCCTGATGGGCACCTTCGGGATCATGTACCTGATGGGGTTCTCGCTGAACAATCTCAGCCTGATGGCCCTGACCGTGGCCTCGGGCTTCGTAGTCGACGACGCCATCGTCGTGCTCGAGAACACCAACCGGCTGATCGAAAGCGGCATGGGTCGCTTCGAGGCCGCGCTGGCCGGCGCGCGCCAGGTGGGTTTCACGGTGCTGTCGATGAGCATCTCGCTCGTGGCGGTGTTCATCCCGCTCCTGTTCATGGGCGGCCAGGTGGGCGCGCTGTTGCGCGAGTTCGCCGTGACCCTGTCGGCGGCGGTGCTGATCTCGCTGGTGGTCTCGCTCACCACCACGCCGATGATGTGCGCCTATCTGCTGCGCTCGAAGGATGAGGAAAAGCCGGAGGGCTTCGTCGCGCGCAACCTGGGGCGTGGCGTCCAGTGGCTGCACAGGAGCTACGAGAACAGCCTGGATTTCGCGCTCTCGGCCAAGCCGCTGATGATGCTGATCCTGGCGGTGATCGTCTGCCTCAACGTCTACCTCTACATGGCCATCCCCAAGGGCTTCTTCCCGATCCAGGACTCAGGGCGGCTGAATGGCGGCCTGCGCGCCGATCAGTCGATCTCCTCCGAGGAGATGGGCCTTAAGATGAAACAGCTGGTGGCGATCCTGCTCAAGGATCCGGCCGTGAAGACCGTGGTCGGCTTCACCGGCGGCGGGCGCTCCGGCGGCGGCTTCCTGTCCGTGGACCTGAAGCCCCGCGGCGAGCGCTCGGTGGGCGGCGCGGCGGTGGTGGCGCGGCTGCGGCCGCAACTCGCCAAGGTGACCGGCCTGACGGTCTTCCTGAACCCGCAGCAGGACGTGCGCGCGGGCGGGCGGCAATCCAACGCCACCTACCAGTACACGCTGAAAGCGGACAACGCGAAGGACCTCAAGGCCTGGGCCCAGAAGCTGAACGACGCCATGGCCGAGCACACCACGGTGATGACCGACGTCAGCACCGACCAGCAGGACAACGGCGTCGAGGCCTATGTGGACGTCGACCACGACTCCGCCGCACGCCTGGGCGTCAACCTGCTCGACGTGGACAACGCCCTCTACGACAGCTTCGGCCAGCGTCCGGTGGCCAACATCTATGAGGACCTGAACCAGTACACCGTGGTGATGGAGACGGCCCCGATCTACAGCCTGAGCCCCGAGGCGCTGCAGAACATCTACGTGCCCGCGAGCTCGCCGGTGACGGTGACCAAACCGGCCGCTTCGAACCAGCCGCAGAGCGCCGCCGCGGTCGCCGCCGCCAACGCCGCCGCCACCCAGGCCAGCGCCAGCACGACCGGCTTCAGCTCGGGCGCCGGCGGCTCCAGCGGCGCCAACGGCGCGTCCCAGGCCCAGGCCGCCAACCCGGGCGCACGCGACCCCGGCACCGGCAGCGCGCTCAACACCTCCGTGCGCAAGATGATCCCGCTCTCGGCGATCGCGAAGTTCTACAACCGCTCCGCGCCGGCGGCGATCAACCACCAGGACGGGGAGCTGGCGACCACCATCTCATTCAACCAGCCGGAGGGCGCCTCGCTCAGCGACGCCCAGGCGGCCATCACCCAGGCCGAGGCCGACATCCATATGCCGACGAATGTGCGCGGCGCCTTCGCCGGCACGGCCAAGGGCTTCGCCGACACCCTGAAGCAGGAGCCGATCCTGATCCTGGCGGCGCTGACCGCGATCTACATCGTGCTGGGCATCCTCTACGAGAGCCTGATCCACCCGATCACGGTGCTCTCCACCCTGCCGTCGGCGGGCTTCGGAGCGCTGCTGATGCTGATGATCTTCAAGATGGAATTCTCGGTCATCGCCCTGATCGGCATCTTCCTGCTGATCGGCCTGGTGAAGAAGAACGCCATCATGATCATCGACTTCGCGCTCGACGCGCAGCGCAGCCGAAACCTGTCCGCCACCGAGGCGGTGCGCGAGGCGTGCCTGCTGCGGTTCCGCCCGATCCTGATGACCACCCTGGCGGCCGGCCTCGGCGCCCTGCCGCTGGCCATCGGCTTCGGCGAAGGCTCGGAGCTGCGCCAGCCATTGGGGATCGCCATCATCGGCGGCCTGATCGCCAGCCAGCTGCTCACCCTGCTGACCACTCCGGTGGTCTACGTCTACATCGACCGGTTGCGGCGTCGTCGCGACGAACGCTACCTCAGCCGCCCCGGCGGCGAAGGCCAGGTCCAGCCCGCATGAAGCACGCCCCGTACCGTCTTACCCCCCTTCGCCTGTCATGGGCCCTGCTGAGTTCCGCGGCCCTCGCCGGCTGTGCGGTCGGGCCCAACTATGTGCGCCCTTCCGCGCCGCTCTCACCGACCTTCAAAGAAGCGCCAGGCGGCTGGTCGCCGGCCGCGCCTGCCGACACCCTCGACCGCGGCGACTGGTGGAGCCTGTTCGGCGACCCGATCCTGAACGGGCTTGAGGCCAAGGTGCAGGTCTCCAACCAGAACGTCATCGCCGCGGAGGCTGCCTATCGCGAGGCGCGCGCCGTGGTCAGCGCGGACCGCGCGCAGCTGTTCCCCACCGTCAACCTCACCGGCAGCGGCACGAAATCGGGTACGGGCGGCGGCGGCAAAGGCTCGGGCACGGTCATCACCGGCCCCGGCGGCAGCACGGTGATCGCCGGCGGCAGCGGCAGCTCGACCACGACCCAGTATCGGGTGACCGCCGACGCCAGCTGGGCGCCGGACATCTGGGGCCGCATCCGCCGCACCATCGAAGCCGCCAAATCCAACGCCCAGGCCAGCGCCACCGACCTGGCGGCGGCCCAGCTGCTGGCCCAGGCCGAGCTGGCGACCGACTATTTCGGCCTGCGCGCCGCCGACGCCGAGATCGCCCTCGACCAGGCCACCGTCACCGCCTACCAGCGCTCGCTGACCATCACCCAGAACCGCTACAACGCCGGCATCACGGTTCGCAGCGACGTCTATCAAGCCCAAACCCAGCTCGCCAACGCCCAGGCCGACCTGGCCGGCCAGATGCAGACGCGGGCCAACTTCGAGCACGCCATCGCCGTGCTGACGGGCGAGGCGCCGGGCAACTTCACCCTCGCCGCCGCTCCCTGGATCGGCACGGTGCCCGCGGTCCCGCCGGTCGTACCGTCGGCGATCCTGCAGCGTCGGCCGGACATCGCCGGCGCCGAACGCCGAGTGCAGGCCGCCAACGCCCAGATCGGCGTGCAGGTCGCGGCCTACTATCCGGACATCACCCTCTCGGGCTCCTACGGCTTCGCGGCGAGCGAACTGGGCCACCTGTTGTCCAGCGCCAACTCGCTGTGGAGCTACGGCGGCTCGATCGCCGAGACGATCTTCGACGCCGGCGCCCGCCGCGCGCAGGTCAATGAGGCCAAGGCGGCGCACGACCAGGCCGTCGCCAAGTACCGCGAGACGGTGCTTGAGGCGTTGCAGGACGTGGAAAACCAGCTCGCCGCGACCCGAGTCCTGACCCAGCAGGCGGACCTGCGGCGTCAGGCGTCCGAGGCCGCCGACGCCGCAGAGAAGATCTTTCTGAACCAATATTCGTCCGGCACCGTGGCCTATACCGACGTGGTCCAGGCCCAGACCGCCGCCTACTCCGCGCGGATCGCCGTGGTGCAGACCGCGGCGCAACGGCAGACGACGGCGGTGGCGCTGGTCCAGTCGCTGGGCGGCGGCTGGAAGGCCGGGACCGACCCTAAAGTTTCTCGCTGATCTTGATCGCCGCGCGGCAGCCCGCGCCGATCACGGCGGAGAGCAGGGCGTAGCCCGGCGCATCCTTCGCGCCCTCCTCCACCGCAAGATCGCGGTGGGCGAGCTCTTCGTCGCGGAACTTCGACAGCTCAGCGGCGAGCGCCGGATCGCGGTCCGAAAGCTCGGCGATCTGGTGGGCGTAGTGTTCCTCGATGACGGTCTCGACCGCCTCGGTGCAGGCGTGCGCGGCCTTGTCGCCCATCAGGGCGGTCCCGGCGCCCAGGGCGAAGGCCGCCATGCGCCAGACGGGCGCCAGCGCGGTGGGCCGCACCTTTCGCTCGGTCAGCAGACGGTCGAAGCGCGCGAGGTGATCGGCCTCCTGCGCCTCCATATGGGCCAGCTGGCCGGAGATGCGTTCGTGGCCTACGGCCTCGCCGAGCACCGCGCGCTGGCCGCGGTAGATGGCGACGGCGGCCATCTCGCCGGCCTGGTCGACGCGCAGGATCTCGGCCATCCGCGCGGCGGTGGCGCCGCGTCCGGGCCGGGGCGGGATCGGCTTGTCGCTCACGCCTTGCTCCGTTCGCGCAGGGCCGCCGCGACGCTGAGCGCGGTGAAGATGGCCGAGGCCAAGGCGTTCCAGCCGGCCATGGAAACCCCCAGGAACACCCAGGCCGGACGATCGCAGGCCGGCATCTTCACGCCGCCACCGTTCAGCAGGTCCTTCAGCGCGGCCATGGTCACCGCCCCGCCGCCGGAGCAGCTCTGCGGCCCGGGCCAGAACTTCGCCTCCACGCCCGCGTGGTAGCCCGCGACGCCGACGCTCGTCAGGAAAGCCAGGGCCAACAGCCAACAGGTGGCCTCACGCCAGCGCGCGCCGCCCGGCAGCCGCACCAGGATCATGGCCGCCGCGGCGATCCCGCCCGCGACCCAATAGGCCGTGCGCTGCTTCAGGCAAAGCTCGCAGGGCGCAAGGCCGCCGAAGGTCTGGAAGGCGTGGGCCGTGGTCAGCATGCCGGCCGAGATCAGCAAGGCGACGAGCCGCCAGCGGTCGAGGAAGGGTCGCAGGAGCATCGCCATTCCTGTCTCTATAGCCCGGGCCAGAGGACGTGGCCTAGTGCGCGAACTTGAGGATCATGACCAGGGCCACGATGGCCACGGCCGCGCCGCTCGCCACGAGAGCCAGACGTTTCTCCACGAAAGCGCGGATGGGCTCGCCGTAGACCTTGAGCAGCAGGGCTTCCAGCGAGAACCGCAAGCCGCGCACCAGGACCGAGACGCCGATGAACAGGCCGAAGTTCAGCTTGGCCAGGCCGGAGGCGATGGCGGTGATCTTGTAGGGGATCGGCACCGCGATCAGCAGCGCGCCCCACTGAGCGTACCAGGCATGGAAGGAGGCGTAGCTGGCGCCGGTCAGGCTGAGCAGCCATTCGCCCAGCGGCTGCAGGAAGAAGCCCACCGCATAGCCGCAACTGCCGCCGGCGATCGAGCAGGCAATGGTCAGCGCCGCATAGCGCATCGCGTGCTTGCGGTTGGCGAGCACGACCGGCATCAGCAGCACGTCCGGCGGGATCGGGAAGAACAGACCCTCGCAGAAGGCCACCACGCCCAGGGCGATCCAGGCCTGCGGCAGGGCGGCCAGCGACATCACCCAGTCATAGGTTTTCCGGAGCATGCAGGTCCCAAACGCGCGGTTGCGGCGTTCAGCTATCAGGCGCGCTTGCTCTTGTCTTCCCGCTACCGATAACTAGTTTCATATGATACGAGTTCGCCGCGAACAGGAGAATCCCCGATGAACGTCCAGACCCAAACCGAAGGCCGCGATCTCTTCGAAAACCCGCTGGGCACCGACGGCTTCGAGTTCGTGGAGTTCACCTCGCCGGAGCCGGAGCGGTTGAAGGACCTGTTCGAAAGGATGGGTTTCACGGCGGTCTCCAGGCACCGCTCGAAGAACGTGCTGCGCTTCCGCCAGGGCGACATCAACTTCATCCTGAACATGGAGCCCTCGGGTCAGGCCGCCGCCTTCCGCGATATCCACGGGCCGTCCGCGAACGCCATGGCCTTTCGGGTCAAGGACGCCGCCAAGGCGCTGAAGCTAGCCGTCGAGCGCGGCGCCAAGGCCGTGCAGGGCCCGGTCGGACCGATGGAGCTGAACATCCCGGCCATCGAGGGAATCGGCGGCTCGAACCTCTATCTGGTCGACCGCTATGGCGCGCAGGAGATCTATGACGTCGATTTCGTTCCGATCCCGGGGGCGGCGGAAGCGGAGGCCGACAACAATGTCGGCCTGACCTACCTCGATCACCTGACCCACAACGTCCACCGCGGCCAGATGGCCACCTGGGCGGAGTTCTACGAGCGCATCTTCAACTTCCGCGAGATCCGCTACTTCGACATCGAGGGCAAGCAGACGGCGCTGATCTCCAAGGCCATGACCAGCCCGGACGGCAAGATCCGCATCCCGCTCAACGAGAGCCAGGACGAGCACTCGCAGATCGAGGAATTCCTCAAGGACTACAAGGGCGAGGGCATCCAGCACGTGGCCCTGGGAACGGGCGACATCTACGAGTCCGTCGAGACGATGCGCGAGCGCGGCGTGCACTTCCAGGACACCATCGACGCCTACTTCGGCGGCATCGAGGCGCGTGTTCCCGGCCATGGCGAGGACGTCCAACGCCTGCAGGCCGACAAGATCCTGATCGACGGCGCCCCGACCGAGGGCCAGGGCCTGCTCCTGCAGATCTTCACCGAGAACATGATCGGCCCGATCTTCTTCGAGCTCATCCAGCGCAAGGGCAACGAGGGCTTCGGCGAAGGCAACTTCAAGGCGCTGTTCGAGTCGATCGAGCTGGACCAGATGCGCCGCGGCGTCCTGCCGCCCAAAGAAGCCTAGGAGGCGCAAATCCTCGCTTCGGACCAATTCGGCGGGCGAGGCTTTGAACTCGCCCGCGGTCTCCCTTAAGTCTGGGGCATGAAAAGCCCCGGCTGGTCCCTTGTCGTTCACGGTGGATCCGGCGTCATCGACCGCGAAGACCTGAAGCCCGAGCAGGACCGCGCCTATCGCGCCGTGCTGGCCCGGGCCGCGGAGACCGGCGCGGCGGTGCTGCGCCTGGGCGGGGCGGCGCTGGACGCGGTCGAGGCCGCGATCCATGTCCTGGAAGACGATCCGCTGTTCAACTCCGGCCGTGGCGCGGTCTTCACCGCCGACGGACGCGTGGAGCTGGACGCGGCGATCATGGACGGCGCGACGCTCGCCGCCGGCGCCGTGGCCGGCGTCACCCGCGTCCGAAACCCGATCTCTGCGGCCCGCGCGGTCATGGAGCGCTCGCCCCACGTCCTTATGGCCGGCAGCGGCGCCGACGCCTTCGCCAGGGCCGAAGGTCTCGCTGAGGCCGACCCTGGCTACTTCTTCGTCGAACGCCGATGGCGGGCGCTGGAGAAGCAGCTCACCCGCGAAGGTCTGCCGGTCCCGGTCCGCCCGCACGGCGCCTCGCAAGACCTCGCCCACGCGGCGCTGGCCCACGACGAGGGTAAGCGCGGCACGGTGGGCGTCGTCGCCCGCGACGCCAGGGGCCATGTGGCGGCCGGCACCTCCACCGGCGGCACCACCGGCAAGCGCTGGGGCCGGGTTGGCGACAGCCCGCTGATCGGCGCCGGCACCTATGCCTCGGACCGCTCCGCCGCGGTCTCCGGCACCGGCGAAGGCGAGTACTTCATCCGGCTCAGCGTCGCGCACCGGATCTGCGCCTTGGTCGAGCTGAAGGGCCTGAGCCTGCAGGCCGCGGTCGACGAGGTGATCCACGGCGAACTCACCGCGCTCGGCGGCCAGGGCGGCGTGATCGCCGTCGCCCCGGACGGCCAGATGGCCTGGGGTTTCAACACCTCGGGCATGTACCGCGCCCGCGTCGCCGACGGCCGGCCGCTGGAAGTCTCGATCTACAAGGACGAACCCTGATGGCGGACCGCCAGGGCGGGCGTCTCCAGACGCCTCGACAGCTGGAAAGGCTGAGGCGTTGAGCGCCATCGACGACCTGGAGGCCGCCGCCCGCGAGGAGCTCGAGCAGGCGGCCGCCCTGGGCTGGAAGGCGCTGGCCGCGCACACCCCCTGGGGCGACACCTTCGAAGGCTTCACGCCCGAAGGCCGCGAGGTCTGTTTCGAGCGCAACTACCTGTGGGAGCACGAGGCCGGCGGCGATATTCGTGTCGAGGTCAACGTTTACGAGCCCCGCGCCCACGAAGAAGGCGTTAGTCTGAGCCGCACGATCGTCCACGAGACGGCTGCCTGAAGGAGTTGCGATGAAGCTAGCGTCCCTGAAGGGCGGCCGTGACGGGCGGCTGGTGGTGGTGTCCAACGACCTCGCCTGGTTCACCGAAGCCCACCATATCGCCCCGACGCTGCAGGCGGCGATGGATCACTGGCAGGGACTGGAGCCGGTGCTGCGCGGCCTGGCTGAGAGCCTCGAGCATGGCTCGGTGCCGCAGGAGCGCTTCCACGAGCACCAGGCGGCGAGCCCGCTGCCCCGCGCCTATCAGTGGGCGGACGGCTCGGCCTATGTGAACCACGTGGCGCTGGTCCGACAGGCGCGCGGCGCGGAGATGCCGGAGAGCTTCTGGACCGATCCGCTCATGTACCAGGGCGGCTCCGACGCGTTCTTAGGACCCCGCGATCCGATACCCCTCGCCGACGAGGCCTGGGGGCTGGATCTGGAGGGCGAGGTCGCGGTGATCACCGGCGACGTGCCGCAGGGCGCCACCCGCGAACAGGCGCTCGGCGCCATCCGGCTGGTGATGCTCTGCAACGACGTGTCCCTGCGCAACCTGATCCCCGGGGAACTGGCCAAGGGCTTCGGCTTCTTCCAGTCCAAGCCCGCCTCGGCCTTCTCGCCGGTGGCCGTCACCCCCGACAGCCTGCCCGGCTGGAAGGACGGCAAGCTCTCGGGCCCGCTCTCAGTCGAATTGAACGGCAAACCGCTGGGCGAAGCGGACGCCGGCGTCGACATGACCTTCGACTTCGGGACCCTGGTGGCCCATGCCGCCAAGACCCGCAGCCTCTCGGCCGGAACGATCGTGGGCTCCGGCACCGTCTCCAACCGCGGTCCCGACGGCGGTCCCGGCAAGCCGGTCAGCGAGGGCGGCGTCGGCTACTCGTGCCTGGCTGAGGTCCGCACCATCGAGACCATCGCTTCCGGCGCGCCGAAGACGCCGTTCCTCGGCGCCGGCGACACGGTGAGGATCGAGATGCGCGACGCCAAGCGCCACTCGATCTTCGGCGCCATCGAGCAGACGGTCGCCGAAAAATGAACGCCGAGCCGAAGGGGTCCACGGCGCGCGACGAGGACCTGAAGCTCGACGCCTACCTGCCCTATCGGCTTTCCGTGGCCTCCAATGCGGTCTCCGGCCTGATCGCCCGGGCCTACCAGGACCGTTTCGGCCTGACGGTGCCGCAGTGGCGGTTGATCTGCGTCCTGGCGGAGGACGACGGCCTGACCCAGGGCCAGCTGGTCGCCCGCACGGTGATGGACAAGGTGACGGTGAGCCGCGCGGCCCAGGGCCTGCTGAACCGCCATCTGGTCGCCCGCTCCGACCACCACGCCGACGGCCGCAGCCACGTCCTGACGCTCACGCCGGCCGGTTCGGGCCTGTACGCCGAGATCGCGCCCCTGGCGCTGGCCTACGAGGCGGCGCTGATCTCCGGCCTTGCCCCCGAAGAGGTGGCCCTGCTCAAGCGCCTGCTGGCGCGCCTGCAATCGGCGGCGGGGCAGCTCAGCGGCGACGCCGTCCCGCCCCGCGCCTGATGATGAGCCCCGCGCCGCCGCTCTCGCGGCCCTGGCAAATCAAGCGTAATAGTTGCAAGGGGGCGTGGAACGACTCACCTGAGGTTGTCGACGCCGGGCGTAACGAGGTCGTGGCATGTCGATCCAGGATTGGCTGTTCAACCCTGCGGGCCTGACCCCGCACGGCTTCTGCCTCAGTTGGTCGCCGAGCCTGATCGGCCTGCACGTTGTCTCCGACGCCGTCATTGGCCTGGCGTATTTCTCGATTCCCGTCGCCATCGCCGAATTCGTCCGCCGCCGGCCCGACCTACGCTACGGTTGGGTCGCCTATCTGTTCGTGGCCTTCATCCTGGCCTGCGGGACGACCCACTTCATGGGGATACTGACCCTGTGGGTCCCCGCCTATGGCGTCGAAGGGCTGATCAAGCTGCTGACCGCGGTGCTGTCGATCGCCACAGCCGCCCTGCTCTGGCCGCTGATCCCCAAGGCCGCCGCGATGCCGTCGGCGGCGCAGCTGGAGGTCCTCAACCAGGATCTGGAGCGCCGAGTCGCCGAACGCGTCCAGGAACTACAGGAGCTCAACGCCCGCCTGACCGCGGCCCTGGAGGAGAAGGTCCTTGCGCAACAGGCCCAGGCCCATAGCGACGCCCATTTCCGCGCCAGCTTCGAATCCGCCGCCGTGGGGCAAGTGCACTACGACCCGGTCTCCGGCGTGATCCTGCGCGCCAACCACGCCTATGCCGCCATGCTGGGCTACCAGCCCGAAGACCTGGTTGGCCGCCAGGGCTCGGACTTCACCTATCCGGACGACAAGGACCCGTCGAACTACGCGCAGATGCTGAGCGGCGCGGGCGACGGCTACGCGCGCGAAAAGCGCTACCTGCGCCGAGACGGCACGCCGGTCTGGGGACGGGTCTCGGCCTCGCTGGTGCGCGCGCCGGGCGCCGGCGAACCGCTGCTGGCCGTCGCGGTGGTCGAGGACATTGACGAAGGCCACAAGGCCCAGATCGCGCTGCGCCAGGCCAAGCACGACCTTGAGGTCGTGGTCGAGGAACGCACCGCCGCCCTCGCCCAACGGGACCTGCTGTTGCGGGAGGTCTACCATCGGGTGAAGAACAACCTGCAGATCGTCGACAGCATGCTGCTGATGCAGGCGCGACGCCTGGCCGACCCTGACGCGAAGGCGGCGCTGGAGAACCTGCGCGGCCGGGTCTATGCGCTGGGCCTGGTGCACCACCAGCTGATGGGCTCGAAGGATCTCGAGACCTTCGACGTGGCGCCCTTCCTCGAAGAGCTGTCGCGCCATCTGCTGGAAGGCGCCGGTCGGGCCGAGGTAGGCCTTTCCGTACGCGCCGCACCGCTTAAAGTCGGTCTCGACTTCGCGATTCCCCTAGGACTGCTCGTGACCGAACTGGTGACCAATTCCATGAAGCACGCTTTCGATGGCGGCCCCGGGGCCATCGACGTCACGCTCGACAACGCCGAGGCGGGCGAGGTGGTGCTGCAGGTCAGCGACAACGGCCGCGGCTACGATCCGGCCGCGTTCAGCGCAACGCCCTCCCTCGGCGCATCGATCGTCGGTGGCCTGGTGCGTCAGCTCCGCGGCGTCTTGACCATCTCCAACGAGGGTGGGACGCGCAGCGTGGTGCGGTTGCCCGCGCCGGTGCACGCATGAGCGGCCCGCTTGAAGATTGCATTGCCGTCGTCGACGACGAATTCCTGATCGCCTCGGGTCTGACCATGCAGCTCGAGGACATGGGAATGACGGTCTGCGGCACGGCGGCGACCGCCGATGAAGCCGTGAGCCTGGCGCAGGCCGCGCGGCCGGCGGTGGTGCTGATGGACGTTCGCCTCGCCGGCCCCAAGGATGGCATCGACGCGGCCCTGACCATCCATGAGACCGTCGGGTCCAAGGTGATCTTCGTGACCGGCTCGCGCGAAGCCGCGACCATCGCGAGGATCGAACAGGATCACCCGGCGGGCCTGCTATTCAAGCCGGTCCTCGCCTGGCAGCTGCGCGAGGCGATCAGCGCCGCACTCGCGAGCTAAACCCTAATGCGCGAAGGTCGGCTCGCGGACCACGCCCCAGCGATGGGAGCCTTCGCCGAACGGCAGGTGGAAGCCGTAGGCCGCGCGGCGGCGCTCGTCGCGCCAGTTCTGTTCGAAGGACAGGATCACCGCCTCTTCCAGGTCCTCGGGGATCTGGCGGGCGTCGTGGCCCATGTGTTTGGCGATGTGTTGGATGACCATCGCCCGGTGCGCTTCGCCGCCCAAAGACAGGAGGGTTTCGCGCACGCGCTTCGCGAGAGTCTGAGTTCCGCGGACCGGCCTTTTGCCAGGTTCAGCGATCTGAGTATCCATGGTGTCCGCCCTATGCGAGTTCTGCACGGCTTAACCTTGCGCACCACTCGTTTAGCGACGGGTTAAGGATCAGGTTGAATTGGGAGTTAATCCGCACCCTGAGGTTTAACTCATCCCAGGCCGCAGGCCCGGGCCACCTGGTAGACGGTCAGGGCGGCCAGATAGGCGAGCGCGGTCATGTAGATCAGCATCACCGCTGGCCAGAGCCAGGAGTTGGTCTCGCGCTTCACCACCCCGATGGTCGAGGCGCATTGCGGGGCGAAGACGTACCAGGCCAGGAACGCCAGACCGGTGGCGATGGACCAGTTGTGCTGCAGGGTGGTGGCCAGAGCGCCCGGCGCCGCGTCGGCGTTGCCGATGGCGTAGACGGTGCCCAGGGCCGCCACCGCCACCTCGCGGGCCGCGAAGCCCGGGATCAGGGCGACCGTCATCTGCCAGTTGAAGCCGATGGGCGCGAGGATCGGCTGCAGCAGATGACCGATACGGCCCGCCAGGCTGTAGTTGATCGCCGGGCCCACGGCCCCGGCCGGCGCGCCGGGGAAGGACGACAGGAACCAGACCAGGATCATCATCGGGAAGATGATCGTGCCGGCCCGGGTGATGAAGATCTTGCCCCGCAGATAGAGGCTGCGCAGCACATTGACCGGGTCCGGCAGCTTGTAGGCCGGCAGCTCCATCAGGAAGGGCTCGACGGCGCCGCGCCAGAAGATCCGCCGCGTGATGAACGAGACGCCCAGCGCGCTGATGATCCCCGCCGCGTAGAGGCCGAACATCACCAGGCCCGGCAGGCTGAGCACGCCCAGCATCGCCCGGTTGGGGATGAAGGCCGAGATGATCAGGGTGTAGACCGGGATCCGCGCCGAACAGGTCATCAAGGGCGCCACCATGATGGTGGTCAGCCGGTCGCGTTTGTTGTCGATCACCCGCGTCGACATGATCCCGGGGATCGCGCAGGCGAAGCTGGAAAGCAGCGGGATGAAGGCGCGCCCGTGCAGGCCGGCGCCGCCCATGATCCGGTCCATCAGGAAGGCCGCACGGGCCATGTAGCCGAAGTCTTCCAAGAGGATGATGAAGAAGAACAGCACCAGGATCTGCGGCAGGAAGACGATCACCGAGCCCACGCCCGAGATCACCCCGTCGGTCAGGAAGCTGGTCAGCAGCCCGCCCGGAAGGTGTGCTGCGACGAAGCCGCCCACCGCCTGGAACCCGTCAGTCATCAGGTCGCCGGCCGCCTTCGACCAGGTGAACACCGCCTGGAACATCACGAACAGCAGGGTCAGCAGGATGGCCAGGCCGGCCACCGGGTGCAGCAGGACCGCATCCACCTTGCCGGTGAAGGTGTCGGGCCGTTCCGGAGCGCGGACATTGGCCTTCAGGATGCGCTGGGCTTCGCGGTGGGCGTCGCGGATCTGGCCCGCGTCCGGCTCGCGCCAGGTGCTGTCCGGGTTGATCGCACCGGCGGCGATCTGCGCCTCCACCTGGGCGACCAGGTCGTCGATGCCGCGCTTGCGGGTGGCGACGGTGGTGACGATGGGGCAGCCCAGGTCGCGGGACAGGCCCTCCAGGTCGATCCGCAGACCTTGGCGCTGGGCGATGTCGAACATGTTGAGCGCCAGCACCATCGGCCGGCCCACCGCCTTCAGCTCCAGGATCAGCCGCAGCACCAGGCGCAGGTTGGTGGCGTCGGCCACGCAGATCAGGACATCCGGGGCCGTCTCGCCGGCCAGCTTGCCCAGCACCGCGTCGCGGGTGACCACCTCGTCCGGGCTGCGCGCCCGCAGCGAATAGGTCCCCGGCAGGTCAAGGACCGACAGCGTCCGCCCGGCGGCGGTGGAAACCTGGCCCTCCTTCCGCTCGACGGTGACGCCGGCGTAGTTGGCCACCTTCTGGCGGCTGCCGGTGAGCGCGTTGAACAGCGCCGTCTTGCCGGAGTTGGGATTGCCGACCAGCGCGACCCTTGCACCTTGAAGGGGGGCCAGCGGCAGTGCGGCTTCGCTCATTTCGGGTCCAGCAGGATCCAGACGTCCTCGGCGTCGCGCCGCCGAAGGCCGATGCGCATGTCGTCGAGCCGGACCGCGATCGGGTCACGCCAGATGGCGCCTTCGTGCAGCACCTCGATCCGCGCGCCCTCCACGAAGCCGAATTCCAGCAGCCGCCGCTGCAGCTCGTCCACGGCCACGCCATGGTCGCCCGGATGGCTCTCGGCGCGCACATCGACGATAACGCCCCGGTCGCCGGGCCGCGCGGCGCTTAGCCGTATGGCAGCGCTGTCCACGGCGGGCGCGGCCAGGACGTTCGCGGGGTCGGCCAGCATATCGTGCATCGACGCGAGGTTTCCGTGCGGGGAATGCTTAGTTGCGATTGATTATCAGTTTAGGTTGCAACTGTCGATGCGCAAGACCGCGCACCCGTTTTTTTCCCTGCGTTGACCGCGCATCGCCCATGACTAGAGTGCGCCCGCCCACGATCCCGGGACCCGGGGCCCCAGTGGCGAAATGGTAGACGCGGTAGACTCAAAATCTATTGTCGAGAGACGTGCTGGTTCGAGTCCGGCCTGGGGCACCACCGATCCAACAATATCCATCAGACTAAAAGGGACGCGGTCTCCCCCGCTCGTGGGGGAGATGTCAGCGAAGCTGACAGAGAGGGCATTCCGGCGCAGGGCCGGGTAAGGCTCGCAATTCAAAACGCATCGCTGCGGCGCGCCCTCTCCACCGCCTTCCCAGCCTTCGGCTTCG
>NZ_DATAPY010000072.1:0-2199 GCF_036264965.1 Phenylobacterium sp.
CAAGGCTGGGAAGCGGGCGTCGACTACACCCTCCTGCAGGGCCGCGTGAACCTCTGGGCGACCTGGTTCGACAACACCGCAAAGGACTTCATCACCACCAGCTTCGCCACCGGCGTCGCCATGCCGATCAACCTGCCGGGCAAGAACCCGGCGCGGGGCGTGGAACTGTTCGCCGATGGGCAGCTGACCGACGAATGGCGGATCGACGCCAGCTACACCTACCTGGACGCGCCGCAGAACCGCGACGTGATCGTGGGCGGGGTCGACGATCCGGGCTTCGACGGCCAGGCGGTGCGCCGCGCCAAGGACATCGCCAGCGCCAACCTGACCTGGTCACCGGCCGGGGTTCCGTACTCGGCGACGCTCACCGTGCGCTACAACGGCAAGCAGAACGACCTGGCGTTCACCGATCCGTCGTTCACGCCGCTGCTGGTCTCGCTGAAGGCCTACACCCTGGTGAACCTCGGCGGGACCTTGAAGCTGAACGCGCGGACCGAGCTGTTCGCACGGGTGGAGAACCTGTTCGACCAGAGCTATCAGGAGGTCTTCAGCTTCGCCGCGGCTGGGCGTGCGGCCTATGGCGGCGTCCGGCTAAGGTTCTAGGGACATGAGACCCGCGCTCCGCGTCGCCGCGATCGGGATGGCCGCCCTCACCGGGTTGGCCGGCCCGGCCGTGTCGGCGGCGGAGCGCGGCGCTCCGCAGCGGATCATGTCGCTGAATGTCTGCACGGACCTGTTGCTGCTGGAACTGGCGCCGCGTGCGCGGATCGCCTCGGTGACCTTCCTCGCGCCGGAAGCCGCCCAGGCGCTGTTCCCGGGCGCTACGGCGGGCGTCGCGCTGAACCACGGCTCGGCCGAGGACATCGTCAATGTGAAGCCTGACCTGATCCTCGATTCGGGGCTCTCCAACCCAATGATCAAGCGGATCGCCAAGCGGATGGGCGCGCCCGTGGTCGAGGTGAAGAACGCCGACAGCTTCGCCGACATCCGCGATGTGGTGCGCCAGGTCGGCGCGGCGGTCGGGGAGGGCGCGCGGGCGGAGGCCCTGATCGCGCAGATGGACGCGGAGCTGGCGGACCTGGCGGCCCATCCGCCGGCGCGGCGGCTTCGCGTGGTGGCCTGGAGCGGCGGCTCGTCCGTGCCGGGCAAGGGCAGCCTGACCGACGCGATCATCACGGCCGCGGGCGCGGTGAACATCGCCGCCCAGCCGGGCGCCTCTGAATCCACCTTCGGCGTCGAGGAGCTGCTGGCCGCCGCGCCGGACGCGCTGCTCTACGGGGGCGCGACGCTGGGGCGGCCGTCGCTGCTCAACGACGAGGGCCAGCATCGCGCGGTGCGCCAGCTCTACGCGGGGCGGCGGATCGCCTACAACGACATCACCCACACCTGCGGCGTCCCGCAGTCGGCGGACTCGGCGCGGGACTTGCGGCGGGCGCTGGGCGCCCTGCCGGCGCGGGCGGGCGGGCGATGAAGGCCCTGCCGCGCTTTGTGCTGTCGGCGCTGGCCACGGTCGCTCTGCTGACTGCCGCGGTGGCCTCGCTGTTCCTGGGGCGGGTGAACATCAGCCCGGCGGAGTTGTGGGCCGGGATCGTCTCACCGCACGCCAGTCTGGCCGGCGTGGTGGTCACCGAGCTCCGCCTGCCGCGCACGGTGCTGGCGATCATCGTCGGCGGCGCCTTGGGGCTTTCCGGGGCGGTGCTGCAGGGCCTGCTGCGCAATCCGCTGGCCGAGCCTGGCCTGCTGGGCGTCACCAATGGCGCCGCGCTGGGGGCGGTGATCGCGATCTATTTCGGCCTGGCGCATGTCTTCGCGCTGGCGACGCCCTTGCTGGGGCTGGTGGGGGCCATGGGCGCCGGCGCGCTGACCTTCGCCTTCGGGCGGACCAGTTCGCTGACCCTGATCCTGGCGGGCGCGGCGGTGTCGAGTCTGATGGCGGCGTTCCTGGCCATGGCGCTGAACTTCGCGCCCAGCCCCTACGCGGCCTACGAGATGAGCGTCTGGATGCTGGGCTCGCTCGCCGAGAAGAGCTGGGACCACATCCTGCTGGCCGGCCCCTTCATCCTGATCGGCATGGCGGCGCTGGCGACGCTGGGCCGCGCCATCGACGCGCTGGCGCTGGGCGAGGCGCAGGCCGAAAGCCTGGGCTTCCGCATCGACCGGCTGCGGGTGATCGCCCTGCTGGGCGTCGGCCTGGCGGTG
>NZ_DATAPY010000073.1:0-14651 GCF_036264965.1 Phenylobacterium sp.
ACGACATGGAAGGCGATCTCTTCCACCATCATCGGTGGTCATCGCTGACCGAGGCCGAGCGGCAAGCCTTGCCACAGGCCCGCGCTCTACATGCAATCGACGCGCGTCTGGCGAGGATTCATGCGGAGCGCGAGGCGCTCGCGCCCAAGCTTCCACTGACCACCGCGACCAGTCGGCAGGGCGTCATGCTCAAGTTCCGAGTGGTGAGTGACGAACTGGAAATCCAAGACTTTCTGGACATCCACGGCCTCTTGAAGAGCGCCGTGCGTGATCTTGCTGCGATCTGGTAGCCGGCGGAGATTGTGATGAACATCACATGGAACACGATTGACGTTGAGGTGACGGAGTCCACGTTCGACAACGAAGATGACTTCGGCGGTCGCTGGGGCTGGTTCTGGCAAGAGTGTCACCTTCCGCCTCGCGGACCGTTTGGCAGCCCGGCGGAGGCGTTCACAGATTTTGCCGATTGGATCGCGAAGCACGATCCAGATTCACCTGCCGTCGAGATTCCGGACGAAACGGGGGCGTTGGCGCTCACCTTCATCGAGAACGCCGACGAACTCATTCAGTCCGCCCGGGAGGCTGCGGACTCCGGACACGACGGGCATTTGGTGCTCTCAAAATCCTGCGCCGCTTTGGAATCGATCCTTCAAGGATACCTGCTGAGCCGCGGCCGCAGCGATATCTGGAACCAGCAGCCCATCCGGCACGATCTGGAAAGCGCGTGGCGGCAAGCGGTCTACCATGGGCTTCCGGATGACGACGCCCGTATCGAGAGATTCCTGAAGATCGTCTCGGTCGCCTGTGCGCGCCAGGAACTTGTCGAACTCTCCTACGCGCGACCGAACCTTCTCGCCGAGATCGATTATCTGCTCGCGATTTCGGTGTTGCGTCGGTCTGTGGAGCGCCGTCTGCCGGGCGGGATTCGGATCCTTCGGCGACCGGAATCGTCGGCAGACACAGACGATGAGTCCTGAGGTCACGCATGCGCGAAGGAGTCGAAGTGGGCAATTCTTCTCCCCCGCGTCTTGGGTCGCGTGACGACGTCGACATCGCGGTCGGGGCTACAATCCGACTTTTGCGCCAGGGCCGGGGAATGAGTCAGGCGACCCTGGCAGCAGCGGTCGGCGTGAGCTTCCAACAGGTGCAGAAATATGAGAGCGGCGCCAATCGCGTCAGCGCGTCGATGCTCTCGAAGATCGCCGAGACGCTGGGGGTGCAGATCGCGGAACTCTTCGGCGCCGGCGCCGGCGACGGTGTTTCGGGCCTGACCGATGAAATCGCGAAGTTGCTCTCTGAGGTGGGCGCGCTCGAACTTCTACGCTCATACGCCCGCTTACCGCGCCCCTGCCAATCGGCGCTCGCGCGCTTCATGAGCACCCTTGCAACGACGACGACATAGGTCTTGGGCACCGACCTGGATGCGAACTTCGAAGGCGCAGCAAGCAAGAGAGCGCAGCCGCCGCTACCTGCGACTCGCGCAGTCGTATGGGCGGGCGGCGGGCCAGATCGCCTCTATGGCCGAACTACAAGAGGCGCGTTCGCCATACTTCATGTTGGTGTCCCATGCCGCCGAACTCTCGCTGAAAGCGCTGATCGCGGCTGGCGGCGCCGACGACGAACGCCTTCTCGTCCTCGGACATGATCTTCAACTTTGCTTGCGCCTGGCGCGCAAGCAGGGGCTCGCCGGTGACCTGGCCAATCCGAAGGTGGCCGCCATCGTAGACGCGCTTGGCCCGCCGCATATGGCGCAAGCCTTCCGCTATCCAAGCTACCTCTCGTGGTCGCTGCCTCAGCCGAGCGAGGCGCTTGAAGTGCTGGTGTGGCTGCTTACGCGGGCGCAGCGTGTCGTGAACTCGGGCATGAAGATGTAGGCCGGTGACCATGGGTGAGCGCCGTGTTCTGGCGTAAACTGGTGCTTGATGAGCGACGATCGATCCATCTTGGTCGCCGCCTTGGAAGGCGCGGTCACCGCCTTCCGTGCGGCTCACCCCAACCCGACTTTACTCGGGTCAGGGCCGGATAGGGCCGTCCTCGACGCGCTCTCTGCGGCGATCGAACGGTGCGCAGCCTACCACGCTGTCGCCGGCCAGATGGTGTTCAGCGGCGGGTCAGGTCCAGTGCTTCACTCTGGCCCGCTGGCCTCGCTCCTGTTCTCCAAGGGCGGCTGGCCCAGCGAGAACGTCGAGGGCGCCGTCGATTGGCTGCTCAAGGTGCTGCGAACCCGCAAGGCCAGGGCGTTGGTCAAGGCCGCGATCTGGGGGATGCAAATGGATCAAGCGGTCACCGTGCGCCGCAACGCCCAGCTCATGCCCTTCGACACCTTGCCTGACTCGTACATGAAGGATCGAATCAAGGCGCGCGCCCGGTCCAGCTATGATGGGTCCGCCTGGACGGCGCCGACCTACTATGAGCAGCCGGACGCCGCCTACGTCGAAGAGGTAGCTGAGTTCCCGTATATCGGCGGCGACGGCGCGGCGTTCCAGCGCATGAACGATCTGGAAGAACGCCTCAACGACATCGTGGTGCTGCTTCAGGCGACCGTGACAGGGCGATCGATCGCGGTCGCCTGTTGGTTCGAATATCTCGACCACGATCTGGAATATGCGGAATGGGAGAACGCATTCACCTGGCTGCTGCCTGAGGTCCATCCCAAAGTCGCGCGGGGTGCTGCTGTGAGCGACGCCCAGGTCCAGACCAACATTGCCAACTTTGACGCCCTGCCGCCGGACCGACGCGCGGCCATCCTGCGATCCATGGAGCGCTTCCGGCTGAGCCAAGGCCGGCGACAGGGCGTCGACCGCGTCCTCGATCTCACCCTGGCTTTTGAAATCGCGGTCAGCGGGCCCGGCGGCGAGCAATCGCCGCCTAGCTACAAGGTGGGCGTTCGGACGGTGCAGGCCATCGGTGGGCCGCTGCCGGATCGCCAACAAAGGCGCGCGACCGTTGGCGATCTCTACAAGCTTCGCAATCAGGCGACGCATGGCGGGCAGCTCAAGGCGAAGGAGGCAAAGGCGCTCGACCGAATTCTCGACGACTGCGGTGCGATCTATCTGCAGCTCATGACCAGGCTCCTGACCATCGCTGCTGAGCCTGACTGGCCGGCAATTGAACTGGAGGCCTTGTCATCCCCATGACCGCCAACCAAGCCGCCGCCATACGATTGATCCGCGAGGACTATGCCCCGCTGATCAGGGACCGCGTGCTTCCGGCCGTGGCGCAATCTCATGGCCGGCCGTGGGTCGAACAGCTCGGCGAGTATTTCCTGCGCAAGAGCACGCGCCATCTGGAGGCCATCTGCGCCCTGGCCGAGGCGGGATTTGGCGAAGATGGTCTGATCGTCGGTCGGGCGCTGCTCGAACACAGCCTCTTCCTGGCCTGGGTGGCGGCGGGAGCGACGCCGCCGGAGCAGGACCAGAGGGCGGAGCACTTCTTCTATGACGGCGACCGCCAGCGCTGGGAGAAGCGTAAGGAGCTTGAGCGGCTGAAGTCTCAAGGAAAGTGCCTGGCTTGGGTCGACGAACTGCTCAAGGGTGAGATGCAGGCGCCGGAATTGTCGAAGCCCGCGACGTTCACCTCGCTGCCGTCACTCAAGCGGATCGCTGATGACCTTGGCGGCGAGTTCGAGTCCTACTTCTACTTCGTCTATTGGTCCGTCTCGAAGCTGGCACATCCGAGCGGGATGGGGAGCCATACCTACTACGACGACGACACCGCCGCGGAATGTTGGCGAGCCTTGGCGCTGGGCTTCCCGCAGCATGCGCTGATGACGGTCAACACCCTGACCATGTTGCAGCAGGCCGCGCTGAGCGTCGAGGTGGAGCAGATGGCGCGGCGCTTTATGGCCATCGAAAACTGACCCTCGTCACGAGGGCGGACGTCGCCACGTTCGCCGAAGAGTTACGTTCAGAGCCGTCACAGCCGCTGACCTAACGTCCGCTTTCGACCCCTAAATGGCCTATCCGACGGCCCCTTTTCGCGGTTGCAGCCGGGGCCAATCTTCTGCGGTGCCCCTCGCGACCAGCGAGAAGCCTTGCGACGTCGTTCGCATCCTCCACGTCGAGATCGATCATCGTCGTTTTCGCGAACGACGCAGGCTCGCCAGTGTGGCTATCGACGACAGCGAACCCGTTGGCGCTGGGCTGAACGAGAAATCGGCCCCAGTTCATCGGGGTCTCGCGCTCTAATCTTGTGTAGGCCGCGTCGTTCGCCTCGTTGTCGCGCCAATCGCGAAACGCATAGAGTTCCGCTGTCGTGATGCTCGTGCGGCCCAACCGCTCGAACCAGTCCCGGGCTTCCGCTTCAGCCTTTGGAAGGCGTGCCGCCGACATGAGAAGTCTCCTGTTGGATAGCGCTGGCAAGTAGTGAGACACCGGTATTTCTGCGCCAACGGCGCGCGGTTGCAAGCTGTCTCACCGTGAGCAGTGAAACGTCCCAACCGGCGGCGTTGTAGGCAGCGCACAACGAACCGAAGCGGTCGCGGACCTTGGTCGATGTCGGCAGTGTTGGGTCGGCGTCGATCAATTTGGTCGACAGATAGCCCTCGCGCTCCAGCAAGGCTTTCAGCCGATCTGCGAGCTGCGCTGCGGGATATTTGATTTCCGGGTCAACTCGCCGCCGCTGCCTGGAAGGGCGACCACACCCAGCCGCCTCCAGGGCGTCCGCCAGGCACGGCCAGCGCCTGTAAAAGAGGGTGGCGCTTGGACGCTTCACGCGCCGCAGAAGCGGAAGCGTCACCCCGCCGTACTTGTCGTGCACCGCTCGCAGGACGGTCAGAAGCTCTTCATCGGTGTAGGTTCGCCGGCCAACGTCCGCGAGACGGGCTTGCGCGGCGTTGAAGGTTCGCCGGCTGATGATCGCTGGGAACATTGCGTTCGCGAACCACATCGCCGCAGGATTCGGCCGAACCCCCGTCCGTAGGCGCTGCGAAGTTCTGTTCCAGGTGTAGACCCCGGTGTAGATCTCGTTGCGGAGAATGGCTCCGACCCGAAGTGTCGTGAGCGGTCCTCCGTCCTCACACAACATGCCTCTCTCATTGAGCCGCGCCGCGATGGCCCTGAACGGCAGCTTGTCACGCGTGAACCACCGGAAGACGTCGCGGACGGCGGCGATCTCCGCATCTGGACCGTGAATGAGCACGACCCTGTCGGTTTGGACGGACTTCCGCTGACCACGTTGCAGCAGGCGGATCGGCTGTCCGGCGTCGTCGATCAACAGACGGCGAAGCCCGAACGGACATTTGCCGCCCTGCTTCTGACCACGGCGGACGCCCGCAGCCTGTCCTGCCCAAACCTTCTGACCGAGCTCTCGACTGAACTCGGCCGCCATCAGCCGCTTGAGCGTCTTCATGATGCTCGCGGCGCTCGTGCCGTCGTTGCTGAAGACCTCCTCGCAATAGTGGATCGCGACACCGGCTTCGCGGCAGAGGAACTCATAGTGGGCACCCTGGTCCGGGTCCTGAAATCGGCCCCATCGACTGACGTCCAAGACGAGCACGTGAGTGAAATCGGACCGCCCGGACAGGACATCGCCCAGGAGGCGTTGGAGGCCCTTGCGCCCTTGCAAGGTCAGCCCGCTTCGTCCGTCGTCCTGATAGGTCCGAACGACCTCAAAGCCGTTCTCCTGCGCATATCTCGCGATGGCGGCTGACTGATTTGCAGGGGAATACTTTTGGTGCTCACGCGACATGCGCAGGTACTGAGCGCACCGGATGGAGGGGGTGCTTCGGTCCATAGCCGTTCTCCGAGTTGAGCGGATAACAGGCGCCGAGATCCTGTAGTTGGCCAGTGACGTGGCCCTTGCCGGGGCGGGGGCCTAGGGAATGTGGCGGTGGGGCTTCAGCAGGAGTTCGCCATGAGTCCCGCCGATGATCGTGTGCTGCGCGCAGCGCAGTACCTGCGCATGTCTACCGAGAACCAGAAATATTCGCTCGAGAACCAGGCTGCTGCCATCGCCACCTACGCAGCGGAGCACTGCTACCAAATCGTAGAGACCTTTGCTGATCCCGGCCGGAGCGGCCTCAAAATCACCAATCGACCGGGATTGCAGGCGCTACTGGCTGCGACGCTCAACCCCAGCCGCGCCTTCGATGCGATCCTCGTCCTGGACGTCAGTCGTTGGGGCAGGTTCCAAGATGCGGATGAAGCTGCCCATTACGAATATCTGTGCCGAGCTGCCGGCGTGCATGTCGAGTATTGCGGTGAGGGCTTCGACAATGACGGCGGCTTCGTCGCGACGATCGCCAAGAACCTAAAACGCGCAATGGCGGCGGAGTTTAGCCGCGAGCTATCTGCGAAGGTTGCCCGCGCTCAAAAGCAGCAAGCCATGCTTGGGTACTGGCAGGGCGGCCCCGCCCCATACGGATTCCGACGTGTCTTACTGGATCGGACTGGCGCTCCGAAATGCATCATGGCGCTACATGAAATGAAAGCGATGCGCGGCGAGCGCGTCGTCATTCGGCCTGGTCCCGGCGAGGAGATCGCGGTCGTCCGCGACATTTTCCGACTCTATGGCAGCCGGAGAAAGGCGGCTTCACAGGTCGCCGCGCATCTCAACGCCCGCGGCATTTTATGGCGCGACGGCGAGGTTTGGAACGGTGGCCGTGTCCGATCCGTCCTTCACAATGAACTCGCGGTTGGCATCATGGTTTGGAACAGAAGCGACCAACTCATGCGGCGGGGACGCCGAAAGAGGCCGCCCTCCGAGGTGGTTCGGGTCCGAATCTTTCCCCCGGTCGTCCCGGTTAGACTGTTCAATGCCGCCAAGCGCCGGCTCGTACAGCGGGCGTACTGCGCGAAGAAGTCCGATGCGGAATTGTTGGATGGCCTGCGCGCCTTGCTTGGGCGGGTGGGCCGGCTCACGACGGACATCATTCGCGATGATCCGCTCACCGCTAGCGACAACACCTATTGCAAGCGCTTTGGGTCGATCCGTGCAGCCTACGAGAAGATCGGATACGACCGCCAACCAGCGTGGCGAGTGGGCGACGGAGTACGGTTCACAGACGAGCAGGTGCTTGAGGGTGTTCAATCGCTGCATCGCCGCCACGGCTACGTTTCGGCGTCAATGATCGCCGCCGAACCAACGATGCCCGGTATCCATTCGATCTATCAGCACTTCGGATCACTCAAGCGCCTCTATTGGCTCGCCGGCCTTCGCGGGAACGGTCGACGGGCCCAAATCATGGGATCACGTCGCGGTTTGCAGGCCTATCGAGAGAGGGCGGCGGTCAGCGCCGCCAAGGGCCCGTCAAGTGGGCCAGCGGCCGACGGACCATAAGATGTCAGGCGGGGCGCGCCGAACTCGGCGCGGCTTTATCCCGCCAACGTTGACCGTCCTGTCCGGCTAAGAGCGCCCACGGGCGCGCCGGACGAGATGCGTGCGCAGAAAGTGCGGCATCGAAGCTCGATGCCGCTGGATGATCTGCGATCCGGCCTAGCCATTGCGGCGGCGAAGCTTGCCGCCTGGCTGGGCCGTCCTAGCCTTCGCCCTCGGGGTTCGCTCCGCTTTGGTGTCTTCGGCCGCGACCTCGCCGACGGCAGCGTCTGGCTCCCAGCTGTGCATGCCCTGGAGCACGAGGTCCGCGTGCTTGACCGTGTTCACGTGGCCGTAGTGCTCTTCGATCATCTTGACCGAGGTCCCCATCTGCTCGGCCAGGAAATACACGTCCACACCCTCGGCGAGCCTGAAGGTCGCGTAGGTGTGCCGGAAGCAATAGGTGGAGCGGGGGACGCCTGATGCACCCTCCCGCAGCTTGGCCTTAATCAGAAGGTCCTCGATCAGGGCCTGATAGAGAGACTTGGCGGGCTGTCCGGTGACGGTGGTGAACACCCTGTCCTCTGGCCGGAACACGACATCCGGCGCCTTGGCGCCTTCATCATCCTTCGCCTTCTTCGCCTTCGCCGCGTCGCGCCGATACTTTCGGGTGGCTTCGCGGATGCGCTCGAAGTAATCGCCGACGCTCTTGGGCGCGACCAACTTGCGCGACTTGCCCTTGCCCTGGACGAACATCACGACCAGCTCCTGCCCCTCCCGGTCGGCCGCAGAGGTGATGTCGCGCCAGCGCAGGTTCTTGGCCTCGGACGGGCGCATGCCGGTGTTGCACATGATCAGGATGAAATTGTAGGCGACCGTCCGATACCAGGTGCTGGACGGCCGGGGCGCCGCCTTGACCCACGACCGGCCCACGGTGTGGAGATGGCGGTATTCCTCCAGCGTGAATTCGTCCCGACGCATGGTCTTGAGCTTGGGGCGGTCGTCGAAACGCTGGCTGGCGGCCACATAACGCTTCTTGATCGCGTAGTTCATCACCGCCCCGAAGATCGACATTTCGAAGCGGATGGTGGCATCGCTGATGAAGGCTACCGCGCGGCTCTCGGTCGGCGCGGCGGCGGCCGGCGGTCGAAACTGGCGGAAGCCTCGGGCTTCCATGGCCCTGGCCCGGCCGGCGGCGTCGCGCGCGTCCAACTCGGCGGCCTTCTCAGCCGAGATTTCGCGCACGCCGTTTCGCTTGTTGCGGCCGGCACCGTTCTCGCGCCGCCAAGCCGGGTAGCCGATCCAGAGTTCGTCGCCGATCAGATGCACCTGGGTCGAGCCGACGTAATCCTCTAGCGCGCCCTCGATCACGGCCTTGAGCTTCTTCGGGCGCTCTTTGCTGATCTCCCCACGCTTGGCGCGCGCCTCCTGGGTGGCCAGGTACTCCTGCGCCACAGTGCGGAAGGGGTGATTGAACACCGGCACGTCGTGCTTAAGCCGAAACCGCACATCGGAGTCCTGGTCGAAGGCCAGTTCGCGCGCGGCGTTGATGTCGCTGGTCTTGAGCGAAACCGTCTTGTACCGGTCGGCCTTCGGCAGCTTGACGCGGCAGTACCAGTTGCGATGGTCCACGTCGGCGCGCCGGAAGATGATGAGGCCCGGCTTGAGCACTTCCTTGTCGGTCACGAACGCCATGACAAACCTCGTTCTGTGCAGATTCCGTGCAGGTCGCGGCGCTAAGTCATTGATTCGCCGTGGCTGTGCAGGGGTTGTGTGGGAAAAATATAATCAGAATGTCGATATAAATCAATAGGATGATCAATATCTATCATCCCGGCGAAGACCGGGACCCAGATGGGATGGTGCAGACGCGGTTTCTAGGGGCTCTGAGTTTCTCCAACTCGCTGCCGCGCTTTGAGATCTGGATCCCGGCCTTCGCCGGGATGAGCGGTTCTTGGTTCACCGCCCTGCGTCCCAGGCCTTTTCGGCGACGGCCACCGCGGCGGCTTCGATCCTGTCTTCCAGGGGCGTCGGCTGGGCGGTGTGCGGGTGGGCGTCGAAGGCCATGTAAGGCGACGCGGCCTTGATGACCGGCGCCCAGTTGGGGGCGCCGGCGCCGTTGGGGTCGCCGGTCTTGGCGAAGCGGACCCAGTAGTCGCCCATCAGCTGGGAGACGTGTTTGTCCTCATCGTCCCAGACCTCCTTGTCGGCGCGGGTTCCGAACAGATAGGCGAGCTCGCCGCCGTGGTCGGTCCCCTTGGCCGTGGCCCGGTCGCTGCCGGCCACTTGGTCGAAGTGATAGGAATAGGTGGGCGGGCCGAGCGCGGCGTTGCGCTGGGCGAGGTAGCGCGACGGTTGGGTCGACAGGCTTTCGGTGATCAGGTCGGATTCGGCGCCGGCCTTGGTCGGTTGGGCCTTCGAGGCTTCCAGGAGTTCGGCGTAGGCGGCGCCGAGACCGGCCTTGGCGACGGCGACGTTCTCGCCGACCAGGCTGGCCTCGTGGGAGTTGCCGCCGATCATCAGGCCGACGCGCAGTTGCAGGCCCTTGCGATAGGTGTCGCCGGGACTGCGCAGCATCATCACACCGTCGACCATGGGACCGGCGGGGCCGGGCTTCAGGACGTCGGCGACCGGAATGGCGCGGAGCTGGGCGGGCGTGGCGTCGGCCAAGCCGAGGCCTTTGGCCCAGCTGGCGCCGAAAGCCTCGCCGGAGAGCGGCGTCCCGCGGATCGGGGCCGCGGCCGCCGTGCCGCCACCGGACTCCGAGATGGCGCGCACGAAGAGGCCCTTGGCGGCCTGGGTGGTGGTCAGCATCTGCACGGCCACCGCGCCGGCGCTTTCGCCGAAGACGGTGACCTTCTTCGGGTCGCCGCCGAAGGCTGCGATGTTCTTCTGCACCCACTGCAGGGCGGCGATCTGATCCATCAGGCCGTAGTTGCCGAGCCGGCCGGCGTCGGCGTTCTCGGCGGTCAGCGCCGGATGGGCGAAGTAGCCCAGGCGGCCGAGACGGTAGTTGATCGTCACCACCACGACGCCGCGCTTGGCCAGAGCCGAGCCGTCGTAGAGCGGCACGCCGCCGGAGCCGCGGATGAAGGATCCGCCGTGGATGAAGACCATCACCGCATCGCCGGCTTTCGGAGTCTTGGCGGGCGCGAAGACGTTGAGGAACAGGCAGTCCTCGCTCTGCGGTCCGACCTGGGCCCAGGGATCGTCGCTGAGGTGCGGCTGCGGGCAGGCCGCGCCGTTGGCCGTGGCCGGGCGCACGCCGGTCCAGTCCTTCACCGGCTGCGGCGCGCGCCAGCGCAGTGGGCCGGACGGGCCGGCGGCGTAGGGGATGCCGCGGAAGACGGCGACGTCGCCCTGAGCCGCGCCCTCGACGACGCCGGCGTCCAGCCTGGCGGTCGGCGCGGCGTGGGCAGCGCCGGTGATAGCGAGCATGGCCGCGGCGCCGGCGACCAGCATTTTCAAGGTCTGCATCCGATCCCCCCGATGGGCGCCTCAGCCCTTATGTTGGTTGGATATCACCTTGCGGGTTTTCTCAAGCGCCGCGGTCAGCGAAGCTTGCTAGGCTGATTTACGCGATAAGCAAAAGGATGCCCCGTGCGCTCGATCCTCCTGGCCGCCGCGATCGCGGTCCTTCCGGTTTCCGCCCTGGCCGCGACGCCTTCGCAGCCCGCGCCGACCAAGGCGACCAGCGCCTGGTGGGGGCACATCAAGGTGCTGGCGTCCAACGCCTATGAGGGGCGACTGACCGGCAGTCCCGGCTACTACAAGGCCGCGCACTATGTGGCTGGCCAGTTCAAGGCCGCGGGGCTGAAGCCGGGCGGGGATAAGGGCAGCTACTTCCAGGCGGTGAAGTACCTGGAGCAGCATGTGGACGCCGCCCACTCGTCGATGGCGTTGGTCGACGGGACGAAGGTGACGCCGCTGGCGGTGGGGCCGGACCTCACCTTCGGTTCGCGCGACGAACAGCCGAAGACTGTCGAGGCGCCGATGGTGTTCATCGGCTACGGCCTGCACCTGCCGGAGCAAGGCTACGACGACTTCGCCGGCCAGGACCTGAAGGGCAAGGTGGTGGTGGTCCTGGGCGGCGGGCCGGACACCCTGTCGGCGGCGCTGAAATCGCACGCGTCCTCGACGGAATTCCCCAAGGCGCTGAAGGCGGCGGGCGCGGTCGGCGTGATCCGGCTGCAGAACCCCAAGGCGATGGACATCCCGTGGGCGCGGCTCATTTCGCTGTCGAGCCAGCCGGGCATGCGGCTGGCGGAGCCTGCGCTGCAGACCTACCGCGGGCCGGTGTTCAGCGCCTCGCTGAACCCGGACAAGGCCGAGGTGCTGTTCGCCAAGTCCGGCCACAGCTTTGCCGAGTTGCTGGCCCTGGCCGACGCCCACAAGCCGCTGCCGCGCTTTCCTCTGAACCAGAGCGTCAAGGCGAGCGTGGTCACTGAAACCCACGAGATCTCATCGCCCAACGTGGTCGGCGTGCTGCCGGGAACCGACCCGACGCTGAAGGCGCAGTATGTGGTGGTCTCGGCGCACCTGGATCATCTGGGCGTCGGCGAGCCGATCAAGGGCGACAAGGTCTATCACGGGGCTATGGACAACGCGGCCGGCGTGGCCGCGATGATCGAGACCGCCAAGGGCCTGAAGGGCCACAAGCTGAAGCGCTCGATCGTCTTCGTGGCGATCGCCGGAGAGGAGAAGGGCCTGCTCGGCTCCAAGGCCTTCGCCGAGCATCCGACCGTGCCAAAGACGGCCATCGTGGCCGACATCAACATGGATGAGTTCCTGCCGTTGTTCCCGCTGAAGCACCTCCTGGTGCTGGGCGAGGGCGAGAGCACGCTGGGCGACATGGCGCGAGAGACCGCCAAGGCCAAGGGCTACGACACGCTTCCAGACCCGGCGCCGGACCGCAATATCTTCGTCCGCTCCGACCAGTACAGCTTCATCAAGACCGGGGTGCCGTCGGTGGCGCTGAAGGTCGAAGGGCTGCCGGGCTCGCCCGAGGCGCAGATGGACAAGGACTGGAACACCTACCGCTATCACGCCCCGCAGGACGACCTGACCCAGCCGGTGGACCTCAAGTCGGCCGACGACTTCGACGCCTATCTGCTGGCGCTACTGACCAGGGTGGCGGACGCCAAGGCGCGGCCGGTCTGGAAGGCCGACAGCTTCTTCAAGCGCTTCGACACGACCGGCGCGGCGTCGGGCGCGCAGCCGTGACAGACGGCTCGGCGTCGCTCGGCGGCGGTATGTCGGTCCAGACGCTGAAGACCCGCGCGCTCGACGTGGCGATCGAGATGGTGGCCAAGCGCGGGCCGGACGACGTCAACCTGCGCGACATCGCCGAAACTATCGGGACCGGGGTTTCGAGCCTCTACTACTATTTCAAAAGCAAGGACGCCCTGCTGGCCGAGGTGGCCGCCGAGGGGTTCCGGCGGCTGGAGGCGGGGGTCACCGCGGCGCGCAACAGCGGCGCGTCGCCCGATCCGATCCGTACCTGCGGCGGGGCCTATCTGCGGTTCATCCGCGAGCAGCCGATGCTCTACAAGATGATGTACTCCGAGCGGATTCTGAGCGGCTTCGAGGTGACGCGGGAGGCCGAGGGCCGCGCGTTCGCGACCTTCGCGGCGGGGATCGCCAACGGCGCGCCCAGCCAGGAGACCGAGGACAGCGCCCTGGCGCTCTGGGCCTTCGGGCGCGGGGTCGCGTCGCTGACCATGGCCCAGGAGGCGAACGAGCGCGGCACGGGGCGCGACCTGGCCCGGCGGCTGGTGGGCGGGCTGGAAGTCCTGATCGGCCGGCGCATCCGGCCCGCGCCCGAGGGAAATTCTTAAGGAAAGTTAAGGAGGCGCGACACATTTGCCGCTTGTGGAACGAGGTTCGACAGGCGCATCTCTGGTTCAAATCGCGCGAATAGCGGGGGATAATCTATGACGTCCGTCAAACTTGCCGTCTTCGGAGCCGCGGCCAGCGCGCTTCTGGTCTACGGCTGCACCACCGGGCCGGCGCCCAGCGCGCTCGCGTCCGGCGGCAATGTGGCGGCGACCACGCCAGCCCGGGTCGACAACTTCCTGCTGGTGGACGCCCAGAAGCTGGAGGGCCACGAGCTCTACCGCATGGCCGACGCCAAGGCGGTGGTGATCGTGACACAAGCCAACGGCGACGCGGCGGTCCGCGGCATGTCGGGCGACCTCAAGAGCCTGCAGGCGGCCTACGCCGGCAAGGGCGTCGAGGTGATGCTGCTGAACTCCACGGCCGACGAGAGCCGCGACGCGATCGCGGCCGAAGCGGTGAAGGCCGGCTATTCGGCGCCGGTCCTGATGGACTCCAACCAGATCGTCGGCGAGACCCTGGGCGTCACCCGCTCGGCGGAAGTGTTCATCGTCAATCCGAAGACCTGGACCGTGGCCTACCGCGGCGGGATCGCCGGCGCGGGCAAGGCGCTGGACGCCCTGACCGCCGGCCAGCCGGTGACCGTGGCCAGCGCGCCGGCCGGCGCGGGCGCGGCGATCGCCTTCCCGGCGCGCGACGCCAAGGCCCAGCTCACCTACGTCAAGGACGTGGCCCCGATCCTGGAAGCCAAGTGCGTGGCTTGCCACGAGGAAGGCGGCATCGGCCCCTTCGCCATGACCAACTATGAGATGGTCAAGGGCTTCTCGCCGATGATCCGCGAGGTGATCCGCACCAACCGCATGCCGCCCTATGGCGCGGACCCGCACGTGGGCAAGTTCTCCGACGACAAGCGCCTGACCCCGGCCGAGATCAAGACGGTGGTCCACTGGGTGGAAGAGGGCGCGCCGCGCGGCGAAGGCAAGGACCCGCTGGGCGTCCAGCATCTGGTCGCTGCCGAATGGCCGCTGGGCAAGCCGGACGTGATCCTGAGCGTGCCGGCCTTCACGATCCCCGCGTCGGGCGTGGTCGACTATCAGCATCCCTGGATCGTCAACCCGCTGACCGAAGGCAAGTGGCTGAAGGCCTCGACGATCAAGGTCACCGCGCGCCAGGGCGTGCACCACGTGCTGACCGGCTTCATCGCCGACCCGCCGAAGGCCGGCGAGCAGGCGTTCGAGAACAAGTGGGGCGCCTCGGTCGGCAGCTACGCCGTCGGCGCCGAGAGCGAGATCGCGCCGAAGGACGCCGGAACCTACATCCCGGCCGGCGGCGGCATCGGCTTCCAGACGCACTACACGCCGTTCGGCAAGGAGCAGACCGACACCACGCAGATCGCGCTCTACTTCTACAAGGACAATGAGAAGCCCGACCTGGTGATGCACAACTCGGTGATCGTGAACAATGCGATCGTCATCCCGCCGAACGATCCGCATCACCAAGAGACCGGCTACATCTCCTTCCCGCACGACGCCCTGCTCTATGCGGCCTTCCCGCATGCGCAC
>NZ_DATAPY010000074.1:0-3391 GCF_036264965.1 Phenylobacterium sp.
CGTTCAAGGGCCAAAAGCCGCCCGCGCCGGCGTGGTTCGACTGGGCCCTGGCCCAGGCGCCAGAGACCTCGATGGTCCACGTCGACGGGGCCGAGATCGAGCTTCTGGCCTGGGGCGAGCGCGGCAAGCCGGGCCTCTTGCTGATCCACGGCAACAGCGCCAACGCCCACTGGTGGGCCTTCATCGCGCCCTATCTCGCCAAGGACTACCGGGTCGCGGCGATCTCGCTCTCCGGCATGGGCGGCTCGGACTGGCGCGAGCACTACAGTTTCACCGACTTCGCTGACGACGCCGAGGCGGTGGCGCAGGCGACCGGGCTCTATAAGGGCGGCCAGAAGCCGATCTACATTGGCCATTCGTTCGGCGGCGGCCAGGTGTTCTTCGCCGCGGTGCGAAACCCCGAACGCATGCACGCGGCGATCATGGTCGACACCGGCTTCGGCCCGCCGCCGGAAGAGCTGGCCAAGCGTCAGGCCCAGATGGAGGCCATCCGCAACATCCCCACCACCGACCGTGCGAGCCGGGTCTATCCGACGGTAGAGGCGGCGCTGTTACGCTTCCGCCTGATGCCGCCGCAGCCGGCCGGAAACCCCTACATCGCCGACTTCATCGCCCGGCGATCCTTGAAGAAAGTCCCGCTTCCTGAAGGTGAGAAGGGGTCGGACGGTTCCGGCGAGGGTTGGACCTGGCGGTTCGATCCCAACATGTGGGGCAAGCTGGTGCGCGAGATGGCCATGGGCGGCGATCCGACGCAGATTCCCGAGATCAAGACGCCCATGGTGCACATCTACGGCGCCAAAAGCCGCATCGTGGAGCACCGCAAGGCCGGCGCGCCCTCGCCGTTCCCACCGGGCATGATCGAGATCGAGATCCCTGAGGCGCACCACCACATCATGATCGACCAACCCCTGGCCTTGGTGGCCGCGATCCGCGCCTTGCTCGCCGCCTGGCCGGCGAAATAATCCAACCCAATCCGTCATCCCGGCCGCAGCGAAGCGGAGAGCCGGGACCCAGGGGTTCTGCAGTGCGTCCGCCCCTGGGTCCCGGATCGGCTCTTCGGCCGTCCGGGATGACGAAGGGGACTGGCTCAACTTGGCGCCGCTTGAGCGCAGCGCGCGTCTCGTGTAGCACCCGCCTGGAGCGCTTTGAGCAGAAGAGAGACGAGATGGCCGGCAAGGCGTCTGAATATCACCGCGGGGATATGGACATCCACGAGCAGGTGGCGACGTTCCATCTGGTGATGAACATCACCAAGTGGGGTGCGCTCTTCGTGGCCGTCGGCGTGTTGACGACCACTCTGTGGTTCTGCACCGGGACGGGTTTCCTGGGCGGCGCGATCACCGGCCTGGTGGTCCTGGCGCTGGGCATCGTCTTCCTGCGCGAAAAGCCGGCCGCCGACCATTAAGCGCGGCTGGACAGGCGCCGTGAGCACCCCCTAAGGTCGCCGCCTGTGGCGTCTCCGAGGGACCTTGCGCACCATGGCTGTCATCGCCGTCACCAGGGAGCGCCGGGCTGGTGAAACCCGCGTCGCCGCGGTCCCCGAAACGGTGAAGAAGCTGATCGCGGCGGGCTTTTCCGTTGTGGTCGAGGCTGGCGCCGGAACCGCCGCCGCCTATTCCGACGCCGACTATCAGGCCGCCGGCGCGACTCTGGCCAAGACCGCCAAGGATGCGCTCGCCAAGGCCGACATCCTGTTCAAGGTCCGCGCGCCCGAGGCCGACGAGATCGCCGCGATCAAGCCGGGCACGGTCGTCGTCGCCACCCTCAATCCCTACATCGACAAGGCCGCGCTGGCGGGCCTGGCCAAGGCCAAGGCGACGGCCTTCGCCATGGAGTTCGTGCCGCGGATCACCCGGGCCCAGGTGATGGACGTGCTCTCCTCCCAGGCCAATCTCGCCGGCTACCGCGCGGTGATCGAGGGCGCCGAGGCCTACGGCCGGGTGATGCCGATGATGATGACCGCCGCCGGCACCGTCGCCGCGGCCAAGGTGTTCATCATGGGCGTCGGCGTCGCCGGCCTGCAGGCCATCGCCACAGCTCGACGCCTGGGCGCGGTGGTCACCGCCACCGACGTGCGGCCCGCCACCAAGGAGCAGGTGGAAAGCCTCGGCGCCAAGTTCCTGGCGGTCGAGGACGACGAATTCAAGAACGCTCAGACCGCCGGCGGCTACGCCAAGGAGATGAGCAAGGAGTATCAGGCCAAGCAGGCGGAGCTGGTCTCCAGCCACATCGCCAAGCAGGACATGGTGATCACCACCGCGCTGATCCCCGGCCGCCCGGCGCCGAAGCTGGTCTCGGCCGCCCAGGTCGCCTCGATGAAGCCCGGCTCGGTGATCGTCGATCTGGCCATCGAGCAGGGCGGCAATGTCGAGGGCGCCAAGCTGGGCGAAGTCTTCGAGACCAAGAACGGGGTGAAGATCCTGGGCGTCGCCAACCTCCCGGGCCGCGTCGCGACCGACGCCTCGGCGCTCTACGCCCGCAACCTCTTCGCCTTCGCCGGCCTGTTCCTCGACAAGGAGGGCAAGTTCGCCCCCGACTACGAGGACGAGATCCTGAAGGCCGCGCTGGTCACCCAGGGCGGCGCGGTCGTCCACCCCAACCTCAAGGGCTGAGCCGATGGAAGCCGTCGATCCCACCGTCTTCCGCCTGGCGATCTTCGTGCTGGCGATCTTCGTCGGCTACTATGTGGTCTGGAGTGTGACGCCGGCCCTGCACACGCCCTTGATGGCGGTGACCAACGCCATCTCCTCGGTGATCATCGTGGGCGCCCTCTTGGCGGTGGCGGCCCATCCCGCGTCGGGCGACCCGATGACCTCCAACGTGATGATCTCCAAGGGCGCCGGCGCGGTCGCCGCGGCCTTCGCCTCGGTCAACATCTTCGGCGGCTTCCTGGTCGTTCGACGAATGCTAGCCATGTACAAGAAGAAGGCCCCGGCGGCGCCCAAGAAGGACGCCGCCTCGTGAACGCCAACCTCGCGGCCATCCTCTATCTGGTCTCCGGCGTCCTGTTCATCCTGGCGCTGCGGGGCCTTTCCTCGCCCACCACCAGCCAGGCCGGCAATCGCAACGGCATGATCGGCATGGCCATCGCCGTCGGCACGACGCTGGCGACACTGTGGAGCCAGAACGCCCTCGATCCCCTGACGCTGGGCCTGATCGCCGGCGGCGTCGCCATCGGCGGCGGGGTCGGCGCGGTGATCGCCCGGCGCGTGGCCATGACCGCCATGCCGCAGCTGGTGGCCGCCTTCCACTCCCTGGTCGGCATGGCCGCCTGCCTGGTGGCGGTGGCGGCGATCCATACGCCGGCCGCCTATGGCATCGCCTCGCCGGAGGGCGGCGTGGTCACCCATTCGCTGATCGAGCTGGCCGTGGGCCTGGCCATCGGCGCGGT
>NZ_DATAPY010000075.1:0-28518 GCF_036264965.1 Phenylobacterium sp.
GCGCCGTATTGTCGGTGCCGATCAGCAGATAGCCGATGATGGACTCCTGCGCATCGCGCAGGGCTGTCACCGAGACCACCGCCGGGAAGCGGGTGCCGTCCTTGCGGATATAGGTCAGCTCGTAGATGTCCTCGATGCCGCGCGACGCTTTGAACACCAGGGCTTCGAAGCCGGGCTCGATGGGGGTGCCGAGCTCGACGCTGAGCGCCCGCGCCCGCGCGATAAGCTCCTTGGGATCGGAGATGTCGGCGGGCGTCACCGTGTTCATCACCTCCGCGGCGGTGAAGCCCAGCATCCGCTCCGCGCCGACGTTGAAGATCTGGATCACGCCCTTGGCGTCGGTGGCGATGCTGGAAAAGTTGGCGCTGTTGAAGATCGCGCTCTGCAGGGCGCTGGCCTTGACGATCGACTCCTCGGTCCGGCGATGGGCGGCGGCCGGCTTGGTCTTTGAAATCCCGATGGGGTTTCCTAATTCGAATCTACGCAGGAGGCGTCGTCGGCGCTGCGACGCATTTCCGCGGCTAGTGTAACAGCTCTCCCACACGAAATCCGAGTTCTGCCGGGGAGTAGGGTTTCTGGATGAACAGGGCCCCCTCGACGAAGCGTCGGGTCATGTCGTCGTTCAGCGGCGTGCCGGAGGTGTAGAGCACCCGCAGGTTCGGTCGCATTCGGATGGCCTGGTCGGCGATGTCGAAGCCCCCGAACGCCAAGGCGTGAAGCCGGATGTCGACAAACATCGCGTCGATGGGCCCCGCCGACGACAGATGCGCCAGGGCGCCGGCCAAGTCGCCGGCCATCAAGGGCGTGTGCCCAAGATCCTCGATCGCCCATTCAGCGCTTTGGCGGATGAACACTTCGTCCTCAACGACCAGGATGGTCGCCATCACGATACCGTACGGCGTGCATGCAATAAGATGGCAAAGGCCTCCCGACGCACACCCCTGGTTTTCCGCGCCGACGACGCAACGCCCCAATCCGCATTTGGTTCCGAGGGCTGGTTCTTCGGCGTGGTCAGGCCGCGATCAGGCCCTCGCATCCGGCGTCCGCCAACACTGCGGCGACGCTGGCCCGTTCGCTGGGGCTGAGGGCGGCGAACTCCTCACGCAGCCACATCAGGCACTTGGCCTGATAGGGGAATGGCTGCTGCACCCAGGGCTGGCCGTCGATCTCGGTTTCGACCTGCGCGGCGCCGGCCTGCACCGCCTTGGCGTTGGCGATCAGCAGGGGCGCATGGACGCGGCCCACCTCGGCCAGGATCGCTGTCAGCGTCGCGGGAAGCGCGGCGGGCGAAAACCAGTCGGACTCCGCGGGCTCAAGGCCCGACAGGTCCTCCGCGCCGCTCACCCAGGCGAACACCCGCGGCGCGCGCTCGGCGGTGATCGCCATGGGCGTCGGGTCGAACAGGGCGAGCTGGGTGAGCTGGCCCAGGACCCCGAAATCGCCGCCGCCCGGCCGCGCGCCCAGCAGGAAGGCGTTCGTCTTCAGGTGGGCCTCGAAGGCGTCGAGGAAGCGCATGTAGCTGGCCTCGATCACCGGGCCGGTGATCTCGTTGGAGCCGACATAGCGCAGGCGCGGGATCTGGCGCGCCGCGAAGACGCTTCCGGCCTCGGCCAGGGCGGCGTCGGACAGCGGCCCCCGCGCCCAGTTCGGCAGGACGTCGGACGCCCGTTTGATGTCGGCTGCATAGGCCCAGCGATAGTGGAACATGGCCTTGGTCAGCCACTCGTCGCCGTAGTCTTCCAGCAGGGAGTCGAGGAAGGCCAGCGCCGGGTCGGCGGGCCGCACGCGGCGCGCCGGGTATTCCGCATCCAGCCGCCGCAGGATGGGCGAGGAATCGGTCACCGCCTGCAGTTCGCCGTTGGCGTCCGGGAAGAAGAACGTCGGCAACAGGCTGACCTTCGGGGCCGGCAGGCCCTTGGCGTCGTGCGAACCCATGATCAGCCGGTAGGGCAGGCGCCGGTAGCGCAGCAGCGCCAGCATCTTGCGGGTGTACGGTGAGCCGGGCACACCTTTCAGCGTGATCAGGGACGGTTCGGTCATGGCCTGCTACCTCGGATTCTGCCGTCGCCGCCGCGTTGACAGGCGGGCGCGCTTCAGGATTAAGTGAACTGAAATTCCGGTTCCGTTCAAGCGGAACTTCGGCGGCCGTCAGAGCCGCGGGTCAAATCGGGAGGAGAACATCATGGGTGCGCGGATGGGCGAACGCGAGGGCCGCTGGGCGCTCATGGCCACGACGCTGTTCATCGCCGGCTGCTCGGCCCAGGCCGATCCGGTGGTGAAGCTCAAGGCGCACCCGCCAGCCGCTCAGGCCGCCGCACCCGCGGGCCGCCGCGCCTACTTCGGCGAACTGCACCTGCACACCGCCTATTCCTTCGACGCCTGGAGCCTGATGGGCACCAAGACGACGCCGGACCAGGCTCTGAAGTTCGCCCGCGGCGAGACCATTCCGTTCGGGTCGACCCACGCCCACCGCGCCTGGCCGCTCGACTTCGCGGCGGTCACCGACCACTCGGAGAACATGGGGGTGATGAACCAGCTGGATCATCCGCCGAACACCTTCTCGCTCAGCGACATCGGCAAGCGGATCGCCAAGGATCCGGCCTCGGCTTTCTACATCCTCAAGAACGCGGTCGATAAGCGCACGCCGATCCCGGAGCTCAACGCCAAGCCGGCCATGAAGAATGCCTGGGATGTCGAAAAGCAGGCGGCCAACGGCAATTACCAGCCGGGCAAGTTCACGACCTTCATCGCCTACGAATGGTCGTCGATGAACCAGGGCCGCTACAACCTGCACCGCAACGTGATCTTCAAGGGCGACGACGCGCCGCTGCCCTTCACCTCGGCGGACTCGCCGAAGCCGGAGGACCTCTGGACCTACTTGGAGAAGAACCGCGCCTCAGGCGTCGAGGCCCTGGCCATTCCGCACAACGGCAACGTTTCCGGCGGGCTGATGTACGACTGGAACGACAGCGCCGGGCGGCCGATCGACGAGGCCTATGCCCAGCGCCGCGCGCTCAATGAGCCCCTCACTGAGATCGCCCAGAACAAGGGCCAGTCGGAGACCAATCCCGAGCTGTCGTCCTCCGACGAGTTCGCCAATTTCGAGATCTTCGACCACCTGCTCACCCATCCCGAAGAGAAAAGCAAGTCGCACGGCAGCTACATCCGCGAGGCCTTCGGCCGCGGCCTGGTGATCCTGCAGAAGGTCGGCGTGAACCCCTACAAGATGGGCGTGGTCGGGGCCTCGGACATCCATAACGGGCTGAGCGCCAGCGACGAGAACGCCATGGCCGGCGGGCCGTTCGGCATCGATCCGAACACCATGTTGCCCGACGTCGAGGCGGCCAAACACCGGCTGAATCTCGTGCCAACCCCGGCGCTGATCGACGAACAGGCCGAGGCCAGCGGCGGCGAGCACCAGAATGAGGACCAGACGATCTTTTCGTCGGCCGGCCTGACCGGCGTCTGGGCGGAGCAGAACACCCGCGAGGCGATCTTCGCGGCGCTGAAGCGCAAGGAGACCTTCGCCACCTCGGGGCCGCGCATCCGCGTGCGGGCGTTCGGCGGCTGGTCATTCACGCCGGCGATGCTGGCCAAGCCCGACTGGGTTGCCAAGGCCTACGCCGGCGGCACGCCGATGGGCGGCGACCTGTCGGCCCGGCCCGCGGGCGCCAAGGCCCCCAGCTTCATCGTCCAGGCGATGAAGGCGCCCGAGAGCGGCAACCTCGACCGGGTGCAGATGGTCAAGGTCTGGCTGGACGGCGATGGTTACAAGGAAAAGGTCTTCGACGTGGCGCTGTCCGGCGGCCGCAAGGTCGATCCGAAGACTGGCAAGGCGCCGAGGGTGGGCGACACGGTCGATCTGAAGACCGGCAAATATACGAACACCATCGGCGCGCCGGTGCTGCAGACCGTCTGGCGCGATCCGGAGTTCGATGCGGCCCGTCCGGCCGTCTACTACGTGCGCGTGCTGGAGATCCCGACGCCGCGCTGGACCACGCTGCTGGCGATCAAGCGGCATCTGCCGTTCCCGCCCAACCGCGATAAGACCATCCAGGAACGCGCCTGGGGCTCGCCGATCTGGTTCACGCCGCCGGGCGCGAAGGTGGCGCAGCTCGCAGGTCCCCAGCGCCGCTAGCGCCCGCGACACGCTCCAAAACATGAGTCTCGGTTCCGGTTGACAGCTCTTGCAGCCGGGCGGATGCTGAAGCGGAATTCACGTTCGCGTCTAGACGAACGGAACGCCTTCATAGGGGGACCTCATGACCACTTCCGCGCTCACCCGAAGCCTGTTGCTTGGCGCCTCGCTTGTCGTCATGGCCGCGCCGGGCCTCGCCCACGCCCAGGCGGCGACGCCGACCAATGCGGCCGCCACCGCCAGCGCCAATGAGGTCGAGACCCTGATCGTCACGGCGGCCAAGCGCTCGCAGGACCTGCAGGACGTGCCGATGTCGGTGTCGGCCTTCAGCGGCGCCAACCTCGAGCGCCAGGGCATCGTCTCCTTCGACGGCGTCGCGCGGCAGATGCCGAGCGTGCAGCTGTCGTCAGCCAACAACAACCGCAACACCACCATCCTGATCCGCGGCATCGGCTCGTCGGGCACCAACCCGGGCATCGAGCCCAGCGTCGGCATCTTCCTGGACGGCGTCTTCATGCCGGCGGCCGGCCCGATCCAGTCGAACATCCAGGACATCGCCTCGATCGAGGTCCTGCGCGGTCCGCAGGGCACGCTCTACGGCCGCAACACGCCGGTGGGCGCGATCAACATCGTGACCCGCGACCCGACCGCGACGCCCGAGGCGGGGCTCACCGCCGGCGTCGGCAACTTCAGCGAATATCACCTGTCGGGCTACGTCGGCGGTGCGATCGCCGAGAACCTGAACGGCCGCCTCAGCGCCTGGGTGAACTCCCACGACGGCTATGAGAAGAACCTGTTTGACGGCTCGCGCACCAATGATGGCGAGCAGGAGGGCGTGCGCGGCCGGATCAAGTGGACCCCGACCGACGACGTCACTGCCAATTTCATCGGCTACTACACCCGCCTGCAGTCGCATTGCTGCACCGGCGAGCCGATCAATCCGACGGGCCCGCTGGGCATCGCCACGCCGGGCTTCCTGGCCGCGATGGTCGCTGCGGGCCATCCTTTCACCAAGTTCTCGACCCTGGACTTCACCGTCGATGACGAGACGGTCGGCAACGACGTCACCCAGATCTACGGCGTCTCCGGCCAGGTCGATTTCAAGGTGCTGGGCGGCCATACGCTGACCTCGATCACCGCGTTCAACGAGTTCTACGACAACATCAAGGTGCTGTCGGCCGACGGGTTGCCGATCGACGTCGGCACCGGTCCGCAGCCGCTGAAGACGCTGAGCTACAGCGAGGAACTGCGGATCGCCTCGCCCACCGGCCAACGCCTGGAATACCTGGGCGGCATCTACCTGTTCCGCGAGACTGTGGACTACCAGAACGGCTTTACCGCCCACGTCGGCGCCAACCGCGTCTTCCCCGGCGCGACCGGCAAGATCACGCCCGGCGACAACACCTTCTATTTCTATAACCAGACCACCAAGAGCGCCGCGGCGTTCGGTCAGGCGACCTTCCATGTCACCGATGCGTGGCGGGTGACCGGCGGCCTGCGCTACTCGAACGACAAGAAGGACGCGGTGACGGCCAGCGCCGACAACCCCGGCGCGTCCGCCGCCTTCAAGGCGTCGTTCCTGATCAACCCCGTGCAGCCGCTCAGCCGCGAAGACCACAAGCTGACCTGGTCGGGGGGCAGCCAGTACGACGTCACCCACGGCGTGATGGCCTATGTGGTTGCGGCCACCGGCTTCAAGGACGGCGGCTTCAACGCCCGCCAGACCGCGGCCGGCACGCCGCTGGCGTTCAATCCCGAGAACTCGACCACCTATGAGGCCGGGATCAAGTCGACCTTCTTCGACCGCAAGGTGCTGCTGAACGCCGACGTCTATCGGATGAAGCTGAACGGCTTCCAGGAATCGACGCTGAACCCGTTGACCGGGATCGGCTTCATTGTCGGCAACGCCGGCGACCGTCGCGTCGATGGCCTGGAGGTCGATCTGCAATGGGCGCCGATCGAGCACCTGACCATCGCCGCCAGCGGGCAGGTCAACGACGCCAAGTTCACCAACTATCCCTCGGCCCAATGCTATACGGGCCGCACGCCGGATGGCGTGAAGCCGGGCACCTGCAACTACACCGGCCTGCGGCCGGCTTATAACCCCGCTTCCTCGGGCAGCCTTTCAGCGAATTGGGACGCGCCGCTGGGCTCGACCGGACTGGACGGTTTCGTCAACGGCAGCGTGACCTATCAGGCCAAACAGCTGGAGGACGGCACCCTCGATCCGCGCTCGCTGCAGGGGGCCTATTCGCTGCTCAACCTGCGGATCGGCGTCGGATCGGAATCCGGCAACTGGAAGGTCTCGCTGTTCGGCCGCAACCTGGCCAACAAGGCCTACTACGTGGCCTCGGCCGCCGAGCCTCTTGGCGGGTTGGTCAGCGGCGGCGGGACCCTGGGCGCGCAGGGCTTCTTCGGCTGGTACGGAACGCCCCGCACCTACGGCGTCGAGCTGACCGTCAAGCATTGACCCCTCGCTGCGCGTCCGGCCGCATCCGGCCGGACGCATCGCCCCGCGACGCAAGGACGGCAGGACCCGGCGCAGAAGATGGCGAAACCGCCCCCAAAATCGCCCGCGGTCTGGTCGGGACTTGACGCGGATTCCGAAGCCGCGCGTGCTAAGGCTGACCTTGAGGCAGGCGGGGACTCGTTGATGGATTTGGGGGAGCCGCGCACGGAAGCCAGCGATCCAGCGTGGGCCAAACCCGCCTATCAGCAGCGTAGCCGCCAGCAGCGCGACCGCCTGCTGAAGGCCGGCGAGCGGGTCTTCGCGGAGAAGGGTTTCTGGCAGGCCCACGTGGCCGACATCGCCAAGCGGGCCGGCTGCTCGGTGGGCAGCTTCTATCGGCGCTTCCAGGACAAGGAGGCGTTCTTCCTCTCCCTGCAGACCGACATGGCCGCGCACGGCGAGGTGAATATCGCCCGCTTCTTCGACGACCCTGCCTGCCGGACCGACCCGCTGCAGCAGGTGTTCGTTCGTCTGGTGCGCAACACCGCGCGGACCATGAAGGGCATCGAGGGCTACTACCGCGCCCTCTTCGAACTCAGCCTGAGGGGCCACGACGTCTGGCCGCCGATGCGCCGGATCGAGATCCTGGAGGCCAACCGCATCGTCGATCTTCTGCGCCAGCGCGGCGCGGCGCCTGACGATCCGGCGCTCGCCAACCGCGCCCATCTGGCGATGCGCATGCTGCACGGCCAGATCATCAGCGCCATGCTCCATGGGCCCGGGCCGTTCGCCGTCGAGGACCCGCGCCTGCACGACGAGCTGGCGTTGATGCTGTTCCGCTATCTGGGCCTGGAGTCGCCGAAACCCAAGCCCTGACTGCACGGGGTTGTTTCGCGATACGGAATGCGCGGACGCCTGTCTGTCATCGGCGCGGAGAAGGTCATAGGATTCAGGGTGACGAGGGCGAACATGCCCCACGATGGGGCGGGAACCTTGGTCGATCTGCAGCACGACACGTGGGCGCGCGGTCCGGTGCGTCCGTCGAACATCTGAGGCGGCTGGGTCATCAAGATCGATATCAACAGACCTTCCGCGGCCCCTGAGGTTGGCGCCCACACCCACGACGCGCGCCCTTGGCTGCTGCGCGTGCTGAAGGAGCCGCTGTTCCATTTCGTCGTGCTGGGCTTCCTGCTGTTCCTGGCGGGGCGCAGCTACCAGACGCGCACCGACATCTATCGCATCGAGGTGACGCCCGCCCATGTGGCGCAGCTCTCGCGCAGCTACGCGCTGCAGTTCGGGACGCCGCCGGATCCGGCGACGCTCGAACAGCTGATCGAGACCGACCTGCACGACGAGATGCTGTTCCGCCAGGGCCGGGCCCTGAAGCTCGATCAGGATGACGAGATCGTGCGACGCCGGGTGGTGCAGAAGGAGCAGTTCTTGATGCAGAACCTGCACGCGCCGGCCGAGCCGACGGACGCGCAACTGCAGGCCTACTATGCCGCCCACGCCGACCACTACGCCGCGCCTTCTCGCGCCGCGTTCAGCCATATCTTCTTCGCGGTCGGGCCGGACGGCGACGCCGCCGCTCAGGCGCGCGCCAAGGCGGTCCTGGCGAAGATCCCGGCGGGCGTGACCCGCGCGCCGGAGCGCGGCGACGCCTTCCCCGACCTCTACGACTTCTCGGCCTTCGAGCCCGAGCAGGTGGAGCGCCTGTTCGGCCACACCGACTTCTCAGGCGCCGTCTTCACCGCGCCGGCCGGACGCTGGAGCGGCCCGTATCGTTCGGCCTACGGCTGGCACCTGCTCTATGTCGCCAACCGTGATGCGCCGACCCGGCCGCCGCTGGCCGATGTCCGCGACCGGGTGCGCAGCGACGATCTGCAGGACGCGCAGGACGGGGCGAACACCGCCGCCTTCGACCAGATCGCCAAACGGTTCACCATCGTGCGCGCCGACCGCAAGGCCGCGCCATGAAGCGGTTGTGGCTCGCGCTCGCGCTGCTGTTCGGCCTGATGGACGCCCGCTCGGCTGTCGCCCACGAGGTGCGTCCGGCCTACCTGGAGATCGATCAGACGGGCCCCTCGACCTACACGGCGATCTGGAAGCAGCCGGTGATGGGCGATGTGGCGATCCACCTGGTCCCGCACCTCTCCAACGGCTGGCTGGACCAGCCGCCGGCCGACCAGTACGCCACCGGCGGCTTCCTGATCCGGCAGTGGACCTTCCAGGCCCCGGGGCCCTTGCCGCTGCAGGGGCGCACCGTTTCCATCGACGGTCTGCAGGACACCATCACCGACGTCTTTGTCCGGATCCGGCTGAAGAACGGCGAAGGCGTCGACACCATCGTGCGGCCCGAGGCGCCGCAGTTCCGCATCGACCTCAAGGCCGGAGCGCCGACGGCGGTCTCGGCCTTCCTGCTGCTCGGAATCGAGCACATCCTGACGGGGCCAGACCACCTGCTGTTCGTGCTGGGCCTGCTCCTGATCGTGCGCGACCGCTGGACGCTGGTGAAGACGGTGAGCGCCTTCACCGTGGCGCACAGCATCACGCTTGCCGCGGCGACGCTGGGCCATATCCAGCTCTCGACGCCGGTGCTGAACGCGCTGATCGCGCTTTCCATCCTGTTCGTGGCGCCGGAGGCGATCCGTGCGGCGCGCGGCGGGACCAGCCTGACCATCCGCTATCCCTGGATCGTGGCCTTCGCCTTCGGCCTGTTGCACGGCATGGGCTTCGCCAACGGCCTCTCGACGCTGGGCCTGGACAAGGGCGCTCTGCTGGGCGCGCTGGCGCTGTTCAACGTCGGCGTCGAGATCGGCCAGCTGGCGTTCCTGGGCGTGGTGCTGGCGTTGATCCGGTCGTTCCGGCTGATGCAGCTTTCCTGGCCCCGTCCGGTCGCGGCCCTGCCGGCTTACGCCATCGGCGCGCTCGGCGCGATGTGGACCTTCCAGCACAGCGCTATCGTCCTGGGAGCCAACTGATGGGCGCCCGCCGCCTTGTCCTCGCGGCCCTAGCCATCGCCGCCGCCGCGCCGGGCGTCGCTCAGGCGCACCTGGTCGCCACGGGCATGGGCCCGATCTACGATGGGATCACCCATTTCGGCCTGAGCCCGGAAGACTATCTTCCCGCCGTCGCGCTCGCCTTCCTCGCGGGCCTGCGGGGGCCGGCGACCGTGCGGCTTCTGCTGGCCGTGCTGCCGCTCGCCTGGCTGGCCGGGGGGCTCTTGGCGCTCGCAGGCCTCGCGGCGCCGCCAGCCGTCATCTCGGCGGCTACAGCGGTGATGTTCTTAGGCATAGGCGGCGGCCTGGCGGCCAATCTCGATCTGCCGCGCTGGGGCAGCGTAGTCGCAGCGGGGGCGCTGGGCGCCCTGCGCGGCGCGGCGGATCTTTCCGGCGTCGCGCCGAGCCTGCCGCATGTCGCCAGTCTGGCCGGCATGGCCGCCAGCGTCTTCGTCGTCTTCGCCATCGCCACCTCGCTGACCCTGCCCTTGACCCGCGCCTGGATGGTGATCGCGGTCAGGGTGAGCGGCAGCTGGCTGGCCGCATCCGGCCTGCTGCTGGCTGGCTGGGTCTGGCGCTACGGCGCGCGTGTCACCGGTTCATAAGCAAGAAAACCAGTAGGGAGCCTCCGATGAAATATCGCGGACTTTGGATCACCACGGCGCTGGTCGCCCTGGCCGCGACGGCGGCCTTCACCCGCAGCGCGCTCACCCAGACGGAGGTCGGGGCCGGCAAGGCGGCCGCGGCGACCCTGAAGGTCGATCCGGCCGGCCGCCGCGCCTTCTTCGGCGAGCTGCATCTGCACACGGTGATGTCCTTCGACGCCTGGACCTTCGGCACCAAGGTCACGCCCGACCAGGCCTACAAGTTCGCCCGTGGCGAGACGATCATGGTGCCGGCCAGCCAGGTGGCCATCGAACAGGGCATCAAGGCGACCGCCGCCGTCCCGGCGCGCCGCGCCTGGCCGCTGGACTTCACCGCGGTCACCGACCACTCCGAATACCTGGGCGCCATGACCCAGCTCGACGATCCCAACAGCGCCTTCTCGCAATCGGACATCGGCAAGGAACTCGGCAAGGGCGGCCAACAGGCCTTCTTCAAGGCCGGCCAGATGCTGCACGTCGAGGGCGGCGGCGAGACCCCGCCGATCATGAAGGAGGCCGCCAAGGCCGCGGACGGCTGGACCGTCGAGATGAAGGCCGCCAACGCCAACTACCAGCCCGGCAAGTTCACCACCTTCGTCGCCTACGAATGGACCTCCTCGCCGGGCCAGGGCATCCACATGCACCGCAATGTGATCTTCAACTCCGACCACGCGCCGAACCCCTTCACCGCCGTGGATTCCAACAAGCCGGAAGACCTCTGGAAATATCTGAACTCGGTGCGCAAGCAGGGCATCGACGTGCTGGCCATCCCGCACAACTCGAACCTCAGCGACGGCCGCGACTTCGACTGGAACATGTCCGACGGCCGGCCCATCGACGAGGCCTACGCCCAGAACCGCGCCCTCAACGAACCGCTGGTGGAGATCGCCCAGACCAAGGGCACATCCGACACCACGCCGGAGCTGTCGCCCAACGACGAGTTCGCCAACTTCGAGATCATGGACCGGGTCTATAAGGGCGAGACCTCACCCAACCAGCACGGCTCCTATGTCCGCGAGGCCTTTGGCCGCGGCTTGGTGGTCCTGTCGCAGGTAGGCGCCAACCCCTTCAAGATGGGCATCGTCGGGGCCTCGGACCTCCACAACGGCCTGAGCGTCAGCGACGAGGACAGCTTCGCCGGGCGCATCAGCGGCCTGGACAAGCACACCATGCTGCCGTCCGGCCCCGGCGCGCGCACCGCGCTGGGCATGGCGCGCGCCGAAGGCGAGGTGGGCGTGCGTCCGAACGGGCAGCGGGAGAACGATCCGCTACAGTTTGCCGGCGCCTCGATCACCGGCGTCTGGGCCGAGGAGAACACACGCGCCTCGATCTTCGCGGCCCTGAGGCGCAAGGAGACCTTCGCCACCACCGGCACCCGCATCCGGGTGCGGATGTTCGGCGGCTTCGACCTAGCTCCGTCGCTGATCAGCAAGACCGACTGGGTCAAGGAAGCCTACGCCGAGGGCGTGCCCATGGGCTCCGACCTGCCGGCCGCGGCGGGCGGCAAGGCGCCGCGCTTCGTCCTGCAGGCGATGAAGGATCCGGACGGGGCCAACCTCGACCGCGCCCAGATCATCAAGGTCTGGCTGGACGGCAAGACCTACAAGGAAAAGGTCTTCGATGTGGCGTTGTCGGGCGGCCGCAAGGCGGACCCCAAGACCGGCAAGGCGCCCGCGGTGGGCAACACCGTGGACCTGACGACGGGCAAGACCGCCAACACCATCGGCTCGACCATGCTGGCTGGCGAGTGGCGCGATCCGACCTTCGATCCGAAGGTGCCGGCGGTCTACTACGCCCGCGTGCTGGAGATCCCGACGGCGCGGTGGACGACGCACCTGGCGATCGCCAACCACCTGCCGATCCCGGCCAAGGCGCCGGCCACCATCCAGGAGCGCGCCTGGTCCTCGCCGATCTGGTTCACGCCGCCGAAGAAGGGCTAGGTCAGGGCCGTCCAGAGGAAGAAGGCGCCGCAGGACATGATCGCGGCGCCGGTTCCGCGCAGCGCCACGCGGCCCCACGGCCAGCGATGGACGAGGCCGAGCGCGATACCGCTGGCGTGCAGCAAGCCGGTCGCGAGGACGAAGCCCAGGCTGTAGAGCAGGGCGTTGTCGCCGGGGGGCAATTCGGCGCCGTGGGCGTAGCCGTGGAAGAGGCCGAAGACCCCGACCAGGATCGCCGCGGCCCACAGCGGCGGCTTCAGCTCAGCAAGCACGGCCGCACCCAGGCAGACCCCCGACAGCGCGATCGCGATCTCGCTGCCCGGCAGGTGGACGCCGATCAAGCCCAGGAATCCGCCGAAGGCCATCACCAGCGGAAAGGTCACCGGCAGGAGCCAGATGGCCGGCCGCCCGAGCTGCGCGCCCCACAGGCCCACGGCCACCATGGCGACGATGTGGTCGAGGCCGGAGATCGGGTGCCTGAAGCCGCTGACGAAGCCCACGGCCTCGCCCTGGACGATGTGGGCGCTGGCGGCGCCCGGCACGACGAACGCCAGCAAGGCCAGCGCCGCGAGGGTGGTCAGATCGCTGAATCTGGTCCGGTTCAAGATACGCTCCGACAACGATGGCGCCCTGCGCGACTGTGAACATGGAGGGGCTCGGCGCAAGCCCCGATCACTTGCGAAACGCTGAATGGCTGTCCATCCTGGCGCACCTTTGTTACCTCGGCTGAAGCTGCGGCAAACCACTGGAGACCTTTACAGAATGGCGACGGCGCCCCGGACGACTTCGAGACCCGAGAAGGGCGTCGCCAGGCAGCGGCAGATCCGGCTGGCGGCTTCGCGCCTGTTCGTCCAGCAGGGCTATGACGGGACCTCGATGCAGGACATCGCCGACGCCGTCGGCCTGACCAAGCCGGGCCTCTACCACTTCGTGGAGAGCAAGGAGGAGCTGCTTTCCGCCATCGTCGACGACGGCGTCGAGCGGCTGGAACGCGAGGTGATCGAGCCCGCGCGGGCGATCAAGGATCCGGAGGCCCGGCTGGCGGCCATGATCCGCCTGCACGTCGACAACATCAGTCATGTGGAGACCGACGTCGGCAATCCCGTCACCGCCCTGGTGGAGAACCTGATCGGTCTCAGCGACGAGCGCCGATCGCAGATGGAAGGCCGGCTGCGCCAGGTGTTCGAGGTGATCCGCGGCGCCCTGGACGAGCTCAAGGCCGAGGGCCGGCTTGCCGACGGCCTCGATCCCACTGTGAGCGCCTTTTCGATCATCGGCATGGTCATGTGGACCAACCGCTGGCGCCGGCCCGGCGGGCGGCTGTCCGCCGCCGCGGTGGCGGATAGTATCGTCGCGCTGGCGCTGCACGGGGTCCTGAAGGACTAACTCGGAGAGTCGGGGTCCAGGCCGAGAGGATGCCTGAACCCCGGGGCGCTAGGCGGCCGCAAACGGTCGGCGCGCGCTCACCACTTGTAGATCAGCTGGGCGCCGTAGGTCCGGGGCTCGCTCCAGCGCCGGGCGGTCGAGGCCTCAAAATCGATGTAGGTGGTGTTGAAGAGATTGTTGACGAAGGCGGCGGCCTCGACGCGGCCCTTGCGGACGCCGAAGCGGGTGTTGAACAGCTGATACTGGTGCAGCTTCGGCGTCTGGGCGATCTCCTGCACCCCGCCGAAACGGCCACTGTAGACCAGGTTCACGAAGCCCGTGGAGTCGTAAGGCGCCGGGTGGCTGTAGTTCATGTCCATTGAGGTCAGGTAGTGCGGCAGCTGCGGCGGCATATCGCCGTTGAACACGCCGCTGGTGATCTTTCCCTCCTGCGTCGAGGCGCCGAAGGTTCCCGAGAGGTCCCCGCCCAGCGGGTGGAAGCTGATCGTGGCCTCCGCCTCCAGGCCGCGGATCCAGGCCCGGCCACCGTCGGTGGCGAAGTTAGTCTGGGCGACCGGGCACACCGGATTGGTCGCCTTGCAGCCGTTGTCCGTCTGGATGATCAGGTTGTCGACGTCGGTGTAGTAGGCGGCCGCGGTGACATAGATCTGGCGGATGATGTTGCCCTTGGCGCCGATCTCGTAGGAGGTCGTGTTTTCGTTACCGTAGCTGACGGGAATCGGAATCGGCTGCTGCGGAATGCCAAGGTTCGAGTTGAACCCGCCGGCCCGGAAGCCCGTGCCGACCTTGGCGTAGCCCATCCATTCCGGCGAGAACTTGTAGGCCGCTGTCACGTCGTACGAGGTGTTGCTGGGACTGAAGCTGGCGTTGACCAGCTTGCCGGCGGTGGCGACGCCGGTGCCGAAGTCGAACTGGTTGGCGGTGAAGGTCTTGTCGTCGTTGGTGTAGCGCAGCTCGCCCGTAACGCTGAGCTGGCTGGTGAAGTCGTACTCGAGGCTGCCGTAGGCCGCCCAGGAATTCAGCTTCTGCGCCGAGGGCGAGACCGTGCCGGTCGAGGGATTGGCCTTGGTCGGCGTGCGCGTCGCGGTGATGGTGTCGGTGTCATCGAGGTGCAGATATTCCGCGCCGGCCAGCCACTTCCACTGCGTGCCGATGTCGCCCGAGATGTAGAGTTCCTGGTTGAAGCTCTTGGTATGGCCGTGGTTCTGCTGGGAGCCGTTGATCTCGCCGAGCGCCGCGCCCTTGGCCAGCAGGCCGTCGGCGACAATCTGCGCCGCCAGCCCGGGGTCCAGCAGGTCGTTGTCGAACTGCTGGATGTCCTTGCGGTCCCGGTACAGCGAGATCCAGGTCAGGGTGCCGATGTCGAACTTGTAGTGTGACGTGAACTCGACGTCGTTCACCGTGTCGGTGTCGTAGTCCATGAAGTTGTGCGGACGCGAGAACTTGGGCTGGATGAAGATGCCGTTCGGCTCGGTGGCGTTGGGATAGACGTAGAGCTGAAGGTTCAGCGCCGGATAGCGGTCATTGGTGTGCTCGACCATCAGGTTGGCGTCGAACTTGCCGTTCTCATATTGCAGCTGGCCACGGTAGGCGTGGGTCGACTGGGCGTCGATGTAGGCGTTCAGATCGGGGTTGTAATAGAAGCCCTTCGGCTGGCCCATGACGTCGGCGCTGAGGCGCAGGGACAGGTGGTCGGTCAGCGGGTGGTTGATCACCGCCTCGATTTCGGTGAACTCCTTATTGCCGGCCTTCACCGAGACGTAGCCGGACTCGGTCCCAGTCGGGCGCGCGGTGATGATGTTGATCGCGCCGCCGACCGCGTCGCGGCCGTAGAGCGCGCCCTGGGTGCCGCGCAGCACCTCGATCTGGCTGGCGTCGAACAGGTCGAAGCGGCTGTAGGTGCGGCCGCCCTGGGCGCCGCCTCCGACATAGGCGCCGTCGCGATAGAGGCCGACGCCGGAGTCGGCGCTCGTGCCGCGGCTGGTGCCCGAACCGCGGATCGAAATCTCCGAGGTCAGCGGCGTCGAGGTGTCGCCGAAGGCCACGCTAGGGATCGAGGTGACAAGATCCTTCACGCCCTGCAGGCCGCCGCGCTGGTCGATGTCCAGCGAGCCGATCACGCTGGCGGCGATCGGCACGTCGCGCAGGCGCTCGGTGCGCTTGCGCGCGGTGACCACCAGCTCGCCCACCGAAGTGGCGTCGCCGGCGCCGGCTGCGGCGGTGGTGGATTGTTGGGCCTGGGCGACGGAGCCGCCGGCCGCGGTCAGCGCCGCCACGGAGGCGAATCCCAAAAGGAGCCTTCTCATCACGTTTCCCCTTGCTAGGGCGTGATCGGCGGCGCCGTCACACCTCTCATCAGTCTTTGGATCGGAAATCTACCGACCGGTCGGTCCGTACCCTAGGAGCGATTTTGTCGTCTCACAAGCGACCAAATGGCGCCGTTCGGTACGCTCAGGCGGATTCAACCTCCGGGCGCAGCAGACCCCGCAGCACAATCCGGGTGAGTTGATCGGCGACCTCCTCGATCGACAGCCGTCCGTCCGCCTTGCGCCAGCGCGCGATCCACATCACCGCCCCGATGATGCTGAACGCCGCCGCGGTGGCGTCGACGCCCTCCCGCAGCTTTCCGTCCGTCTCCAGACGGTCCAGCGTACAGCGTAGCAGCTCGAAATAGGCCCGCTTGCGCGCGTCGACCGCCCGGCGGTTCTCCGCGCCAAGGCCCGAGGTCTCGTCGACCACAATGGACAGCGGGCTGCCGATGTCGGTGGTGATCCGGCCCACGTTCATGGCGTGGTTGCGCACGATGAGCGCCAGGCGTTTCAGCGGATCGGGCTCCTGCCGCGCCGGCTCGATCACGTCGATGTCCAGCCGGTCCATGCCGAAGCTGACGATCGTGAACAGCAGGTCCTCCTTGCTGTCGACGAAGTGATAGAGGCCGGGCTTGGTGATCTGCACCGCCTCGGCGATGTCGCTCATCGAGGCGCCGTCGAAGCCCTTCTCGACGAACAGCTTGGAGGCGGCGACGAAGATCTGCCGCTGCCGGTCGACGCCCAGCGCGGTCGCCCCGCGCTTGCCGGGCCGGGGCGAGCGGGCGCGGAGCGTGGGAGCCTTCACCGCCCTCAGGCCGGCCGGCGGATGGCCGCGCACGTCGAGGCCAGCAGGGCCGGCAGCATCTTCGGGCCAGGCGCCTGTCCCTGGCGGATGACGATCAGGTCGAGGGAGGGCACGACCAGCACCGCCTGGACGCCGGCCCCCAGGGCCGCGAAGGTGTCGGGCGGCGAGCCATCGAACCGCAGCTCGGCGGTTCCGCGCACGGCCTCCTCAGCGCCGAATCCGGGCTTGGCGTTCTCCCACCACAGGAAGCCGTAAGCCGGATTGAGCGGCTGCGAGGGCGATGTAGCCTGTTTGAGGTAGCTGGCGCTGACCATCTGCTTGCCGGCCCAGCGCCCGCCGCGCAGCGCCATGAGGCCGAAGCGCGCCAGATCGCGGCCCGAGCAGGCAGCGGTGTAGTAGTTGGTCACCGGCCCGTTCGCGCCCTGGCCGGGGCTGGTCACCCAGTCGGTGTGCTGCATGCCGAGCGGGCCGGTCAGGTTGCGCGTCGCGAAGGCCTCGAAGGGCTCGCCGGCGGCGTGGGCGACCACGTGATAGAGCAGGTGGAACACCGCCGTCTGGTAGGCCCAGCGGGTTCCGGGCGGCGCCATCTGCGGCGCCGCGGCATTGATCGCCAACTGGTCGCCGGTGATCCCGCGCAGCGCCAGGCCTTTGTCGTCCAGGCCGCTGGTCATGGTCAGCAGATGGCGGATGGTGATCGCCGCCTTCGGCGTCCCGCGCCAGGGCGCGATGAAGTCGGCCGCGCTCTGATTGACGGACTTGATCTTGCCCTGGTCAATGCAGACGCCCACCAGCACCGAGACCATGCTCTTGGCCGCCGACGCGATCTGCTGTTTGCGGTCGACAGCGCCGTCCGCGGCATAGCGTTCGGCGACGATCTTGCCGCCGCGCAGCACCAGGATGTCGGAGCTGCGGTCGGCCATGGCCGCATCCAGCGCCGCGCCCAGCTTCTGCGGATCGAAACCGGCGGCGGCGGGGTCGATGGCGTCCCAGCCGGTCAGGGTCGGCCAGTATTCGGTCGCCGCCGCAGCGGCCCCGGCGCCCATCGCCGCGCCGAGCAACAGGGACCCTACCGTCTCGCGTCGGGTGATCATGGCCTCGTTCCCCCAGGTGCTTACCGACCGTTCGGTCAATATCATCAGCTTGCCGCGCATCGCGCAAGCCATGGTCTGGCCGCCGCTTTAATTCCGGATCGGCGACGCCATCTAACGGACCCAGGCCATGTTCGCCTCGGTGATTTCAGGATCCTCCCATGCGCTCACTCCGCACGCTCGCGCTCTCCGGTGCGGCCCTTCTCGCCATTTCCGCCCAGGCCCACGCGGCCGGCTTCTATCTGCAGGAGCAGTCAGTTGTCGGGACGGGGCGCGCCTATTCGGGCGAGGTCGCCGACCAGGGCCCGGCCTCGCTGTGGTGGAATCCGGCGTCCATCGCCTCGTCCCCGCGGGAGGCCTATGTCGGGGTCAGCGGCGTGCTGGTGTCGTCCAAGGTCACCAACGATAATTCGACAATTAGATATCCGGGCGGCGTGACCCTGCCGGTCAGCGGCGTCGGCAAGGCGTCCGATCCCATCCAGAGCGGCGTCGCCCCGTCCTTCGCGATCTCGACCCCGATCGGCGATCGCTTCGCCGTGGGCGTGTCGCTGACGGCGCCCTACAACTTCACCACCAAGTACGACCGCAATTCCTGGGCGCGGTATGACGCGCTGGACACCCGTCTGACCACCACGGACCTGCAGCTCACCGGCGCGATGAAGGCGACCGACTGGCTCGATCTGGGCGTGGGCGTCGACGCCGAGTACACCAACGCCAAGCTGCAGACCGCCAGCCCGAACCTGTCGCCGTTGCTGCCTGATGGCGTGAACCAGCTGAGCGGCGACGGTTGGAACTATGGCTACACCCTGGGCGCCCAGGCGCACGTCGACCGCTGGTCGCTGGGGGCGAGCTATCGCTCGGCCATGGCGCACGACCTGCACGGCCACCTGTTCGTGGGCGGCCTGCTCGGGCCGCTGGCGGGGGCCAACGCCGTCGTCGACGGTTCGGCCAACTTCACGACGCCCTGGATCGCCACCGTGGGCGCCCGCTACCGCCTGACCGACAAGCTGACCCTCGATGGCCAGATCCAGCGCTTCGGCTGGAGCGAGTTCGACGCCATCGACATCCGCACCGCCGCCGGCAGTCAGAGCCTCGCCCAGAACTACAAGGACACCACCACCGGCGCGGTGGGCGTGGACTACGCGCTCAACCCCAAGCTCACCCTGCGGGCCGGCGTCCAGTATGACCCGACGCCGACGCCCGGCGCCGAACGCACCGCCCGTGTGCCGGACAGCAACCGCTGGCTGCTCAGCGCCGGCGCGACCGCCCAGGTGACCCCGGCGATCAAGGTCGACGCGGCGGTCTCCTACATCGACTTCGCCAACAGCTCGATCCACCACGACTCGGTCTTCTATGGCGGCACGCCGGCGGCGGTGGCCACGGCGTTGCGTGGCGGCGTCGAGGGCCAGGGACTGGTGCTGGCGGTGGGCATGCACACCGCCTTCTAAGCCGTCGGGCGTGGCCGCCGCGGCTACTGGGCCGCGGCGCGCACCGGCAGCTTCCAGTCCGGACGGATGAAGTGGCAGGTGTAGCCGTTGGGGATGCGCTCCAGGTAGTCCTGGTGCTCCGGCTCGGCCTCCCAGAACGGCCCCGCGGCGGTGACCTCGGTCACGACCTTACCGGGCCACAGGCCCGAGGCGTCCACGTCGGCGATGGTGTCCAGCGCCACGCGCTTCTGCTCTTCGCTGGTGTAGAAGATCGCCGAGCGATAGCTGGCGCCCAGGTCATTGCCCTGGCGGTTCAGCGTCGTCGGGTCGTGGATCTGGAAGAAGAACTCCAGCAGCCGCCGGAACGAGATGATGGCCGGATCGAAGACGATCTCGATCGCCTCGGCGTGGTTTCCGTGGTTGCGATAGGTGGCGTTGGGGACCTCGCCGCCGGAATAGCCCACCTGGGTGGAAAGCACCCCGGGATAGCGCCGCAACAGGTCCTGCACCCCCCAGAAGCATCCGCCGGCGAGGATCGCGGTTTCGGTTTTCGCGGCCATGAATGGATTCCTTTGCGATAGGTCCCGACCCACATAGGGATTGCCTCCCCATGTTGAACCCATCCGCCTCGACGACGCACGTTTTTAACGCGCGGGTCCATGGCGGCCTCGGAGGGACTCGAACCCCCGACCTTGGCTTTAGGAAAGCCCTGCTCTATCCGGCTGAGCTACGAGGCCACGCGGGGCGACCGATGCCACGCGTTGAGGCAGGCGCCAAGCCTTTCGCGCCGCGGGCGCCCGCCGCGCCAGTGGACGATTGCCCGGCTTGACCGCGCACCCTAGCTTGCCCCCCGGGCGGCGTCGCCTCGTGGGAGAGTCGGGCCGATGAAGATCTTTCGCGAGCTCTGGGTGCAGGTGCTGGTCGCCGTGGCGCTCGGGCTCATCGTGGGCGCGATCTGGCCGGTGTTCGGCGCCTCGCTGAAGCCGCTGGGCGACGCCTTCGTCAAGCTGGTGAAGATGGCCGTGGCGCCGGTGATCTTCTGCACCGTGGCCGCGGGCATCGCCCACATGGGCGACCTGAAGGCGGTCGGCCGGCTGGGCGTGCGCACGCTGGTCTATTTCGAGGTGATGTCCACCTTCGCCCTGGCGGTGGGCCTGGGCGTCGGCGAGCTCCTGCATCCGGGCCAGGGCTTCAACATCAACCCGGCGACGCTGGATCCCAAGGCGGTCGCCGACTACGCCGCCAAGGCCGCCCACGGCCAGGGTGTGGTCGACTATCTGATGCACCTGATCCCGGACACCTTCCTGGGCGCCTTTGCCAACGGCGACCTGCTGCAGGTGCTGGTGATCGCGGTGCTGACCGGCTTCGCCTGCACCAAGATGGGCGAATTCGGGATCAAGACGGCCGGGGTCCTGGACGGCATCGCCCAGGTGTTCTTCGGCATCATCGGGGTGATCGTGCGCCTGGCGCCGATCGGCGCTTTCGGGGCCATGGCCTACACCATCGGCAAGTTCGGGGTCGCCTCACTGCGGAACCTCGGCGCCCTGGTGGGGACCTTCTACCTGACCAGCGCGCTCTTCGTGCTGATCGTGCTGGGCGCGGTCGCGGCGCTGAGCGGTTTCTCGGTGCTGAAGTTCCTGCGCTACATCCGCGAGGAGCTCTTGATCGTGCTGGGCGCCTCGTCGTCGGAGGCGGCCCTGCCGCTGATCATCGCCAAGCTGCAGCGGTTGGGCGCGGGCAAGACCACGGTCGGTCTGGTGGTGCCGACCGGCTACAGCTTCAACCTCGACGGCACCAACATCTACATGACGCTGGCCACCTTGTTCCTGGCCCAGGCGACCAATATCCACCTGACCTGGCAGCAGGAGCTGACCCTGCTGGGCGTGGCCATGCTGACCTCGAAGGGCGCCAGCGGCGTCTCCGGCGCGGGCTTCATAACTCTGGCCGCCACGCTGGCGGTGATCCCCGACCTGCCGATCGCCGCCCTCGGCCTGCTGCTCGGCGTCGACCGCTTCATGAGCCAGTGCCGGGCGCTCACCAACTTCATCGGCAACGGCATCGGGACCCTGGTCATCGCCCGGTGGGAAGGCGACCTCGACCGCGACAAGCTGAGGGCCGAACTGGACCGCGGCCCCGGCGGCGATCCCGAGGCGCTGCTCGAAATGCCTCTGGCCTAGGATGGAAGAGCGCCCGCCCTCTCACGGGATCGGGAGTTGGCGCGTCACGCTGGACGACGCTGTGCGGGTCCGGCGAGCGGACGGAACGGAGGCCACGCCGCGGGCGCGCAAGGCGCGGGCGATGATCGCCTACCTGGCCAGCAAGTCCGCTCACGCGGCGACGCGGGGCGAGCTGATCGCCCTGCTGTGGAGCGACCGCGGTCGGGATCAGGCGCGGGCGAGCTTGCGGCAATGCCTGTTCGAGCTTCGCGCCGAGCTTCCGGGCCTCGTGGCGGTCGAGGGTGAGCAGGTCTGCCTGGCGACGGGCGTCGCTGTCCATCCGGCCAAGCTCGGGGCGCTTCACGACCTCGACCACATCGATCCGGTTTTCGATCGATGGCTCGCCGACCATCATCCGAACGGCTTGCCCTCGGCTTCGGCGGCTTCCGAGCGGGGCGGGCCCGGACGCTCGCGGGTCGGCCGCTGGGGTCTCGCCGCAACCGCGCTCGTGACGGTTCTGGTGCTTGCCGGCGCGGCGGCGTGGGTTTTGGGCCGCCGCCCCGCCACGCCGGCTGGCGTGCGGGTCGTGGCGATCCTGCCGTGGTCGGTGACACCCGCCGACGTCGGACTGCGCAGCGTCGCCGACCGGATCGTGACCTCAATGAACGCCGGAGTGCCGACCGGGCGGCTCGCGGTTCACGTGATGGACTCCGGCAGCCTGGCTCGCGCGCGGCGTTCAGGGGCCGAATGGATCGTCAGCGGGGAAGTGCTGAGCAGCTCCCGACCGACCGCCCTGACGGTTCGTGTCCAGACGCCGGCCGGCGTGCTGCTCTGGTCGAAACGCCTGGAAGCGCGGGACGGCGCAGCGCCCGCGGCCGACAGGCTCGCGAACTGGACCAGCTTCGTCATCAGCTGCGCGGTGCGGGGGCCTCGCGGCGTGCGTCGGCCCGACGACGTGACGGCGTTGATGATGGACGCATGCGGGAAGATCTATTCCGGCGCCCCCGATAGCAGTCCGGAAGACCTCGCCGTGGCCGCCCGCCGGTTCATCGCCGCGGCTCCGCGTGACGCTTATGCGCACGGGATTCTCGCCACCGACCTGGCGGTCAACGCGGACGCCCTGCCTCCTGACCTCCGACCGGCCGCACGCCGAGAAGCCGAGGCCGAAGCCAGGCGCGCCCTGGCGCTCGACCCGACCACCGGGGAGGCTTATCTCGCGCTGGGCCGGCTGGCGCTGGACAGGCGCGAGTTCGCCAACGCCGAGCGTCTCTATCTGCGTGGTCTGGCGGCGGAGCCGGACCATCCGTCACTTCCGAACTTTATCTCACACGTCCTGAACGCCGTGGGCCGCAACGAGGAGGCGGTGGTGTTCGCGCGCCGTGCGATGGCGAGAGACCCGACTTCGCCGGTCAAGATCGTCACGGTTTCGGCCTTGCTGGCGCGCGACGGCCAGCCCCGCGCCGCGCTGACCCTGCTCGATGATGCGGAGGCGCGCCGGGGCCGCGATCCGGGACTGTCCTGCGAACGGGTGGCGATCCTCCTGCATAGCGATCCGGCGGCTGCACGGGACGCGATCGCGCGGGCGGCCGAGGTTCCGGGCTGCCTCGAACCAGCGCGCCAGGCGCAATTGGTCCGGGAGACCTACGCCATTGAGCATCCGCACGGGCCAGAGGCCGCGGCGTTGCTCCGCCAGTTGGAAGCCGGCGACGAGTTGCAGCCTCGGGAGGCCGCCCGCACGGTCGAGGCCCTGGCGGGCCTCGGGCGCACCGAGGCGGCTTTGGCGCTCGCGCAACGCCGTCTGCTGGACACCAGCGTGCTGTTCGAGCCGGCGACACGCAGCCTTCTCCTCAGTCCGCGCTTCCCGGAAATCGCGCGCCGCCAGGGCTTGTGGGGCTATTGGGAAGAGACTGGCCATTGGCCGGACATCTGCCGCGATCCGGCGCTGCCCTGGCGTTGCGGCGACTCCCGTCAATAAGGCGTCAGCGGCGCATTGACGGCGGGTTTGACGCGCAGCCCGCGCCGCTTTCGGCCTAGCTCCCCGATCTGAGCGGCGCCGTCCCGCCTTCCGTGAGCGGCGGTGCGCGCCTTCGTAGGGAGATCGAAATGCGTAAGATGCTGCCCGCCTTGACGACCGCCTGCCTCCTGGGGCTCGCGACCCACGCCGCCGCGCAGGGATACCAGGTCACGCCGCTGGTAACCGACGACCAATCGGTGCTCTCGACGCTCGGCTATGGGCCGGCGGCGACGGTCGATCCGAACCTCATCAACCCCTGGGGCTTCGACCATTCGCCCACCGGGCCATGGGTGGTGGCCAACGCCTTCGGATCGGGAGCGGCCAGCGTCTACAGCGGCGCCGGGACGATCCAGTCCGCTCCCGTGGTCACGCCGCAGAACGGCGGCGGCGGCCCGGCCGGACCGACCGGCCTCGTCTATACGGGCGGCCTGGGCTTCTCGCCCGCCGCCGGCGGCGGCGCCCAATTTGCAATCGCCAACCTCGACGGCTCGATTTCAAGCTGGGACGGCTCGAGCGCCAGCGCGCAGGTCGTCGTGCCGGGACGGACGGGTGGGAACATCGCCGTCTACACCGGCCTTGCGGTGGGGAGCACGGGCGGCGCGAACTACCTCTATGCCGCGAACGGCATCAGCGGCCAGATCGACGTCTTCAATCAGAGCTACAGCAAGGTCTCGCTGACCGGCAGCTTCACGGACCCCGGCGCCAATCCCGGCGGCCTAGCCCCCTTCAACGTCCAGACCCTCGACGGCCACGTCTGGGTCACCTACGCGGTTCCCGGTCCGCCCGCGGACAACCAGCCCCTGGGTTCGGGGTTCGTGAGCGAATTCAATCTCGACGGGACCTTCGTGCAACGTTTCGCGGACGGCGGCGGATTGTCCTCGCCGTGGGGCATCGCCATCGCCCCGTCCGACTTCGGGAGCTTCAGCAACGACGTCCTGATCGGCAATTTCAACGATGACTCGCACGACGAGGCGTACATCTCGGCTTATGACCCGACGACGGGACAGTTCCTCGGCAAGCTGAGCGAAGACGGCTCGCCCATACTCCTGCCTGGGCTATGGGGGCTCGAGTTCGGCAACGGCGCGGGCGCCGGCGACAGCAACACGCTCTACTTCGTCGCCGGAATCGGGGACGAAGGGCATGGCCTGTTCGGCTCGATCACAGCCGTACCCGAGCCGGAATCCTGGGCGATGATGATCCTGGGCTTCGGCCTCGCCGGGGCGGTCATGCGACGCCGCAGGCTCACGCCCGCTATGGCATAAGGCGTCCGGATGCTCCCCTTGAGGGGGAGCATCCTGCGTCTTAGGCGGCGACGGCCTTGATCAGGGACTTGTTGAGGATGCCGATCGCCGCGTCGCGGTCGATGCGCTCGATGGCGGCGACTTCGCGGGCCATGCGGTCCAGCGCGCTCTCATAGAGCTGGCGTTCCGAGTAGGACTGTTCCGGTTGGTTCTCAGCGCGGTGCAGGTCGCGGACCACCTCGGCGATTGAGATCAGGTCGCCGGAGTTGATCTTGGCTTCGTATTCCTGGGCGCGGCGGCTCCACATGGTGCGCTTCACCCGCGCGCGGCCCTTCAGGGTCGTCAGCGCCTGGGTCACGACATTGGTTTCGGCCAGGGCCCGCAGGCCCGCGGTGCGCGCCTTGGCGGTCGGCACCCGCAGCGTCATCTTTTCGTGGTCGAAGGTGATCACATAGACTTCGAGCTTCAGACCGGCGACTTCCTGAACTTCGATCCCCTGCACCTGACCCACGCCGTGGGCCGGATAGACGACGTGATCGCCGATCGAGAAATCCATACCGTTCTTGCTCATGGAGATAGTCCTCTCAAATTCCTGGGGCCCGGCCTGCGCGGACCTGTGACGCACATGCGCCCAGCGAATAAGCCACCCTGTCCGCGAAGCAGATCGCGGCGGCGTTATCGGTTGGAAGCGGAAGTAGACCTCTTAAGACACCCTTCGCCTGGAGCCGGAGCTATCCCTCATTGGACTGCGCCGGATCGGCGTTTCTTCGCGGCCGACGGGCAAAGGCAGAGGGCCTGAGCGCCACGTCGTTCATAACGATAACATAAAATGAAGCGGAATGAAAGGGTTGCCCCGGAGGGCCCGCCATCCAGCGGCGGTCTGACGGCGAGCTTTAGGAGCCGCGGCCCGGCTTCTCGGAGAAGTATTTCTCAAGCTTGCCGGTCTCGCGCTCGAAGGTTTCGGCGTCGGCGGGCGCCTCGCCCTTTACCGTGATGTTCGGCCAGACCTTCGAATAGTCCGAGTTGATCCGCAGCCACTTGCCGTCGGGGTCGTCCTCGGTGTCCGGCTTGATGGCGTCGACGGGGCATTCCGGCTCGCAGACGCCGCAGTCGATGCATTCGTCCGGATTGATCGCCAGGAAATTCTCGCCCTCGTAGAAGCAGTCGACCGGGCACACCTCCACGCAGTCCATGAACTTACATTTGATGCAGGGATCCATCACGATGTAGGTCATGGCGGGCGAGGGGCCTCCGAGTGCTCTGAAGCAGGCGCGGGTTTTTCGCGGCGGCGCCCGCGGTTGTCAATGCCGCGGCCGGGCTGGCCCTACGAAGAAATCTCCAAAGGCGAATAGAGACCCCGTGCTTCCTTGGGCGGGCCGCGGCGTTCGCCGAGCGCTTCCACCTTCACGGCGATCAGCTTGCCGCCCAGGGCGAAGACCAGGGCGTCGCCGACCTTGAGCGGACGGGCGGGCTTGTCGATGCGGCTTTCGTGTCCGCCGCGGGTCAGGCGGATGCGGCCCTCGTCGATGAAGGTCGCGGCCAGCGTGCGGGTCTTGAAGAAGCGGGCGCGCCACAGCCAGACGTCGGCGCGCGTCGCTTCCTGGAGCACGGGCTCGCTCATGGCCGGCCCTGGACCACGCGACGGCGGCGGCGCGGCCGGCGCACGGGCGCGGGTTCGCCCTGGAGGGCGGCCAGGGCGGCGAAGGGCGAGTTGGGGGCGTGGATCGGCCGGTGTTCGACGGCGAACTCGCGATCGCCGCGGCGGCGCCAGGTCGCGGCCTCGCCCGGGCGTTTCACCGCCGCGAAGCCCAGGCCCTTGAGGATCGTGCGCGCCTCGTCATCGCGCCAGCCCAGCTCGTCGCGGGCCTGATCGGAGAGGACCACGCCGCCATTCTGCTTGGCGCCGGCGCGGAGCAACTCGTCCAGCCGCTCCAGCTGCTCGACCGGGACGGCCAGGCCGCGGACGGCGCGCAGGCCAAAGGCGGCCAGCGCGCGCGCCGAGGGCGTCTGAGCGGGCAGGCGGCTCAAGGTGTCGCTCGCCGGCCGCCAGCCGGGCACGTCGCGCGCCGCCAGCGCTTGGGTCAGGACCCGCGCCTCGGGCCGCAACAGCGAGGGCATGAAGACCGAGAAGGCGCCCAGCCGGACGCCAAGGCCGCGCAGCATCCGCCGCTCCACCTGGCTGAGCTCGCGTACCTCGGCGCGCACCCCGGCGCGGTCCAAGACGCCGCCCGCCTCGATCAGCCGGTAGGCGAGGCCTCGCGCCAGGCCCTTGATCCGCCCGTCGGCCACGGCGGCCTCCAGTTTCTTCAACGCCGAGAGCCGGCGTCCGGCCTCACCGACCACGAAGGCTTCCAGCCGATGAGCCGCGCGCTGGCGCGCTGCGTCGTGGCCGAGCTCGCCCAGAAGGCGCACCTGTGGGCGGAAGGGCTCGCCGCCGCTCAACACGCCCGCAGCCTCGCCGCGCCATAGCACCGTCCCGTCCGGCGAGAGCGCGAAGGCTTCGTCCAGTTCGGCCGCCAGCTTGCCGAGACGTCGCGCGATCTCCGGTCCCACCGCATGAGTGGCCGCGGCCCTGAGCGCCTTTTCTTCCAGCACCGAGGAGCCCTGCGCCGGTTCGAACCGCACCCCGGTCAGGCGCCCGACGAAATGGCCCTCGACGGTCACGGCGCCATCGGCCGCGACCCCGGCCAGCATGTCCTCGCGGACGCGCAGGCCCCGCATCAGGGCGCTGGTCCGCCGGTCGACGAACCGGGCCATCAGCTTTTCGTGCAGAGTGTCGGAGAGCCGGTCTTCCAGCTGGCGCATCTGGCCCTGCCAGCCCGCCGGGTCGGCCAGCCAGTCGGGACGGTTGGCCACATAGGCCAGCGTCCGGACGCTGGAGAGCCGCGCGGCCAGGGTGTCGATCTCGCCGTCGGTGCGATCGAGGTGGGCGTACTGCCTGGCGATCCAGTCCTCGGGGATCCGCCGGCGGCCAGTGGTCAGGTGCAGGAAGAACTCCTTCGCCAGACCCATGTGTTCCTCGGCGGCCACCTTGCGGAAGTCCGGCGTCTGGCAGCATTCCCAGAGCTGTTCGATGGCGGCTCGACCGCGGGCGCGGTCGAGGACGTCGGGGTCCTGGACCAGCTTGCGCAGGATGATCTCGTCCAGCGCCTCGGCCGACAGCTTCAGGCCCTCGCGGTCCGGGGTCTTGGCCAGCGACTTGAGCAGGTTGGGCAGGGTGGCGAAATCGAGTTTGGAGTTGCGCCATTCCGCCCCGGTGACCGGCTCGAAGTGATGCTCCTCGACGGCGCGGACGAGGTCCTCGTCCATGTCGTCGGCCTCGCCGGTGACGCCGAAGGTCCCGTCGCGCTGATAGCGCCCGGCGCGTCCGGCGATCTGTCCGACCTCCTGTGGATAGAGGAACCGCGTGCGCCGGCCGTCGAACTTCCGCAGGCCGGCGAAGGCCACATGGTCGACGTCCATGTTCAGGCCCATGCCGATGGCGTCGGTGGCGACCAGGAAGTCGACCGCGCGTTCCTGGTAGAGGGCGACCTGGGCATTGCGGGTCCTGGGGGACAGGCGGCCCATGACGACGGCGCAACCGCCTTTGCGGCGGCGGATGAGTTCGGCGAGGGCGTAGATCTCGGCCGCGCTGAAGGCGACGACGGCGGTGCGGGGCGGCAGGCGGACCAGTTTGGCGGGGCCGGCGTAGGACAGTTGCGACAGTCTTGGGCGGGTTTCGATCTGGGCGGTGGGGACGAGGCGGCGGATCAGCGGGGCGATGGTCTCGGCGCCGAGGAACATGGTCTCGACCATGCCGCGGGCATGCAGCAGGCGATCCGTGAAGACGTGGCCGCGGTCGGCGTCGGCGCACAGCTGGATCTCATCGACCGCGACGAACTCGGCGTGGCGGTCCAATGGCATGGCCTCGACCGTGCAGGAG